>JBARMK010000271.1:0-15464 GCA_049802395.1 Candidatus Angelobacter sp.
CCACAAACATCCTGCACCTTGGAGGGCGAGGTCACCAGGACATACTTGTCCTGGGCGACCAGAGGCATTCCCAGCAGCAAAGCCGCGGCACACAAAATCTTAGCAAGCACCCTAAAATGCGACATTCTGTTCGTCCTCTTGAGCGTCCCGTAACGACCCCAGAGGCTCCCTTCGGGTTGATCCGTCAAACTGGGGACAGTATAGCGAGAACACTGTTTTAGGGGCGCAAGCAAAATTTCGCATGCTCTCAGACAGACGGCTGGAAAAGCGAATCGAAAACAAAATATTCTTTACGTCGAGGAAAAACTTAGGTCCCGAAATATGCTCATAAGTTGATGATTTACAATGACAAACGGCGGGGACAGATTCAAGGTGCGCTTGCAGAGGCTCGCCAGCCAAACGTCTTCGGAATCGCTGGCTGGAACGGTCAAAATGGGCCCAGGATCGAGAAAAACCGGGTTAAAAAATTAGACTTGTTAATAAATTTTATCGGATCAGAGGAAGGTTCTTAAGCCAGATATCTACGGAGCCGTTTTGCTGGGGCCGCTGCCACTGCTGCTCTGAAGGTTCATCAGCGACTGATAAAGGTCAATGCGGCCGTAGCCCATGTCGTTAATCTGCTTCGTCTTGGAGAGCGCGTTGGTAATGTCGCCCGGTTTTGCCAATGGGCGAACCTGAAGCACCAGTGCTGCAGAACCAGCCACCATGGGAGCGCTGAAAGAGGTTCCCCAGCCCGCCGCGTAGTTTCCGCCGGGATAGGTGGTAATTACGCCTTCGCCCGGGGCGGCAAAGGTAACCACGCCAGAGCCGAAGTTAGAGAATGTGCTGCGCGTGTCGCTGTTGGTGCTGGAACCGATGCCTTGAACTCCACCGATGCTGGCAGGGAAAACCAGCGTCTTAATGCCGTCGTTGCCGGATGATGCCACCACGGCCACATTCTTACTCAACGCATACTGCACAGCGGTTGTTAGACCTGGCGAAGCCTGTCCAATGCTGAAACTCATGCTGATAATATTGGCGCCGTTGTCAGCCGCATAATAGATGGCGCTAATAATATCGGAGAGATTGGATGATCCGTCAGCGCGAAAGGCCTTCAGGGGCATGATCTTTGCGGTGGGTGCAACCAGATGAACGATGCCCGCTGTCATGGTGCCGTGGCCAAATTCGGCCAGCGTGCTATCCAGAATCGATGTTGTGGACTGATCCAGGATCGAAGTGGTGCTTTGATTCAGAATTGCCACCGCTGAGCCATTTAGGATCAGGGTGTTTTGCGCATCAAGAATACTGGTGGTGGATTGCTGCAGCCGGGCCGCCATCGCTGGATCAAGATCGGCTAACTCTGAGGCGCCAGCCACATCGCGCGTAAAATCATAGCCCGGTACCAGAACTGCGGAGAGCGCCGGGTGGCTCAGATCAGCGCCGGTATCGATCACTGCCACTGTGCCTACGCCGGTCAACTTAGTGGACCCACGGGCAGCGTCCAGGCGAATAATGCGGGTAGCAGTTTGCGTGGTGTAGTTGCTGGGGACGGTGCTGCCGAAAAATGAGACCAGAGTACGCCCTGGCAGGGAATCAAGGATGCTGGTAGTGGATTGCGTGAGCGTGGCCTGGGTCGCTCCATTCAGCTCTGGCAAGGCCGGATGCTGCTCAGGCTCAAAGGCCGTCACGAGCACGTCTGATGCAACTTCTGTTTCCACATCGTTCACGCTGGCCGAAGGGGAGGTCACCAGCATGACGCAGTTGTCGCCATCAAACAGTTCTTTGACTACAGTGAAACCGTGCCGGTCAATCACACTCTGCATGTTGCTGGGAGAAGCCGTGACGATATAGCTGGTCTGCGCCATCGCAGACAGACTTACCAGCAAACCCATCATCGTCAATAATCTAAGGTTTCTCATCGTCGGCTACCAGTAATCCATTCAGGTTGATTAAAACTGCGGCGTTTGGCCCAACTGTACTTCCAGTTCCTGCCCTTTGGACTCGAGCGGCACCAGCAAGCGCAGATCGCTTTCCGGAACATATTCAAGCTGAAACTCACCAAAGGTGTTGCTGATGGAGCGGGTAAGTTCGCGAGTTCCCGCTACAAGAATCACGGGCACGTTCGCCAGCATATCTTCTGGCGCATTCTGGTTGGCGATTTGCCCCACCAACACCATGCTGGCCGATCCTTTTTCGTGCTCGAAACGAAGATCCACTGAGTACTCGCCGGCATGGAAGAGGACCTGCCGGTTAATCTGGTGAGTTCCCCGGACGCCTACTGGCTGGGGATCATTCACGCTGTCGTAAACAAGATTGCCCAAAAGGCGCTCAAGAGCGCTGCGACGCGGAGCTTTGTTCAGGGCTACAAGGGCCTTTACCTGAAGTTCTGCGGCGCGGGGAACCTGAAAGGCGGCCTCACGCGTACAGATGGTCGCAAAGCGCGACATCAGGGTTTGTACTTTCTCGCACTTGGAGCAACCAGCCTGCAAATGCGCCAGCATTTGCTCTTTTTGCTCCGCGGAAACCACGTTTCTCACGTAGTCAGCCCACTCAGTAATATCGAAATGGCGCGCTTGAGTCATATTTGACTTCTTTTTCTCGTCTCACAATTCAATCAAGGGGAGTACGGCTTCCGGGTCCGTATTCCCCCTTTTAGCAGTCGACGGATGAGCCTGCTTCTGGTCATAAGAGTCTCTAATAGAACCAAAAATATAACCTCCGTCATTTATTTTTGTGGCTATGAGAATTTTCCCACCAGGGCAAAAGCCGCCCAATAGTAGGGATGGCGGTGTTTTTGCTTCAAACTCATGATCGCTGTTCGTAATGCATTCGCCTTATTGGCGGAACTCTTATAGTTCCTGTAGAAGTCTCCCATGAATTCCGCGGTGCTCTGATCATGCACCTCCCACAGACTTACCAGCAGGGTCTGGGCCCCCGCATATAACAGCCCGCGCACCAAGCCGATCAATTCATCCCCGCCTATGACCACGTTCATGCCTGTGCCGCAACCGCTCAACGTAACCAGTTCAGCATCGAAATGCAACTGATACAAATCAAAGAGGCTCAGCAGCGAGTTGCCAAGCCGTATGGACGAAAACATGGGGTTGTCCTGGCGGAAATAACCGTGCGTGGCGATATGAATGAAGCGGCTCTTAGGGCCGAAGGTCCGCAGTTGCTCCTCAGTGGCCTCGTCCCCCATAAACAGCCGCGCACCTCCCATCGCTTCGGCCACATATCGAGCCTCTTCTTCGATAAAAGGCGCCCGCGTATCAGGTACCGCCAATACCAGCGTCTCTCCGTCGCTTCCCATCTGGCTTTTCTCCTGACATGCGGCAAAGACAGTGCTGCTGGGCGCATAGGAAATGGAGAAGTCATCAATCAGAT
Organism: Candidatus Angelobacter sp.; assembly: GCA_049802395.1. Classification (GTDB taxonomy): domain Bacteria; phylum Acidobacteriota; class Terriglobia; order Terriglobales; family Acidobacteriaceae; genus Angelobacter. Next base: position 3,364 of record JBARMK010000271.1, read on the forward strand.
AGCGCTGACCATCTGAAAGCGCGTGAAAAGGCAGGTAGTGAAGAAAGGCGTGCGGAACAACAATCAGATGCTCGGCATTGAGCTGCTGCCGGAACGGCGCAACCAATAGCGAGTAGAGCTCTTCCAGATGTGCCTGCGTAGCTTCCAGCAGTTGCTTTTCCAGCGGATTGGTATAGTCGTCGCCCAGCCGGAACTTGGCCAGTTGCAGCTGCAACAGGCGGAGTTTCTCGCGCACCGGCAGCACGTCTCCCAGGGACAGTATCTTAAATTGCTTGCGTGAAATCAGGCACACGTAAAAGCGGTTACGCGCGGTGTAATACTCCAGCAACATGGAGTTCTCGGGCAGCATGCGCTGCAGGTCATCCACGGGAACGGTCTTGGCGTTTTGCAGGCTGGCAAATTCGCGGTCCACGCTTTGAACCTGGGAAAAAGCCTTGACCAGTGCATCTTCATAATTCCGGCTCTGCAGACGCAGTTGCTGGATTTTCTCTTGCGAGCTGCCTTCGCGGTTCAGCTCTTCCAACTCGATTTGGTGATATGTCCAATTGAGTTTCTGGCGCAGATCGCGGAACTCTCCCATGGCGGGCGAAAGAGCTTCCGGCTCCCGGGAAGCGATCGACGACGCACGGAACGCAATCAGGTCTGCCAGGCTGCGTGATTTCGCCTGTTCGATGTAGCCGAAAGCTTCCTTCTGCGCCCGCGCGCTGAAGCTGATCGCCAGTGAGGTGATGACCAATCCTTCGTATACGGCCAGCTTGTTTTTCAGGAAGGCGATTTTCAGCTCTTCCTTGCCCAGATGGCTGCGCAGGTCTTCCAGCTTCTTAAATGCGTGCTCATAGGCGTGGCGCGCCAGCTCAGTGTTGCCGCTGGCCTCCTCCGCCTGGCCCAGCATGAAATACGCCTGATAGGTGGCCGGTGAATCGATATGAGTGAGGCGGGAGAGCGCTGCGCTGCAATAACTCCGGGCCTCCTCGGGGTCTGATCCGCGCAGCTCGATGGCCGCCAACAGGAGTTCACATAGGGCCGCTTTCGATGCCAAAGCGGAGGTCGCAAAATATTCCAGCGCCGTCGCTGCCAGGTCTTCCGCCTGGTCGTTCTTTCCTACTTCATACAACACCAAGGCTTTGTAAAGGTCTATCAGCGCCGGCCACAGCTCGTTTTGCTCTTTCACAAACAGGCCGCGTGCTTGATCGAACACCTCCAGTGCCTGCTTGTCGCGCCCTTGCTGGCTTATGGCGATGGCGGAAAATGTGGCGGCCTTGGCCGCTTCATATTTCATGCCAAGCTCGCGGAAAGCGTTGAACGCGTCCTGAGCGAGCTCGGTACCACCCTCGGTCAGGTTGAGTTCCAGGTAAATTTCCGATTCGTCAAGGTCGCAAAGCGCCTGGTGATAACGGTCACCGAGTTGCTCGCACAGAGCGCGCGTCTGGTCATAAAGTTCGATCGCCCGCAAATACTCTCCACGCAGATAATGGAGATAAGCAACGTTGTAGTCGGCTTCCGCCACCAGCAGCGAAAATCCGTGTTCCAGGCAGTGCTGCCGGGCCAGACGATAGGTCCCTTCCGCATGCGGGAAATCGTTCAGGCTGATATAGCAGACGGCCAGGTTCCTGAGGACAGCAGCGATATCGAGCGGTTCGCCACATTGCAGAAATTCCCCGTAGGCCTTTTCATAAAGTTCCACGGCTTCTTGAAAACGGTCCTGCCGGTAATAAATGTTGGCGATATTGCTGTCCAGCCGTGCAAGCCGGAGCCTGTCTTTATGGGCATGGAAGATGCCGCGCGCCTGCTCGCCCAACTTGAAAGCGCGTTCGTACTGGCCATCATAGATCAGGCTTTGCAGGGCCCCGCTGATGGTGCGGGCGTAATCCACTTCTCGTCTGGTCTGCTCAAAGATCTGCAGCGCCTTTTCGTACTCGCGAATTGCCAGTGGATATTTTCCCGTGAGGTAAAGAACGTGCCCCACGGCGCGCGCGCTTTGCGCCGAGGCATAAGCATCGTTGAGCTCTTCGGCAATCCAGGAACTGGCCTGCGCCAGCTTGTCCGCTTTCTGCAGGTCGACGCGCGCAAACGTGACCACCGCGTTATAAAGGGCGTCAACAGCTTCCTTGGAACGCGACTGGGGCTGCTCGGCGAGAAAAGCGCGGCGCTTCCCTTCTTCGCCAATGGATGCCAGATCGATGATCCATTGCTCCAGCCCGAAGTTCGGTCCCTGTTGCGACATCTAAAATCCCAGCTCCGCCAGAATCTTTTGCAAGCGGTTCAGACAGCGCCCGCGAATGAACCCGATAGACCCGGTAGCCAAGCCCAGCTTCTGCGCAACCTCGTTGTACGGCACCGGCGGCTGCTCATAGAACAGCAGCTTCACCAGTTGCGCGCAGCGCGGAGTCAGCCGCTCAATCGCGTCACGGACGGCCTGCTCCTCCTGCACCTCCTGCAGCACCTGGGGCGCGGCAGCGATTTCCTCTGCCATCTCCTGTTCCATGGCATCGAGTTCGACATCGGGCCTCTGATGCTTTTTAACGTGGAAGCACTTGTGCGTGGCCACCGTAATCAGCCACGATCGCAGCGATTCAATCTTCCTGAGCTTGCCGAGGTTGGTGTAAAGGTCGATGCAGACGTTCTGGAAAATGTCTCCAGCTTCGTCCGGACTGAACCCGTACTTAACCGGGACGGAATAGATCAGCCGCTTATATTTCTCGATGAGCGTTGTCCATGCCCGCTCATCGCCGGCCAGACAGTCCTGTACCAGCTTTTCGTCCTCAGCCGCTGTGTCCCGAGTTGTGGGTAAAGATATTTCCTTGGCGTTGTCGTCCATTCAATGTTTACCGGCGGGGGTGCGCCAAAACAACTCATCTGCGTTCCAAAAAGTATACTGTTCAATGATGGCTGGACGGAAATTACCCAAGTTTTCCTGGGCCCCCACCAGAATATTGGGGCTGGTCAGATACACCATGGGAAGTTGCTGGGCCAGGACTTCCTGCACCCGGTCATAGATCTTCTTTCGCTGTGCGTAATTCATGGTGACCAACTGTTTTTGCATCAGCTGGTCGAGTTCGGCCTCCCATGGCGTTGCCGGCGTCTTCTCGCCAAGATGCCACAGATGCGTCTGGCCATCGGACATGAGGATGTTCATGTCTGGGGTGGGATCGGCATCGCCGCTCACCAGCCCCATCACGATCGCCTCGTAGTCATGTGTGTTCAGCACGCGATCGGTGGCCGACCTGGATTCCATGGGGACCACATGCGCGGCTATTCCAATTTGCTTGAGGTCATCCTGCAACAAGGTGGCGATCTGTCCCCGCAGTGTGCTGCTGGAGCTCACAACAATGGTGAACTCCACCGGCTGTCCGCTTGAATCGACGAGGGCGCCATCGGCCTTCCAGGAAAATCCGGCAGCTTTCAAGAGCTCACGCGCTTTGGGCAGGGAGCGCACCGGTGCGGGAATGGCTGCATCGAACCACTGCTTGTTGCCCGGGCTCACATGGGTGGCCAGCGCAACTCCGCGGTTGTGATGAACCAGGCGAAGGATTGCAGCGCGATCGACGGCCGCCGAGACAGCCTGACGAAAGCGCACGTCGCGAAACCACTTCTGCCTGCGTGCGACTTCGGGAAAACGTCCCTCAACATCATCGTTCAGGTTGAACATCAGGAAGTTGTATTCAAGGCCAGGCCCGGCGTCGTACAGCTTGAAGTGGCGGGATTTCTGCTCCGGCTCCAGTGCATTGAAATTGTCGGCGCTGAGCCCACTGATGATCTGCGAGTCGCCGGCCTGAAAACGGATGACCTGCGCGTCCTGTGTGGGCACCACCATGAAAGTAAGCTCATCGAGATAGGGCAGCCGCTGCCCTTTCGCATCCACCTTCCAGTAATAAGGATTGCGCTCCAGCACGACGCGGTCACCGGGAACTACCTGCTTCACCCGGAACGCTCCCAGACCGGCCATCTTCTCCGGCGGAGTGGTGAGCGTCCAGTCCTGGTTGATCTTGCCCGCCAGATAGTCCTTCTCCAATAAATGCCGGGGAAGTATTGCCAGACCATCAAAAACCCTCTCCGCCGCCGAATAAGGCGCGGAAAAAGTAAAGCGGACGGTATAGGCGTCAAGTTTTTCCACTTTTACCGCATGCCCTGAGATGATCAGCAAGTCACGCTGAGGAGAGTGCACCTGCTCGTCGAGATAAACCTTGAAGGAGAAGAGCACGTCATCGGCGTCAAACGGAGCGCCGTCAGAGAAGAGCAGGCCGTGACGGAGCTTTACCGTCATCTGTGTCCCATCTTTCGATATGGTCCATGACTTGGCCAGCGCCGGTTCAGTCTTTTGCGTGGCGCGATTAATGTGGATCAGATCGCCCATCAGGCGCGCGTTCACGCCCTGAGAGTTCTGGTCGTTGGCGGCGGCGGCCGTTGCCGGGTTGAAGCTGCGCGGCTCAGACCGCTGGGCAATCACAAGGTTTCCGCCGCGGGTTCCCGGCTCAGAGGTCGTGCGCAGCAAGTCTTCCGGCGCACCGGGCTGCGCTGCGGCGAGCGATGGAAGCACCGCCACACACCACAGGATAAAGCGAACCAGGCTTAAGAGGACCAGGCGCAAAAGACCCAACCTTTTCTGGGGGATCAGACGTTTGATTTTACTCGCTCCTCCAGCGTCTCCGCTAATGAGTGATACGCCAGAAAGACGGGGATGGGAGCCAGGCCGGGCAGGAGCATCCACCAGTACGAAACCAGCACATGATATTGCTGCGCCTGGGCCAGCATATTGCCCCAACTGGGGAAGGGTTCGCCAATGCCCAAGCCGAGAAAAGAAAGAATTACCTCGGCCAGAATGAACTGCGGAATCAGGACGGTCATCTGCGTGAGCAGCACGCGAAAGGTCAAGGGCATGAGATGGCGGCGCAAGAGATAGGCTTTGGAAGCGCCGAACCCACGGGCGGCGAGAACGAAATTGCGCTCGCGCGCGCTGAGCACCACGCCGCGCACCAGTCGCGCGGGGCGCCCCCAGCCCACGACTCCGATCACTGCCACCACCAGAAGGAAGGCCGTCACCGGACTAATTTGCAGCGGCAGGAAAGCGCGCACCGCAATCAATAAGTAAAACCATGGAACAGTGATAAACACTTCCGCCACGCGCATCGCGACGTCATCGACGTAGCCGCCATACATTCCTGCAATTGCACCCAGAAACAATCCGGTTAACACCGAGAAGACCGCGGCCACGAATCCGGCGAACAATGAGACCTGGCCGCCATAGAGCAAGCGAGAAAATTGATCGCGGCCAAAGCCGTCCGTGCCGAGCAGAAACAGGCCCGCCGGTGTTTCCACTCCGAACAGATGCCGCCTGGAATGAAACATTCCCAGAAACGTGTATTCGTCTCCCCGCCGAAAGAATTGAATGTGGAACGGCTGCGAACAATCCTGCGTGTACTCAGTTAGACTGTCATCCGCGTTTTTGGTGACATAGACGAATGGGCGCAGATGGAATTTTCCCTGGCAATCGACAAAGTGCACCCGGGTTGGGGGCGCGTATGCGTGCAGACGGTCCTGTGTCTCAAAGCTATAGGGAGCCAGGAAGCCGGCAAGCACCACGACCGTGTGGATAATCAGGAGAAACCAGAGCGCCCATTTGAGTTTGAAGCGCTTGCTCATGATTGCATCCTGATTCTCGGATCAAAGGCATAAAGCAGGATGTCCGCCAAAAGATTGCCTGCAATCAAAAACACCGTGGAGAGCATGACGGCGCCGATCACGACAAAGAGATCTCGGGCCAGGATCGCTTCCAGCAGCAATGGCCCAATGCCCGGCCAACTCATGACGACTTCGATCAGAAGAGAGATGCTCAGCAGCAGCGCCACCGAAAGCCCGAAAAGCGAGATCAGCGGATTCGCCGCGGCGGGCAGCGCGTATTGAAACAGAAGTTTGAAACGCGGCAAGCCGTGTCCTTCCGCCGCACGCATGTACGAAGATTCCAGCACCTCGCTTACGCTGGCGCGCACGTGGCGCAGGATGATCGTAAGCGAACCGATCACCAGCGCTGTTACCGGCAGAAACATGTGCCAGCCGATATCGCGCAACCACTCCCACGTACTCTGCTCCTGCGAATTGACAGAGGTCATGCCGCCCACGGGAAAGATTCCAGTTTTGAGCGCAACCAGCAAGGCCAGCAGAGCGATCAGTACATCAGGCAGCGCCAGCAACGTGGATGTTCCACCTGAAAACAGCCGGTCACCCCAGCTTCCCTTTCGTTGCGTGGCCACCAAAACCCCCAGCGGCACCGCGATCAGCCATGAGATCAGCACCGCGGGAATAGTCAGCAGAAGCGTGTTCCGCGCTCGCGGCCATAACAGTGCGGACGCAGGAGTGTTGTAGGCAAAGGAATATCCGAATTCGCCCTTGCTGCAAGACTTCACCCATTTCCAGTAACGTACCGGCAAGGGCTGGTCTAGCCCGTATTGCACACGCAAACCGGCGACTGTTTCCGGCGAAACCTGCGAGTTCAGCCTAAGCTCGCTCAGGAACTCTCCCGGCGCGGCCTGTAGCAGCAGGAACATCAGGATAGAGAGGCCAAACAACATCACTATTCCGTGTACGATCCGGCGTCCGAGATAGCGGATCATACGGGCACCTCCACGCCGGGCGCATGCAGCCGCTCGCTGGCTTCCACCAGAGCCCGCGTGGCTGGGTGTGAACTCTGTCCCAGTTTTGAAGGCGCGAGCCGTTCCACAATTTTGCCCGCCTCCATCACCACAACTTCCTGCGCAAACAGCGCGATGAAATTGAGGTCGTGCGAGATGTAGAGATACGTCAGCCCATGCCGCGCCTGCAATTCCATCAGCAGGCGTACCATCTGCGCTTGCAGCGGCAAGTCCAAGCCGGAGAGCGCTTCATCCATGAGGAGCAGCCTGGGTTGGGCCGCCAGCGCGCGCGCCAAAGCCAGCCTTTGCCGTTGGCCTCCGCTGAACTCGCCGGCGAGCCGTCCCGCCCATTCAGGATCAAGGCCAACTTCTTCCATCAGCTCAAGCGCGCGTGCAGTGCGTTCTAAATTCGTCTTCCAGTGGGCAATCTCCAGCGGCTCCGCTACGACCTGCCAGGCAGTAAAGCGCGGATTCAACGAGGTTGCAGCGTCCTGAAAGATCATCTGGACCGGCCGCGATTGGCGATCCTTCTCGCCTGCGAGCAGGATCTCGCCCGAATCCGGCGTCTCAAATCCGGCAATGCATCGCGCTAATGTTGACTTCCCTGATCCGGAACGCCCCAGTACCGCCAGGGTCGCGCCTACCCGCAACTCCAGATCGACACCGTCGAGCGACTGCACCACAAATTTCCTGCGCGACAAGATCCGCTGCTGGACAAATTTTTTGCTCACGTTGCGCACGTGCAGCAGCGGACGCGTCAGGTCGCTCGATTTATCTTCCTGATGCTTCACCGCGGCGATGATTTTTTCCGGAAACAACAAGCCCTGCAGGTAAGGATCAGCGCTGCTCTGCAATTCTTCCATTGGTCCGCGAGCCAGCACTTCTCCTTCGCGCATCACGATAACCATGTCCGCCAGCGATGACAGCACGCCAGCGTTGTGAGTCACAAACATCATCGCCAGGTCCATCTCACGCTTGAGCCGGCGAAGCAGGTCCACGATATCGGCCTGCGTGGCTGCGTCAAGCGAGCTCAAAGGCTCATCGGCAATCAGCAGCTTTGGACGGCAAACCAGAGCCTGCGCGATGGCCACACGCTGCCGCTGACCGCCGCTGAGCTGGTGCGGATACGCGCGCATAATCCGCTCAGGATCTTCAAATCCAACTTCGCGCAATATGTCTTTGCTTCTCGCGGCCAGTTGCGTGCGATCGAATGTGCTGTGGGCCTTCAACACGTCAACGATCTGGCTGCCGAGTGACAACACGGGGTTCAACGCCAGTGCGGGCTCCTGCGATATCAGCGCTACTTCAGCGCCGCGCATCTCTCTGAGTTGTTGCGGGGAAAACTCCGCCAGGCCGCGGCCACGATACTCGACAGTTCCGGAAACAATGCGAGCGTTGCGCGGCAGCAACTGCATCAGGGCCAAAGCCAGCGAACTCTTGCCTGATCCCGACGCGCCCAGCACGCCAACGGTCTGGCCCGGGACAATTTCAAAATCCACGCGGCGCAATGCGCGAACCACGTCTCCGCCCGCAGCGTCATACTCGACGCTAAGACCGGACACGCGAAACAACGGTTCCGTTTTGGCTAAGCCCAGATCGCCGGAAGTCAATCGCTGGTCGCCGCTCCCTTGAGTTTTTATCGAAAACTGTTTGGCCCATTATGCCGCAGGGCAGTCACCCGCAGTATCGAATGTTCACCTGTGTCCTTAAGGCTGCTGGTGCAATTGCTCGTACTAATGACCACGTACTAACGGCGCTATCTGATGATCTGGCCCTGCCAAAAATACGTTTTAGCAGAGATCGTTGGCCAATTCTGGCAAACCCATTGAAGATAAACAAATTACGTTGGTTTACCGATATATATGTACTCGCTGAATATAAAGCACTTATCGAACGGTTCAACTCTTCTATTTTGGCGAAATGAGGTCTTCCTCTAAGCAAGAAGATGTGAGGGAATAATACCTAAGCCCTTCCTCTAGCTCACTGCCTTAATTTCTGCCTCAGGCGTTTGTCGTAATCCAAAATTACGCGCTGCTTAGTAGAGTGAGCCAGCCACTTAATCCACTTAGTCCTTTAGGAGGCCTCTTGCGGCCCTGGCAAATTACTCAACTGTGCTCGTTGATTCTCGCTTTGATTTTTGGCGTAGTGTCCTGCGGAGGTAACACCGCTACGACAACCGCAAGCACTTTGCCAGCACCCACTCCGGCGCCATCGCCAGCAGCGACTCCAGCGCCGCCGGCACCGACGCCGACTCCGGGCACATCACCCAGCAGCACGGTACTGAATCGCGTCGAAGAAAATCCGTGGCTCACGTGCGGCAATTGCGGCAACAACGGCGGCACCGGGCCGACAGCCGCATACTTTGACACGCTGGGTATGGCGGCGCCAAGCGAAGATGGCTCATCCACACAGTTCTCCATCGCAGCTTCAGTCCCTTATACCAACGGCTACTTCTACCAGAGACACACGCCGACAAGTACGCCTATGACCGCTCTTACCTACGAGTTCGATCTGTATATTCCAACGGGATCGGAAAATTTGCCGCAGGCTATCGAATTCGAATGCCAGCAGACGCTGAATGGATGGGTCTATAACTTCAGCTGGCAGGCACTGTATCCGACCAATGAGTGGCGGATCTTCGACTATGGACTTAAGCGCTGGGACTCAACCGGAATCCTGCTTACACGTTTTACGCCGGGCACATGGCACCACATTGTCGCTGAATACCACAATGACGCTACAGCGCACCTCGTCATCCATGACGGGCTTACGGTGGATGGCGTCCGCGTTCCGGTGAACATCACGCACAACGCATTTTTCTCCGGATCACCAAACAACACCTTTACCAACGCGGTGCAACTTGACAGCAACAGCACGGCCGCGCCCTATAGCATTTTCGTTGACCAGATGACGATTGCGTACCGATAAGAGCTGCAACTAACCACCAAAGTACCCGAGGGTCGTCCCAACCAGGAACGACCTTCGTGAAACCTGGGTGTCCTTGGCGGTATAAGTTCGATTTACTCATAACGCAGCGCCACAATGGGGTCCACTTTGGCTGCGCGACGTGCCGGAATGTAACTGGCAAAGACTCCCACAAGCGCCAGCACCAGCGCCGTGGCCAAAAACGCCACCGGAGAATTGGTGTTCACGCCATACAAAAATGTGGTGATGAACCGAACCAGGAGAAAAGCCGCAAGCAATCCGGCCACAAGTCCGGCGGCCATAATAATGGCGCTTTGCCGCAGCACCATCAACAGCACGTCACCCGGCTGCGCGCCCAGGGCCAGGCGAATGCCGAACTCACGCAGGCGCTGGCCCACTGAATATCCCACCACGCCATAAATCCCCACCGCACAGAGCGCCATGGCAATCAGGGCAAAGACCGTAAGCAGGCTCGCGGCGAAGCTGGCCGCCCACAGCGACTGCGAGATAACTTCGCCAATCGGCCATACGTTGGTGATGGGAAGGTTGCGGTCCATCTCTTGCACTTTGCTCCGCACTGTGCTCAACACGGTTTTAGGATCGGTCTGCATCCTGAAGAATAGCGTGACGGCGGCGTTGGGGTTCTGCACCAGCGGAACGTACATGTAGGGCCGCGCTTCCTCCCCCAGCGTGTTGTATTTGGAATCATGCACAATGCCGATAACCTGTGTCATGCCGTTATCGCGGAAGAACTGGAAGCGCTTGCCTATGGGATCTTCATTCGGCCAGATTTGGCGGGCCGCGGTTTCATTGATGATGGCAACGCGCGGACTATCTTCACGCACATTGCTGTCAAAGATTTGCCCACGCACCATGGGAATGCCCATGGTCGAGAGGTACTCTGGAGAAATCACTGAGACCTGGGCGACGTGGCCGCTCTGCCCGCTGCTTGTGTCTTCGCCTTCCCGGAAAAGCGTTCTGCCGAATCCGCCAAAAAATAGCGGAATTGTGTTGGAGAGCGTTGCGGCCTTCACACCCGGAGTAGCCTGCGCAGCCTCAAGAGCACGGCGTTCGAACTCCCGAGCGCGCGCGTTATCATAGTTCATCGCGCCCAGGTCGAAGGTAAGTATCGCCAGGTTGTGAGTGTCAAAGCCCGGGTCCATTTCCTGCGCGTTGCGCAAACTAAGCAGGAAAAGCCCCGCGCCTACCAGCGCAATCAACGAGAACGATACCTGGAGCGCAATGAAAACGTCGCGAATATTAAAGCGGCTGCCTTTGTGCGGATCGCCTCCAGCACGTTCTTTCAACTCAGAGACCAGGTCCGGCCGCGCGGCGCGAAACGCCGGCGCCAAGCCAAAAATCAATCCGGTGCCAACCGCCACCACTAACGTAAACGCCAGAACATGCCAGTTGAGCGAAAGATCCATGCCGTCTGCGGCGAGCAGCGGCGGACGAAAGCGCCACATAAGATCGCGGCCAACCAGCGCCAAACCGAGTCCCAGCACGCCGCCGGCAAGCGCCAGCACCAGCGCCTCAGTAAGCAACTGCGTAACGATCCTGCCTCGCGAAGCGCCGATGGCGACGCGGATGGAAATTTCGCGTTTTCGTCCCGCTGCACGCGCGAGCAACAAGTTCGCAATGTTGAAACAGGCGATTGCAAGCACGATGCCCACTACGCTCATCATCATGACGCCGGCCAACTCAAATTGCTTGCGCTGGTTGGGATTGATGCTCGATTGCAGCAAAGGCTGCACGGTAAAGCTGCGGCCTTTGTTGGCCAGCGGAAACGCGTTCTCCACGTCGGAGGCAATCGCTTGCAATTCAGCTTTGGCCTGCTCCTGTCGCGCGCCATCTTTCAATCGGCCAACGGCGTTGAATCCGAGATAGCGCCGTTCATTGAACAGAGACTTAGTAAAGCCGGTAAGAATCTGATCATGCATGGACATGGGAATCCACATGTCCGGACCGCCGATGACACTTGTCCCCTGAAAACCCTTTGGCGCCACGCCGATAATCGTGAATCCTTGCCCATTGACCAGCACGTTCTGCCCGATCACGTTCCGATCACCGGCAAACTTACGCTCCCAGAATCCGTAGTTCAGCACCACCACAGGTCCAGCACCGAGGTCGCGGTCTTCATCCGGACGGAACGTCCGCCCCAAGGCGGCATGAACGCCCAGCACGTCAAAGAAATTACCGGTCGAGAGCTGGGAGAAATACTGGTCCGGCTGCCCTTTGATGGTCATGCTGACCGGGGCAAACGTGTAGATCGTGACTCCAGAAAATGATTGGGCTCGTCTCTGAATGTCCTGGGCGTTGGGAAAGGAGTTGGGAAAGAAGTTATTGGTCAGGCCCAGAATCTTGCGCTGGTCCACGGTGAAAATTTCCATGAGGCTTGATGGTTCTGCCACCGGAATGGGGTGGAAAAAGACAGCGTTGACAACGGTAAATATTGCCGTGTTGGCCCCAATGCCCAGTGCCAACGTGACAATCGCGATAGCAGCAAAAGCCGGCGACTTGCGCAGACCGCGCAGTGCGTAACGGATGTCC
>JBARMK010000272.1:0-12780 GCA_049802395.1 Candidatus Angelobacter sp.
TGTTGGGCTTAATGAATGTTTCTTATGGGGCGTTTGGGTCTCCATCTGGAAAGAAGCCTTTGATGAGATTGACGAATATTGGCAAACGCCTGAGCGAGAGAAACTGATCGGGCCTTACAAGGGACGAATCAACAACGGCCTTGCTGAATACTCGCCATCTACTTTCAACCTCAAATGTACGATCCGTATTCAGCCCGTTGGATCGCGGCCACTCTTCTTCATCGACGAACCAGAACACCCGCTGGCCATTGAACAGCACGATGGCATTTCGCTTGAACGAGTTCAGCAAATTGCTTCCGCTCTAATCCATAAAAACGATTAGCGCCAGTTTTACGAAGGCCACATTTCCAGTGCTGTTTTGCTCAAAATCTGTTCTTTCACCGAATCAGATAGCGTTAGCGCCTGAAACTGATCAAGATTTTGCTTGATGTCAGGAATTCCCGGGCTCGGCCAGTCCGTGCCGAACAGTGTTTTGTGCGCGATCTCTTCCAGCCGGGGAAAATACTTTAACAATATCTTCGGCGGAATCCCGCTGATATCCAGGTGCACATTCTTATGCCGCCGGAGCAGAAAGAATGCCGTCTGCATCCAGATAGGCCGCCCGCCGTGCGCCATCAGTATCTTCAGTTTAGGGAAATCGACAGCCACGTCATCCAGGTAAATCGGGTCACCGTACTTGTTGCGCGCCGCCGGAAAGATTGAGGTTCCGGTATGAATCATCACCGGAATACCATTGGCCTCCGCACCGCGATAAATCACTTCCAGCTCTTTCACGCCGTTCATGTAATCGTTGGCGTAGAGCAGCTGGTGCGGCGGATGGATTTTAATCAGCCGGATGCCCAGCCTTACCAGCTTGTCCATCTCGGCCTGTACGTTCAGCGAGTGCCGCGGATGTACGCTCCCGCACGAAATCAGCCGCCTGGGATTTTCCCTGCAGTAATCCGCCACCCACTGGTTCACCTCATGCGTGAACCCCATGGTCTCCGGCGCAACGTAATTGATCAGCACGGCACGCTCAATGCCGATTGAATCCAGATATTTCAGCAGCGCCTTGGGCGACCGGCAGTATTCCAGGATGTCGTCATAATGGCCACGCGCCTTCTTCATCACCTCAAGCGGCCCAGCCTTGAACATCTCGACGGGTTGGATGTGGATGTGGCAGTCAGTGATGGTCATTTGTGCTTTGTCCCGAACGAAGTGAGGGGGACCCTACAACCTGGAATCTATCTGACGTCCTGATAACGGAATTCAGCGATTAGCAACTGGCAATTGCGTCTGCGTCCATCTCCGGCAGGTCATTGTAGCCGACCTGATGATCCATTTCGGACATAGGGATCTCTCGCTGCGCTCGAGATTTTAAAGGCAGGCCAGCACCGCGCGCTTTGCGTAAACCTTCACAATCTCCCGCCGATATTCCGGCGTCAGCCCCGACGTGGTCAGCGGCTTGGCCATCTTGGCCGCTAGTTCGCCAACTACGGTGGCAGCGTGATCGTCAATCTGTTTGCCCACCAGCGCATTCTCCGCGCCGGCAACCAGCAGCGGCGCAGGATTGACGGCAGTAATCGCCACGCGCGCGGCCTCCACCGGTCCGCCATTTTTTTTGAACGCCACCGCCACGCCCGCCAGCGGATAGTCGATCGACCCGCGAATCCGCAGCTTCAGGTAGCTTCCCTTCCAGCCCGACGAATCCTCGGGCAGAAAAACGCGCGTCACCATTTCATTGCGCTCCAGCTTCATGCGCGCATCGCCGATCTTGGTATAAAAATCTTTGAGTGCCACGCGACGCAATCCCGCCGGTCCGGCAATCTCCAGTTCAGCGCCCAGGCAGAGCAGCGCCGGCGGCGTGTCGCCGGAGAACGCGGCCCAGCAAAACTTTCCGCCCGGCGCCACGTGGCAAAGGTCGCCATCTTTCTTGATACAGAACCCGCATGAGCGCCGCCACTGCAGTGACTGGTTATACCAGACGCAGCGCGTGTCCAGGCAAATGTTGCCGCCCAGCGTTCCCATGTTGCGCAAGATTGGTGAAGCCACCGTCATCGCCGCCTCATGCAGCACGCGATAATTGCGCCGGATGATTTCTGAATCCTCAACGGCGGAAAGCGGCGTGAGCGCGCCAATCTCCATGCCCGCCCCCGGCCGCGCGTGGATGCCCCTGATCTCCTCGATCCCACGGATGTCCATCAGATAGGCAGGCGTAAACAGCCTCTGCTTCATCGATGGCAGCAAGTCCGTGCCGCCGGCCAGCACCATCAGGTCATTGCCGTGCCGCGCCAGGTAGTCCACTGCCTGCCGCAGGATGCGCGGACGCAGAAGCTTGAATGCGGGCAGACTCAATCGTCACCTGCTGCCGGTTCCGTCTGATGCACGCGGCGCGACGGATCGTCCACGTGCCTCTCCGGTCCTTTGCCCTTGAACCACAGCGAGCCGCCGTGCTCGCGGAAAGTTGTCGGTGTTGAAGGGTCCGAGCCGCGTGTCATCTCCAATGATTTCTTCTCGCCATGCTTCGCCTTCAGCGCCGCCAGCACGCGCTCCGGCGTAAATGGCGCTTCGCGCAGCCGCACACCTACTGCGTCATAGATCGCATTGGCGATCGCCGGAATCGTCGCCGCCAGCGAGCCTTCGCTGGCTTCCTTCGCGCCGAACGGCCCTTCTGGGTCCACTGATTCGACGATAATGCATTCCACATCAGGCGACTCCGTGGCCGAAGGCGATTTGTACTCCAGCATGCCCGGATTCATCAGCAGCCCGTCTTTCCACACCATCTCTTCCTGCAGCGCCTGGCCCAACCCCATCCACACTGAGCCGATCACCTGCCCTTCCACCGAAACCGGATTCAGCGCGCGTCCGCAATCATGCGCCGCCCATACTTTGTGGACTTTCACCTCGCCGGTCTCTTCGTCCACGCTTACTTCCGCGACCTGCGCCGAATACGAATACGCCGGTGAAGGGCCCACGCCCGCTCCTTTGAACGCGCCGCCGCGTGCATCTTTTGGCGGAGCGTACGAACCGGTGCCGCTGAGTGCGCCAGTAAAGTCGATGGCCGAAACCACCGCTTCTTCAAAACTCATCTGGTCTTTCGGGCCCTCTTCTTTGCGCTTCTGCTGCAGTGAACCGCGCAGCGTCTGCCCTTCCACGCGCCCGCTGACTTCTCTTACGCTTCCTCGCGGTGCATCCACCTTCTCCCGTATCTGCCCCGCGTGCGCGCCGTTGGTTGTCGTCTCCGCCGCCCCTCGCTTCCACACGCGATCATCGCGCATCATCACGTCTTCCGGAGCGCAATTCATTTTCACCGCCGCCGCCGTGGCAATCTTCTTCCTCACGTCTTCCGCCGCGCGCAGTGATGCATTGCCGTTCATAAAGGTCACGCGGCTGGAGTACGAGCCAATGTCGATCGGCGTAAGATCGGTGTCGGCGGCGATCACGCGAATGCGCCCCATGCTGATGCCCAGCCCCTCCGCCACAATCTGCGCCACCATCGTGTCCGAGCCCTGGCCAATGTCCGACGCGCCGGTGTAAACCACCACGCCGCCATCGCGGTCAATCTTGATATTGACGGTCGAATGCGGCATATCCGAACGGATAATGCTGTTGGCCGCGCCGCTCACATAATGGCTGCACGCCACGCCCATGCCGCGTCCGGGCGGAAGGTGGCCTCGGCGCTCGCGCCACCCTGAGCGCTCGACGACTTTCTCAATGCACTCCGGCAACCCGTAGCTCTGCACCCGCAGGTTGTTCACCGTGATGCATGGCGGTTTCAGCAGATTGACGCGGCGAATCTCCGCCGGATCGATATTCAGCTGCGCCGCAATCTCGTCCAATTGCGACTCAAAGGCAAAGCGCACGTTGACCGTGCCGTGTCCGCGCATGGCGCCGCACGCCGGCTTGTTGGTCAGCACGCGATAGCCGTCATAGCGGATGTTGGGAATGTCATACAGCGCGCCCAGCAGCGCGCCGGAATAAAGGATTGTGACCACGCCATAAGAGCAATACGCGCCGCCATCCTGAATTACCTTGGCCGCAACCGAGGTCAGGTGCCCATCTTTCTTCGCGCCGATCTTCAAGTCGATAATCGTGCGCGGCCGCCCACGATGCGCCCAGAAAACTTCCTCGCGCGTGTATGTAATCTTCACCGGCGCTCTGGCCTTGCGAGCCGCCACCGCAGCGATAATCTCCAGCGGAATGATTTCACTCTTCCCGCCAAAGCCGCCGCCCACCAGCGGCTTGATCACGCGTATCTGCTGCATCGGCAACTCCAGCACAATCGAAAGCTTGTGCTGCAGGTAATACGGCACCTGTGTTGACGACCACACCGTCAGCCGTCCCGGCTGCCCGGTGAGCGAATCAATTTCAAACGATGCCAGCGTCGCATGCGGCTCCATGGCCGCGTGCGTGACTTCTCCAGCAATGTAACGGTGCTCCGTCACCAGGTCGGCTTCGGCAAACCCCTTGTCCGGATCGCCAAAAACGTGGTGATAATCTTTCTCAATGTTGTTGGGCCGCTGCGGATGGATCCAGTCGCGCTCTGCCTTCATTGAGTCTTCCGGATCGAACCACGCCGGCAGTTGCTCATACTCAACCTCGATCAACTCCAGCGCCTGCTCCGCAATCGACTCCGTGGTCGCCACCACGCAGGCTACGTTATCACCCACGTAGCGGACCTTCTCCACCGCCAGCGCGGTTTCATCATGGCCCACCGGCAGAATGCCGTACTTGTTGGGCGCGTCCGGCCCCGTCACGACGCACACCACGCCTTCCAGCGCCTCCGCCTTCGATGAATCAATTTTCTTGATTCTGGCATGCGGATACGGTGAATGCAGAATCTTGCCCGTGAGCATTCCCGGCAGGTTTAGGTCGTCCGTATACTTGCCCTGGCCCGTGGTCTTCCCAGCGGAATCGACCAGGGCAACCCGTTTACCGATGATGGAGAAGTCAGTCATAGCAATCAGCACTCAGCAATTAGCACTCAGCTAATCTTTTCGAAACTTATCAAATACTCAGATCACCTTTGCATCAATTCTGATCAGTGTCATCCGTGTTTATCAGTGGTAAGCTTTCTGTGTCTTGCTCCGCGCCTCCGCGTCTCCGCGGTGAAAGTCATCTGGCCTTCTGCTCCGCCTGAATCGCCGCCTTGATCGCCTGGTACATCTGCGTGTATCCGGTGCAGCGGCAAAGGTTCCCGCTCAGCGCATGGCGAATCTCATCTTCCGTCGGCTCAGGATTGCGGTCCAGCAGCGCCTTCACTGTGATCATGAATCCCGGAGTGCAGTAACCGCACTGCGCGCCGCCCCAGTCGCCATACGCTTTCTGGATCGCTGCCAGCGCGCCGTGTTCGGAAATGCCTTCCACCGTTGTAATCTCTGGCGCCGACTGCTCGTCCACCGCGTGGCTCATGGCCAGCGCCGTGCAGCTCAGCGTGGGTACGCCGTCAACCAGCACTGTGCACGCGCCGCAGGATGAATCGTCGCAACCGCGTTTGGAGCCGGTGAGCTGCAAGTCCCGGCGCAACACGTCCAGCAGCAACTCGCTGGGCTCAATCGCCAGTTCGTGATTGCGGCCGTTCACCCGGAGTTCTATTAATTCCTTCTTCATTTTTTCCGAAGTCCTGAACCCGCCGGTGTTGCGGGTGAGGGATCACTACCCTCTTTTATGCCGCATCGAATCGTAAGAGCTATTGTCTACCCCACCATCTTATAGCCGGCAGCGCTTCCACATCGGCTCCCCGCAATAAAATGTGCCGCACTGAAATCTGATCGCGGGTCCGGGATTTCACAAAAATCTTTGCGCCCTTCGCGGTGAAATTCAATACCCATAATCCGTCTTGGCCGCGTACGCATGCTGCTGTACACCCAACTCTTTCACCCTTGCGGCGCCCAGTTGTTTCGCGTATCCGTCCTGATCGACCACTCCTTTCACCCATTTTCGCGCCCACGCATTGAAGTCGCCCTGGGTCTTGGTCTCAGCGTGATATTGCTGGAAGAACGCATCGTCTCTTTTATAGTAGCCCTGCACTGGCGAAGGATGTGCGCCCAGAGGACACTGTACGACAGCGGTTACCAGAAATCCCGGGATAACGGTGCGGTTGGGATCGCTGGCGATTACTTCTTCATCCACAATTTCCTCCGCGCAGACAATCACCTTCTTCGCCGCGCGCACACCTTCCACCATCACGCCAAAGTTCCCCCAGCAATGCGCATTGCCCTGCTGATCCGCACGCTGCAGATGAACAATCGCGACATCGGGCACAAGCGCGCGCACAGCCAGCAAAGTCTCTTTCGGCTCGAATGGCGAGATGATCTGGTAGAAGAAGTGATTGCCCTTTGGCACGTCGCTACCGATAGCGGCGCGTGTTGGCAGGAATGGCACACCCATCGCTCCGGCCTGCAGAGCCAGAGCCAAGGTGAAATTTGTCATATTAAAGATACGCAGCTTCTCGCCTGGCGTGCCCGGGTTCTCCACCTCGGTGGCGCGGCGAAAGTTATACGCCGAACCCATCATCACATTGCCCACCCACGCCGCCACCACATCTTTCACGCATCCGGAGCCAATCATCTGGTCAAACAGAATGTCGGAGATCGGCCCAATCAGCCGCAGCCCGCGCTTCTTCTGCCGCATGATCTCGTGCCCCGCCGCAAACGGGATCATCTGCTCCATTTGCAGTCCCAGAGCTACACTTGCACCGTCGGGCACGTGCTCCGCGATCGCCTCCCGCATCGTCGTCAGCTTAGACATCAGTGCTTAGCCTGACTTTCTCCTTGAACCAGCGAATACCTTCCACAAGAACAAGTCCTGCGGCCACGATGTTCAAGACCAGGAGAACAGTACCAGCAAAATTCTGTGTCTCAGATGATGCGCTTGTCCAATGCATTGCAATTTCTATTAAAGACGCGGACGCCATCCCGCCGGCGCCTAGAACGCCATATGGGTATAACTTGCGAAGTCGGCCGTCATGGCAGACGAGTACAGCCAGATAGGTGCTGAAAATTGCTGCCAGATAGCTCCCAATCTCAAGATTGGAATGTGCTGCGGGATTATGTTTCAGAAGAGCGTACAGATCGCCTAGAAAGCTCATGAGAACCAGAGTCAGACCAAAACAGACTCCGAGCACCGTATACTTGTCCGAATTGATCTCAATATCCTTCATACATTGATCACTGTGTTTCGATCACCAAGGCACTCAGTTCGAAGTTCTCTCCGAGGAACAAACAGCCTACGCGCTCATCCCTCCTGCCTGTGCTCATTCAATTTTAATTCGGTTTGATTCGCGGCTAATTTTCGGATCTGCGTTCATCTGCGCAAATCTGTGGCTAGCTACTTGCCTTTCCATACCGGCTTCCGCTTCTCCATCCATGCCGCGATCCCCTCTTGCGCATCTTCCGTCTGCATCAGCTCTTCCAGATAAATCTTCTCGGCCCGCGCCAGTCCCTTGTCCAGATGCATGGAATCCCATGCATAAAATGCCTTCTTGGCCACTGCCAGCGCCGCCGGACTCAGCTTCAGGAGATGGTCGACTGTGCGTTGGATCGCTGCCTTCAATTCAGTCTCAGGCAGCGCCTCATTCACCAGCCCCCACGCCGCAGCTTCCTCGCCGCTGAATGTGCGCCCAGTAAAGACCAGATTGGCCGCCCTCTTCTGCCTCACCAGCGCGGCCAGTGCCGTGCATGCCACCGGCGGATAACATCCCAGCGTGATCTCCGGGAACCCCCACTTGGCATCTGGAGTTGAATAAGCCATGTCGCACACCATCGCCAGCTCCGCGCCGCCGCCCAAGCAAACGCCATGTACTTCGGCAATCGTAATCTTCGGAAACTTCACCACCGCGCCGATCACGCCGTGAAACTTCTGCAACATGGCCTGTATCTTGTCCGGCGTGTGCACCGCCACATCGACGCCAGCGGAAAACGTGCTCTCGCCTCCGCTCAGAATCACCGCTGAAATTTCCCTGCGCTGCTCCATTTGCTGCAACGCCTCCAGCAGCTCATCCATCATCTGGAAATCGATCACATTGAGTGGCGGATGCGTTAGCGTAATGCGAACGAAAGGCCCGTGTAATTCGACATTAATGCGCTTCATAAATGTTGGGATCTTGCGACGCCATAATCAGGTCACCAGATCTCTGGGTCTCTCTGCCTCCGCGTCGAATCTACACCGCCCATCCGGTTTTCAATTTCGGCGATTTTGGGCAATTTTGGCACTTCTGGCAATTTGCTCCGTGTCAACTTGAAGCTCCTCGCCGCTATAGGGCTCTCTCGCTTCGCTCGGGACGAGAAGAAAGCTAGCTCGTCCAGAATCCCTTGGTATCGTACTCACGGATCGCCTTTAATTCCGCGACGTTCGGCTCCGGTGTCGGCTTCGCATCGTCCGCGACCTTCAGCTTCCATCCGGTATTTGCCAGCACGTCATCTACGGCCACACTGGGATGATACGTAGAAAGATAGGCTTCCGCGTCATCGCCAAAGCGCAGCACGCACTTGGTGGTAATCACTGCCGATGGTCCGCCACGCGGTAGCCCCACGCGCTTCCGCCATCCTGCGCCTTCGCCATTGCCCGGACTTGTAATATAACTCACTCGCTCCGGCAGTCGATGTTTGCCGTGCTCCAGCAGAGAAACAAACCTGTGCGCCATTGACGCAATATCGCACGCGCCGCCCGATCCGGGCAATCGCACCATTCCGTTCTTTCCTTGCACCTGCGTGGAATTCAGGTTGCCATATTTGTCTACCTCAGCCGCGCCCAGAAAACCCAGGTTCACGCGCCCCGATTGCAGCAGGCTCATTACCTCCAGCATACCCAGGCACTGCGTGGCCCCTTTGATGTTCGGCGGATCGGCCATGGTGTAAATCAGTTCCGGCGAGGGGGTTGAGCGGATTACCCCATTCTCAAACAGTCCGATGGCATTCGGCGCATGGGTTTTCTTCGCGACAACAAAGGCGATCAGCGGCAGCCGCATGCCGACAAAAACGATTTCTCCGTCTTTGATCTCGCGCGCCGCAGCTACCACCATGAGTTCGTTGAGTGTGTATTGCATGGCTTTCAATCCCGAAGTGAAACGAGGGAACCCTACTTCCACGAAAACATCCTCGGACAAAATAATCATAA
The DNA here is from genome assembly GCA_049802395.1 of Candidatus Angelobacter sp. Lineage (GTDB taxonomy): Bacteria > Acidobacteriota > Terriglobia > Terriglobales > Acidobacteriaceae > Angelobacter. Next base: position 9,097 of record JBARMK010000272.1, read on the forward strand.
CAACCGGCAGAAACAACGAGGGGAGCCCAATCTCCATTCAGATCATAGGGCTCCCTCGCTACGCTCGGGATGTAAAACAAAATCTACTGCACCGCGTTCAGCGCGCTTTTTCTAACCTCGCCGATGGTCAGCAGCGGATCTTTCGCGCCGGCCTTGGGCGCAATCCATTTCTTTTCTGACCCGATGATATCCATCAGAAGCTTCTTGTCCGCCGCTGTCGGCAGCCAAGTGTCCAGCTGCTGCTTGTATTCTTTTTCGTCCATTGGCTCACCGGTTTGCGGATGGAACATCTGGCCCTTCCAGCGGCCGATCATGCGGTTGAACTTGATATCAGGACAATACAGCTCGGTGCTCCCGGGCCTCTGCCCGGCGCTGATGCGCCTCACCAGTTGCACGCACTCGTCGCGATAGAGATGGCGGTTGTAGTCATTCAGGTTTTCCAGATCGGGTGCGGTCTCATTCTTCAACTCGTCATAGCGGCCCTTCAATCCCCAGGTGTAAGCCCAATGTGCGGAAGACGAATGATCGGTGCCAAATAGATCGTAGGCGCTGGAGATCCATTTATTCAGGTACTTCTGCATCAGCCAGCCCGGCACCACTCCGGCTTCGGCAATGCGCGCCAGCCCCGTGTTGCCCGTGCCCATGTGGAATGCCTCTTCCCGCAGCATATAGCTCATCGAGCGGCCCAGCGGAGCAAACGCCGAGTACTTGAGCATCTGCAACTGGAACTTGCCGTCGCGGTCAATGAAGTCGGTAAAGGCGAAAAAGTCCAGCCAGTTGTCGCATTCTTCGTTAAACGAGCCCAGCAGGCGCTTGTTCTCATACGCCTTGCGCTCCAGCATCTTCTGCGCTTCCACCTTGCCTGTGGTGCCAAAGTGGTCGATCAGCAGCGCGCACATCTGCCAGCCATGGCGCATCTCCTCAATCATCACCCGCGTGAGCGACGAGCGGTCATAATCGCTGGGCGCGGTCTCAAACAGGTAGCGCTGCTGTTCCACGCTGGCAAACTCCGTATCGCCCTGGTAGACGATCAGATTCATCAGCGCGTCGCGCATGTTCTGCGTGGGAATCTGGCGGACGTTCTCCCACTTATTGCGGCCCTTGTAATACCCAAAAGTAATCTCGTTGGTCTCAATGGCCCCATACAGCGTGTCAAATTTAAAATTGCGGATGTCGTCGTGATTGACGCCGATTTCCTCACGCCACTCCTTGAATAGCCCTTCCCAATCACTGAACGATCCAATTTTCATCATCTTTCCCGGCATGATTCTTTGCTCCCTGATTTTTTTGGAATCCCGAACCCGCCAGTGTTGCGGGTGAGGGACCACTATGTTCTTCTAATCTCTCAACATCAGAATCCGGTTTACTAATTCACCCAAAGCTCTTGGGGCCATAGGGATCCCTCGCTTCGCTCGGGGTTTTAGATTCACAAATTCATCCACACGCTTTTCAACTCCGTATAGTGATCGATCGCGTGCATGCCCAACTCGCGGCCAAATCCCGACTGCTTGAATCCGCCAAATGGCAGTGCTGCGTCCATCACCCCGTACGTGTTGATCCACACCGTTCCCGCTTTCAATCGGCGTGAGAGCTGGTGCGCTTTCTTGATGTCGTTGGTCCAGACCGCTGCGGCCAGGCCGTAAACATTCTTGTTGGCCAGCTCCGCCACCTGCTCCACGTCGTCAAAGGTGAGCGTGGCCAGCACCGGGCCAAAAATTTCTTCCTGCGCGATCTTCATGTCGTTGTTCACGCCGCCGAAGATCGTTGGTTCAATGAAGTAGCCTTGATCGCCATTCACCTGCGCGCGCTTGCCGCCCGCCAACAGCTTTGCGCCTTCGTTTTTACCCGCCTCGATGTAACCCAGCACCGTCTGCATCTGTTTCTCGCTGACGATCGCGCCCAGCCGCGTCTTGGGGTCCAGCGGGTCACCGAGCTTGATCTTCTTGCTGAACTCCACCAGCTTGGTCATGAACTCGTCTTCGGCTTTCTTCTCCACGAACAGGCGCGAGCCGGCGCAGCAGACCTCGCCTTTACCGTAGAAGATGCCGTTCAGTGCGCCCTTGACCGCTGAATCCATCTGCGAATCGGCAAACACGATGTTGGGCGACTTGCCGCCCAGCTCCAGCGTCACGCGCTTCAGCGTTTCTGCCGAGTTGCGCATGATTTCCTTGCCGACGGAGGTCGAGCCTGTGAATGCGATCTTGTCCACCGCTGGATGCTTCACCAGCGCTGAACCAGTCTCGGGACCGCCAGTAATAATGTTGAGCACACCCGGGGGCAATCCGGCTTCCAGCGCTAATTCACCGAAGCGTAGCGCGGTGAGAGGCGTCTGTTCGGCTGGTTTCAGAACCACGGTGTTGCCGCAGGCCAGCGCCGGACCCAGCTTCCAACTCGCCAGCAACAGCGGAAAATTCCATGCCACGATCGCGCCCACCACCCCCACCGGCTCGCGCAGCGTATAAGTAAAAGCATTGCTGAAAGAATTTACGGTCTCGCCGTGGATCTTGGTCGCCCAACCCGCGTAATAGCGGAACACGTCCGCCACCATCGGCATATCCACGTAGCGTGATTCAAATATCGGCTTGCCGTTGTTCAGCGTCTCTAGTTCGGCCAGCTCTTCAATGTTCTTTTCAATCAGGTCGCCGATGCGCCATAAAATCTTCCCGCGCTCGCTGGCCGACATCTTCCGCCACGGGCCGGCGGCATCATCAAACGCTTTGCGCGCAGCCATGACCGCCTGATCTACGCCGCTGGCGCCGGCTTCGGCAACCTGCGTCAGCACTTCGCCCGTTGCCGGATTGAAGGTGTCAAATGACTTTCCTGGACCGTCCGACCACTGTCCGTTAATGAGCAGTTTGCCGGGGGAGATTTTTGCTTTTGTTGCTGCGATCATTTTCTTAGCCTCTGGCTGCTAGCTAACTGGCCGCTAGCTTTTTTCTGAAAATCCCGAGCGCAAGCGAGGGATCCCTATCGTCTTATGAATCTCGATTGCTACACCTTGTGAGAAAGCAGGGCTCCCCTCGCTCCGCTCGCGCTTCGAAACAGATCCTTCGACTCGCGCTTTCGCGCTCGCTCAGGATGACGGCAGCAGGCTCCCGCTTCGCTCACGCCTGCTGAACGCCGTCACTTCGCCTTAAACGTTGCCGGGCGCTTCTCCACATACGCCGCCAGGCCTTCCTTGGCATCGTCACTGGCAAACAGACGCTGTTGCAACTCGCGCTCAATGGCCAGCGCTGACTCCATGGGAACTTCCCATCCGCTCTGCACGGACCGCTTGATGTTGCCCACAGCCTTCGCGGCCTTGTTCGGCGGGGTAAACTGGCGCGCGTACTCCATTATGTTCTCCATGAAGTTGTCGCGCTCGTAAATGTCATTGATGATGCCCATGTCCTTCGCTTCTTCGAAGGTAAAGGTATTGCCGGTCACCATAAGCTCAATGGCCTTGCTCTTGCCCACGATCCGGCTCAAGCGCTGAGTGCCACCGGTGCCGGGCAGCACGCCCAGGTTAATTTCCGGCAGGCCGATCTTGCCCGCGTCGCGGCGCGCAATGCGGATGTCCGCTGCCATGGCAATTTCCAGTCCGCCGCCCACGCAGTGGCCGTTAATCGCCGCGATCACCAGTTTGGGTGTATGCTCCAGGCGAAGCAGCATCTCGTTCGCATGCAGGCAGAAGTAGTATTTGAA
>JBARMK010000273.1:0-2089 GCA_049802395.1 Candidatus Angelobacter sp.
GCTTTCCCCATGGAGCTCAGCGGGGGCGGTTCCGGCCTGTCCGGCCGCGAAACCAGCAGCTCCGATAACAATCCACCGTTCTGTGGAATCAGCGTGATGCGGGCTATGCTTTCCACCATCTTCTGAATCTCCAGTATCTCGAACATGGCCGCTTCCACGTCAGGATCGGCAGCGACCTGGTTGAGGGCTTCGCCGACGATGCGCGGACGCGTGGCGGCTGCTTTGGCAAATTCCACCGCTGCCTGTCTTTCCGCCGTACTGGTAATGATGCTGACCTGGTTGGCTCCGTCCTGCTTGATGGATGACGTGTCCTGGCGCAGGCGATTGACCACTTTTTCCTCGATTTGTTGGATCATTTGTGTATCGCGGAAATGCACTTTGCGGATATAGACCGAACCCAGCTTGTAGCCCCACTCGTGCGACTGGGGCGAGACCTCAGCGCGCACCGTCTGGCTCATGGAGTGGCGGTTTTGCAGCATGTCCGCCAGCTTCATGTTGCTGAGACAACGCACGGTGGAATTGCTTACGTTGGCCGAAAGTGACCCGCGCGGATCGGCATTCTTGAAGAGAAAAGCCACGGGATCACTGACAAACATCTCATACCAGATGCCGATGCCCATGGGAGCGCCTTCTTCGGAATTGACCGGCTGGCTGCGCAGATATTGCTGGTCGATGCGCATATCCAGCACATAGAGGCGGCCCATCCAGCTCACGATGGGCGCTTTTAGTCCGAGCTTGAAAACAAGAATGTGCAGCCCGGGCTCACTGATGGTGGCCACAACTTTGCCGAACAGGACATACACATGGCAGCGGCCTTCTTCCACAATGGTGTAAAGGCCAAACAAACGCAGGAACGCCAGCAGTACCGGCACAATCACAAAGCTGAGGACAAAGGCGATCAACGCGCTAATCAGGATGTTCATCGCTTTGACTCCACCACTACCTGCTGCGCCTGGCTAAACAAGCCAAGGCGGACATTGCGGACGTAGGCGCGCAGTGCGTTGGGACCGCTGCGCTTGAGGTCAGAAAGCTGACTGGCCAGGGCCGTGAGCGGCTGAACTTCAGCCTGCGCTTTCAAGGTCTCGATTTCGGCGGCGCGCTTGGATAATTCAATTCTCTGGTCGGCTGCGGCCTGGGCCAGGCTGATGTCAGACGAAACCATGTTGTGCGCGGTGTTGATGGCTGCCAGTGCCGACTCCACTTCGGCGGGCGGATCGATGCCGGTGATCAACGAAGCATCAAGCTTGATGCCATAACGCGCTTCGGAGGAGGCACACTCGCTATCCATGTGCTCGTTGAGGTCGCGCAGGTTCTTGCGCAGATCGTTAATGGAGATGCCGCTGGCGGCGGTGATGGAGCTTCCGGCACTGGTGGCGAGGGCGCCGGGGTTATCGAGGGCCGTTGCGGCCGCACTGGGATCGGGAGGAGCTTCAAACGTGGCAATGCGCTCGCGCAACACGGAAACAAAATAGCCCATCACGTGCGCGATTGGGTTCTTCACGCCGAACAAATAGGCATAAAGGTTGCGCTCTGAGATGCGGTAACGAATCTGGCCTGTAAGGCCGGTATTTAACTGATCCTTGGTGACCGCCTCCACCACCGTGCCGCCCTGGTTGGCGCTGTTGGAATCGGGATCGTATGCCATGTTGATGGTCTGCGTGGCCACGGAAACCTTGTAGATTTTCTGCCAGGGCAGCTTGAAGTAAGGCCCACCGGGCACTATCACGCGTACCTGCGGGTAGGCGTAGCGCTGTTTCTCATCGGCATCAAGGCTCGCCGAAATCGGATCATTCAGTGTGCTGGCTCCGGGAATGCGCTCGGCGCGTCCGAAGCTGGTTTTGACCGCCCGCTCGCTCTGGTTCACTGTGTAAATGCCGGAAATCAGGCAGCGCACAACAAACCAAGCCACAAGGCCGATCACTATCCCAACAGGATTCATAGCTTGCTCCAAGTGTGGAGAACAAGATATATGATCGGCAACTTCTGTCAAGCTATGGGTTTTCCTATTACCGGCCTGTAATTTTTCCTACCCCGCCATCCGGCATGCGCGGTGATTACTTTCGTTTACTGACCTTCAGACTCTTACAAC
>JBARMK010000274.1:0-20349 GCA_049802395.1 Candidatus Angelobacter sp.
TAGTTCGCAAACTGGCATTGGCGTGAAAATCCTCACAAAAATCGCCCACCCAAAAAAGCTCGACGCGGCGAAGTTTTTAGATAAATTTTTCCCACTCGAACTGATTCGGAAGGAAGCTAAAAGCTAGCAGAATCAATAGCCTACCGCTGATAACCTTAAGGTTGGTTGCGGGGGGTGGATTTGAACCACCGACCTTTGGGTTATGAGTACACCAATCAACTAGCTCGTCTTTGCCTTTTTAATCATTTAGCTGCTGGTGTTGGCTGGTATTTTCCTTGTTTTTCGGTGTTCTGTTCTCAGATTGTCCTTACATTTGTTCGCATTTTTCCTTCTAGGAATGAAGTCGATTTTCGACGATCTTTCCAAAGTGGTGGTTTTCCGGAGCCGCCTGTGAATGCGTCCCCGGCAGAACCTGGGCCGCGAGGAGCCGCAGTGTGAGCCAGCGTTCCGACATTTGCCGGCCAAGTGGCCACGGGATTCGGGAATGAAATTGATTCGTGCCAAAAGGCTAGAACCATTCTTGATTTGTCCTCCAGGACATCGGTTGCCGCAAATCTGTTTTGCTAGGCTGTCAAAGAATGCAGAGGCACTCACCCTCGTGCGGCGCGAGGAACAAACTACGCAGCTCGATATGGAACAGTCTCTACTTACAGTGACCCTGCAGTTGACGGTAATAATCGTGACTGCCCGGGTGTTCGCTACCCTGTTTAAAAGGGCAGGTCAGCCAGGAGTGTGCGGAGAAATGGCCGCCGGCCTCCTTCTTGGCCCGTCGCTGTTCGGGAAATTCTTCCCTCGCGCGTTCCACAGCGTATTTGACCCTTCAGTCGCACATACCATCACCATCTTCAGTCAGATCGGGCTTATCCTGCTACTGTTCCTGATAGGAATGGAGTTTGAATTCAGTCATCTGCGCACCCACGGCCACAAGGCTGCGGGCATCTCGCTAGCCGGAATCCTTATGCCATTCACCTGCGGACTAGTGTTGGCCCGGCTGGTTTACCCGTTCGTGGCCCGTGACATTTCATTTGTCGGCTTTTCGCTTTTCACCGCCACGGCCATGTCGATCACGGCCCTGCCGACGCTGGGCCGCATCCTGATTGAGTTCAACCTGAACCGCACGCAGCTTGGAGTCACAGCCATGACCGCTGCGGCCCTGGATGACGCTGCGGGCTGGATCATTCTGGCCACCATCAACGCCATTGTCCGTTCCAACTTCCACCCCATGCTGGCTGCCAGAATGCTGCTGGAGACGTTGGGTTTTGGGTTGGTATTGCTGTTTGTAGTGCGGCCTTTGCTGAAACGTTGGACACGACACATTCTAAAGACGGAAGGCCCGGAGATCTCGTCTACTACGCTGGCAATTGTACTGGCCCTGATGTTCGGCGCGGCCATGATTACCAACCTGATTGGGATCTTCTCCATCTTCGGGGCGTTCATGATGGGCGCTTTGTTCTTTGACCAGGACGAGTTTCGTCGCGCCGTCGCCTTGCGGTTGCGTGACTTCGTCTACGTATTCTTTGTTCCCATCTTCTTTATGTATACCGGGCTCCGCACCGACATCGGGGTCATGTCGGGTCCGCTGTTGTGGCAACTATGCGGGCTGGTGGTGCTGGTGGCCATCGCCGCCAAGGCCGGAGGATGCGCGCTGGCCGCCCGCTGGAGCGGTCTCTCCTGGAGGGACTCAGCTTTAGTCGGGGTCTTCATGAACACGCGCGGCCTCATGGAACTCATTGTGCTCAACGTGGGCTATGATCTGGGAGTAATTCCCAAAAGCATGTTCTTCATTCTCACCATTATGGCGGTTGTAACCACTTACATGACCGCGCCTCTTCTGCGGCTACTCACGGGGCCGGAGCAAGTGCAATTCGGAGTTGAAGCAGCGTCGCCCGGAAGGTGGCAAGCAGTCGCGTTGGAACCAGACGTTGAAGTGCGCAGAAGCGGGACTGCTGGGTAATGCCGTCCGTCCGCTTTATGCTAGTTTTACGCCAACTGCAATCGAGATGGGGGCGTGAGCTATTTTGTTTACCTTGCCAGCAGTTGCACGAGACTTCCCAAAGTGCCTGACAAATTCAGCCCCCAGTTTCGCCAGACCGGGATCGCCCTCCGGACCAAGCGAGCAGCATTGACACTGCATAGCTTCCGGATCAAAGGTGAGATTCACGATATCCAACGATTCGATGAGCTGTTTATTGCCCAGCAGAGCATCATCATTGAGGACCGCAGAATAAATATAAACGGCAAAAAAGCGGGCAAGGTTTTCAATGTTCGTTAGTGAGTGGCGCAGGGTCTTGATGCATTCGCGCGCAGACAAGCCCACCTTGTAAAAGAGCTCTTCTGATTTCTTAAGCGGTTCCAGTCCGGTAAAGTCGAACAGGGTCGGCTCCTGCGCCTGCTCGGGTTGGATCTTCTTCCAGCGATAATAGGCGGTAATGAAGGCCTGCATGCTGTTGTTCAGCGCGCCCAGCCTGGCAAACAGGTCCAGATATGGGACCACAAATGTGGTTTCAGTAAACATCTGGTTGATGAATGGGAAAACATAGAAGGCGAAATAGATGGTAAGTTCCCAGCCATATTTCATGGCAAAGCATTCCTGATCGCCCAAAACTTCGTAGCTCACGGCGTAGCTTGGAACATAAGCTTCGTAAAGCCCCCACATAAGGAGTTCATAAAGGCGGGCTTTGATCGAGAGGATGCTCTCATTATCGGTCTTGATTGCATCTACAATGAGCGTGTTGTAGAGAGAAATCAGATCGCCGCCAGGGCTGTAAAGCGGATCAGTGAACCGCCCGGCCTCTCCGGCCAGTGCCCAGCGCTCGGCGCTGATGGTCTGTTTGCAATCGTAAGAGAAGTCGCGATACATCGCCTGGTCTACGATTTTCAGTTTATGCAGATCGCGGGCAAAAAGAGGATGGCGACTGTAAACCCACTCGATAACCTTTTCCGGCGACGAGACCTCTTCTTCATTTACTTTTTCCCGGTCATAAACCAGGCCAAGACTGGTTTTGCCGTGGAGTGGAATTACCCAGAACCAGTATCCCTCACCGCAAAAGTGATTAGTGGCAAGCCATGCCGGTATATGCCCGAGCTTGCGACGGTTCTTGTGCAGCAGCATTTCCGTGTGAGAGAGCTCCGTCAGCTTTTCGATGTTCACCAACCCGTCCACCCAGAAGAACACCGAGCCATGCCGGATGGGGTTGGACTTTGTCAGCTCCAGTCGGCGGGCAAGGAACTTGGCGCGTCCGGTGGTGTCAACTATCCACGTGGATTGAATTTCAGGTTTACTCCCATTCACTTCAAAGCTGATTGCATGAGGAGCCGAAGTGGCTGACAGCTCGACGTCGAGATTGGAAATACCGGCGATAAATGAAAATCTCGGGTTCATCAGGTTGACGCGCAGCAACTCCCCTTCAATCTTGTTGCGGTCGAGCTGGTAACAGCAAATGTTCGACAGAAACCGGATGTACGATTGGCTGTATTGCTCATAGCTGGTATTGGCCTGGCCGGGAGTGGGCCAGTAAAAGCGAAGGTTATATTTCAGGAAGTGTTCCCGAAGCAGATGTTCTTCCATGTCGAGGATTTTCGACAGATAGTATCCCTGCACCTGCACGTTCGACTCACCGACCTTCTGCCGTGCCGGAGGAATTTCGGTCCGTTTTTCCAGCAGCAGAACAGTCTTGTCCGAATACATCAGAAGCTGACGTGCAAGCGTGAGCCCGGCAATGCCCGCGCCGAGGATGACAACGTCGTAATGAGAAAGAAAACCGGATTCGTTCATGCTTAGCTGGATCCTCGGCAGGTGAGATAGTTCTATTGCTGGTTCTGCGTGCGCAAATTGCGCCGCCGACAGAAACGCGCATTTAATCGGGCTCGTTCTCCATGTCTTTTTTCGGTAGCACCCCTCCGCGCACCGGCCAGACATGCAACAACACACCCTTGTGGTCCCAGACCGAAGGGCCGACACCCACGAACACAAACCTGGCGAGATTGGGCGCCGATGCCACGGTAGTTGATGACCAGTAGAGAGAGGGAATTACATTGTCAAAAGGATGGCCCTCGCTAAGTGCCGGATTGAAAGTGCTGTAGTCCATCAAGCTTCGCAATTCAAACAGATTTGGCAGCCGCCAGTCACCTGGCTTGCTGTTGTCGTCGAGACAACCGCTGCCGGCGCCGAGAAAATTGCAGGCATCCAGAGCATGTTGCCATGTTTTGGTGCCGAATACGTTCGCGTTCTTCAGCCAGATCAATCCTGTTAACCGGTCTGTGACCGTGCCGTTTCGATTGTCAACAAAGCGCGGCTGAGGGAAGGGGATGCCGGCCCGAATGTCCGCATCCTGTCCCGATCCCGAACAATCCATGGGCTGTCCAAAGATGCCGAAGCACTGGTTCTGACCGGTCTGTGCAATGCGGGAAGTCTGGCCGCCGCGTACGGGCCACATGCGCATGGAATTCATTTTTAAATCGAAGACCGGAGGACCAACGGCCAGGGCAACGAACCAGCCGAGGGCCGGGGCCAGAGCCACCGAGGTTGATGTCCAGTAGTTGGAAGGGTGCAGATTCATAAATGGGTGGTCAGGCGCGATTGAGGGGCCGGAAGTGTTATTCAGATCCAATAAGCTCTGGAACTCATTTACGTTGGGCAGACGCCAGTCACCGGCCTTGCTTCCATCTGTCAGGCCTGCAGAGCCGCTACAGAGAGTTTTCGCGTTGTCGAGGCAAGTCTGCCATGGCACCTCGCCATATAGGTTGGCATTCCGCAGCCAGATCAAACCAGTAAGCCGGTCGGTAACTGTGCCATCGCTGTTGTCAACGAATCGCGGATGAGGCGGCTGTACTCCTGCGCGGATGTCTCCATCCGCACCGGTGCCAGCGCATGCGATCAATGAGCCTTTTGAATCCCAGCACAACTGCTGGCCGGTTTGCAGAACCCGGGCAGTACTGTGCGACGCCCGGTAATAAGTCAGCACCGGGGGATCATTCACCATGTCCAGTACCGCCGACTGAAACTTCATGAAGTGATCGGAGTTCCACTGCCGGAGGTAATCGGAGACTGAGTTCCACTTTTCATAAATCAGATACTGGAGGGCAGGACTGCTTCCAGAGCGAGGTTGCAGGGACGCCTTGCTGAGGTAATCAAAAATCTCGACCCCCTGCATGCTCAGGGTAGCCGTCACCAGATCCGCGGCGATACGTTCGAAAGCGCTCTGTTGATCCCGGTTGACCCTGAAGATGGTAGTGGCGGCGATGGGAGAATTCGGATCCATAGCCTGCAGCATTTGCGAAACCTGTTCGCGCTGCTGATTCATCGTCTGCTGACTTTGCGACATAGAAGCGTCTCCTGCGGGCTTTCTGAGCGTTACTTCGTGGATGAAAGCTTATTTCTGACCGGCCATGCAAAAAACGGATGCTCCTTGCTCTCGAAGATCGAGGGCCCGACACCGAAAATAATGAACATGGCTTCGGTGGGCGCCGCCGCGACCGAGGTGGATGTCCAGTAGCTGGAGGGGCGCACATTCTGAAAAGGATGGCTTTTGGGCAGGCAGGGACCGACTTCGTTGTAGTCCACAAGGCTCTCGATTTCTCGGATGTTGGGCAGCCGCCAGTCTCCGGGTTTGCTGTTGTCGGTGAGGTCGGCTGTTTCGCTGGAAAGCGAGTTGCACAACGCCAGAGCCTCTTCCCATACCCGGAGGCCAAAGAGGTTGCCATTTTTGAGCCACACGAGCTGGGTCATATTGTCGGTCACCGTTCCGTCGCCGTTGTCGGTGAAGCGCGGATTAGGGAAGTCAACGCCGGCCTGCAGAGCGCCATCCTGTTCGGTACAAGGGCAGTCGATGGGTACGCCGTTGCTGTTAAAGCAGATTTTCTGCCCGCTGCGGGGAACCAGGGAACTCGTTCCCCGAACCGGCCATGAGCGGTTCAGGCTGTCTTTAACGTCGAACACCGTGGGGCCGATGCCCAGAGTCATCATCCAGCCAAGGTGGGCGGCAGGCAGCAGCGACGTGGAAGTCCAGTAAAGAGCGATCTTGACGTTCTCAAAGGGATGTTTGGCCGGAATGATCGGCTCAGAACGGCCGTAGTCAATGATGCTCAAGAGTTCCCGAATATTAGGAACCCGCCAGTCGCCCGGCGCACTGTCATCGCTCAGGCCATGCGATCCGTCGGCCAGTTTACGGGCACGTTCAATTGCGTCCACCCATTTAAGTTCACCAAAGAGGTCTGCGTTCTTCAGCCAGATCAATCCTGTTAGATTGTCGGTGACGGTTCCGTCATCGTTGTCGGTAAAGCGCCGATCCGGGGGCTTCATGCCTTTTTGAAGCTCTCCATCTTGCCCCGTTCCTTGCGGGGACACAATCTCATGACCCCGGCTGTCCCAGCACTTGTCCTGGCCGGTGCGCTGAATGCGCGCTTCTGACGGATGTTCTTGCGTCATAACACCCCGCTTTTGGGCCGCTTTTTTCATGTTGTCTCAAATTACATAAGCCGACGGTGACATCAGCAGCCGATTTGTTTGCCTACATTCTTTGCTTAGACAGTAAATTCCCTGTCATTTGCGATTGCGGCAGACCCGACGGGTCGCCGCTCATTTTCGAGCGTCGACCACTCGGGTTCAGTTAGTCGATTCTGTAGCCGCCCTGAGGAGATGAACTTCCGCCGACTCCCGCACCTGCCCCCGATGAACCTTTGGAACCGTCGGCCATCCGGTCGCGAATGTCTTCGAGCACCTCGATCTGACGCTCGTCGTGTCTGAATTTCTCGCGTGGGAATCTTTCCAGGACCTCGAGATAGACGCGAAGATATTTCTTGTCTTCATCGGGAAATCCTGTCATGTAGCCGTGAAAAATATATTTGTCGCCGGGATAACCCTTCCATTGCCCTGGCACACGGATGCCGGTGCGCGCATAGCCTTCGGGAGTGGTTTCATTCGTTACCCGGGCCAGTTCCTGGATGAATTCAGCCACTTTCCAGGCGGTGAAGGAATTCCCGTCAATGTTGTCGTAGACAAGGTCTTCGCGCTCAGGAAACGCATGTTCATAACCGCGTTTCACGAACAGGATCTTGTAACGAACCAGCTTCAACATATCGTCATTCAGGTTCTTGTCCATTGCATTCCCTTTGCAGCCGAAAATGTAGGTGTTTCGGTCCGTCGTAAAACGCTAGCCACCCCTAAGACGAAGCGAAACACTAGATACGAGACAGGGTTGGAGGAAGAATTTGCAAAGGACGCTCGCCGCGGCGGGGCGGCAAGGCAGCTAAGGCGGTCAGATCGCCCGCATACGATTGTTTCTGGGATTATGCTCCACTTCAGCCATATTCATGGCTTCCAGAACAGATGGCACGTACATGGCAAACCGTCCGCGCAGGCCCTTTTTCAGACCGTACCAGCCCTTGACGGGATTCCTGGGGGAGCGTCCCCAGGCTTCAACTGTATCCTTGGCTGCCGGTTTCTGTTCATCGGCGCTGCCTAAGAGCATCCAGTCTCCGTGGTCCTTCACATCTTAATGAAGGTCCTTGATGGCCCGGGCCTGGTAGTGGAGCACTGTCTTTCCGACTGTTACCACCAATGCCGGTGGATCGAGGGTTTGATCAATATAGGCTTCAACCCCCGAGGTGCCGGGGCGGGGTCTTCAGTTTCCACGAGTTTTTTTGGGTACCCACGCCGGCAGAAGCGGCCAGGTTTTTCCTTGTGGTCTTTGATGGCATAAAAGCAGTCACTCCCTTCATGATTGGCAAAACAGGAAACAGCGGATAATTTGAGAGTTGCATGGGGCATCCCAGCCGGCGATTCAGCCCTGAAAGGTCGTCCGGAATTTTCCGTTGGAGTCAGGTATGCGCAGAACATAGATACTGGCGCTGACATGCGGCGCAAAGACGACAAGTGAATTATCGGTGATCAGGCCGCTAATTCCCTGAAACGGGCCATCGCCATTCAGGATTTGCCCGGTTCCTCCGAAACGAATGGCCGGCTGGCCCGCGACCTGGGTCAGGAACACACGTCCGTCGCTGCTATTGGCGTTGAAGCCGCCGATTCTGCAGCCCTGGCGATCGGTAAAGACAAACTGATCGAAATTCGTGAAGGGAATTGGATTGAGAGATGTTCCACCGGGCGAAGCAGGATTAAAGTTGATGGTGGCTGTGATCTTGCCGACGTACCGGCCCGGCTGGGCCGTGCCGCGCAGGCCGCCTTCGCTGCGGACTTTAAAGTCGATATCGAACAGCCGAAGACCCTGCTCTACCGTCAGGCCCATCGGCTGGCCGCCGGGTCCGATTCTCGGGGTAACCGAATCTGAGGGAACGGCTTCACCCCGCAACAGGAGATAAGTAACATTGGGGTCGGGGTTGGCGAACTCCTCCGGTTCAGAAAGAACACTATCTGTGCTGAACGTCTCCTGACGGTCGATGACCCGCAGCATCACATTGCCCATGAATCCACAATTCAAATCGATGGTTCCGCAGTATAGGTAAGTGCCCTCCTCATGCCCCTGAAATTCTCCAAAGCCTTCCAGAATTGTGCCAATGGCCGTCACCTGGAGGCGTGTCTGACTGTTCCTGGTCATGGGAAAGGTGATTCCCGTGCCGAATCCACGAAAGCCATTCCCGCTGTCTCCAAAATTGCAGACTGAATCGAGCATGACAAATCGCTGAGACCGCGAGGGATCAAGAGCTGTGGGTGGAGGCTGCCGGCCGGGAACTGCCACAAAGTCATCCGGGCAAAGCATCCAGCGATGGTTGAACCTTGCAACTTCTTCTCCCACGACGTTGGTGGCGCTCAGCGGCGATTGCGAACTGGGAGGCTGACTGCTGATTTGAAAGCGGTGTAATATTTCATGGACACGCATGCCCACCGGAGCGCCGGAGCCGATTCCGTAGATCGCGGTTTGGGCTCCATTGCGGGCAGGAATAGAGAGCATGTTCAGATTGGCGGCGCGATCCACCATGGATTGCATTTCGGCTGGAGACATACTGGCGGCCCCGGAACCGGGCGCAAATAATGCTGAAGCCCCTGGGGCGGATGGCTGGCCTGCGCTTGTTTGATTCGCCATCATCGATTCTCCTTTCCTGCAAACGGTAATAATCTGACGAGTGCAGTCGGCACTAGGGCTTGCGGAAAAATGTCGGAACAACTGTAGAAGGTGGGCGGCTTCAGTCGCCCGCAGGGACGGAAACATGTTTTCGGACTTCAGCCCCGGTTTGTCTTTTTATTCCTTTGACGAGCATTAACTGTTAGATTTCCTTTACATTCAGCAGTTTGCTTTTCTCTCATAAATTCCTATGACCCGAAGGGTCAAGCCAGCGTTGAATCCGCCCCTCTGCTAAGGTTGTTCTTGCATTTTTCCGCTTCGCAAACTCTCTAGCTGTGCAGGTTCCGGTACCACGAAGCTATCTCCTGGCCAATGCGATGGGGACTACTTTCCTGGAGAAAGTGCAGGCCCGGTCCGATAAAAACAGATTGCAGATTGTTGATGCTCTGTCGGCACCACATGACATGTTCCTGAGTCAGCAGAGCGCCAGGTGTGGCGTAGAGCATGAGTTTTGGCATTTCAGATCTCTGCAGCGACTCACTGTATTTACTTGTTGCGTCCCATACATCCCTAGGTTCGCCTCCGATGGCCGTCTGTCTGGGAAAACGCCATACGGGTATTCGGCTTTGCGCCGTCCTGAAAGGTTCACGGTAAAAATTCATCTCTTTCTCGCTGAGAGGTCGGCCCGCAGCCTGCGGCAGCAACTGTTCGATGAACATGTTCTTGTCCACAATCATCTGCCAGCCCTCCCCACCTTCGCCGCCGGTACGGAACCGGCGAAACAGCTCCCTGAATTCAGGCGTAGAGAACTGGTTCCAGGGGAAAGGTCTTGGAATGGCTTCGAAGAACGCAATTGCATTGACGTTGGCCTGATGGTGCATGGCGTAATGGAAGCCCAGGGAGGAACCCTGATCATGCAGCACCAGCGTGATATCTCGCAGGTCCAGCGCCTGGATGAATGCCTCGAGGTATCGGGCATGGTCGCGCCATAAGTATTCGATACGCGGCTTGTCGGAGCGACCGAATCCGATCAGGTCAGGCGCGATGCAGCGGCCTAAAGGACTGAGGTGCGGGATGATATTGCGCCATATATAAGACCACGATGGATTGCCGTGCAGCAGAAGAATCGGGTTTCCGTTCCCCTGTTCGATGTAGTGCATCCTCGATCCGAGTACGCCCACATAGTTAGGACGGAATGGGTAGTCGGGAGAAATATCCGGCTCGCCGATGGCAGGTGCGGCTGCGGTTGGCTCCGGAGAACCATTCGGCGCCGAACCTCGCGGAGGATCGGGCACTGGAACGGGATAGGGCATGGGCCCCCAGCCGCTCGCCGCCGGTGCGTTCGTCGGCCCTGGCTGGTTGTTCTGCGTAACAGGGGGATTCGTACCCGGCTGGTTACTATAAGCAGATGGCTGCCCCGATGTCGAAGTGAAATTTTCAGCCGTCTGCGTCAGGGGCTGACTGGCGGTGGCAACGGCCTGCTTCATTACGCTGCTGATGGTTGCCGACCAGTTCGATTCGGAATCCGGACCGTCATTGCGACCGCCGAATCCTCCCATCGCAAGGTCAAAAGCAGCCTTCTGAACCGAGTTTCCAAGGTGGAATACCGCCCGCAGAGGACTGCCAAGTTCTTTCTCGGTTGCGTGCGTGAGGTTCTCCAGCGATCTGGCTGCGCTGCCCGGGTCGAAGATGTTGGCCATTTGCTGCATGCCGAAAAGCGACGCAGCATAGGGGAAGGCGAAAAAGGATGAAAGCCGGCTACGGGAATTTTGGTTCGTGCTCTGCCCGGGCATGGCATCGCCCATCATGGACGATGCTTCAGTCCGGTACTCGTGCCAACCGAAATAGAACCTCAGGTCCGGCGGGGCGACAATCAGATCACCTACCGAATGCTGGAAGGCTTGCAGGTGCTGTGAATCCCACTGGGTGCGGAACAGATCGCGGGCTTGCCAGTCTTCATAAATGAGGTACTCGATGCCCGCAGCAACAGAGCCGGGTTTCACCGCCCGGTTGAATGCAAAGACATTACAGCCTGGCAGCCGCCTGGTGGCTTCGGTGAGAGCATCGGCATTTTGGAGGAATAAGCCTTCTTTGGCGGGATCGACCTCGAACAGCACAATCGCTGAAATGGGTGCCTGTGCTGGCAGCGTATCCAGCATTTGCGAAACCTGCGCGCGGAGCTGATCGATAGAGGGTGGTTGCTGATCTTGTGCCATGAAAGCTCTCTTTTACCCTGTATTAGCCGAACTGCGATCGCGCCAAAAAAATAGCCTTGGGTGGCCGGACTGCGGCTTATGCACCGCCCGACGACAATGGAAGAGACGCATTGCCGCAGGAATTTTGCGAAACACAACGACTTCGGGCGGACCAGCTAGGGGAGCGCCATCTGCTCCGCCACCGGTTTTGTGTTTACATTCGAGATATCGCCCTGGGCTATCTGTATGCCGACAAAGGGTCTGGTCGAGGAGGTACAAACCTGGACCGCCGCCTGTTGCAGCGTGCGGGTGCCATCTTTGGTCCAGATTCCAAAGCCGCTGAAAGTCACGGTATCCCAGGCCTCGTCTTCGTCCGCCGAGGTGGCGGAGTTGCTGAAGTCAACCCAAGCCAGGCTGTGCAGGCGAAAGCTCCCATCCTGGCTGTGATTCTCATATTCAAACAGGGGCGAGGTCTCCGCCGCATCGGCGGCAATTCGATAGCGGTAAGAGAAAACGTCGCCAGTGGAGGAGCGTATATGACTGGCCCCGCCTTCTTTCACCGCACCCTCGGCTTGTCCATTGTGAGTGGCGTGCAGCCACAGGAACGGATCAAGGGCCGAATTCGGGCCGACGGTGAAGCCGGTTGCGAAGTCCGGGTTGGGAAACTTCAGTCCTGCCGGATAGGGAATATGAACGATACCCTGGAAGCGAAATACCTTCTGCCGGCGCGGCCCTTCCACCAATACGGCGGGACCCCGAAAGAGAAATGAACTTAGGGGCGTGCAGGGTTCCACGCGCAACAGCGCGAAGATCAGGTCCTGGCTGATGAAAGCTCGATGCAACATTCCATTGATCAGCCGCCCGGTTTTCAGGTCGATAGCGCCAACCGCGATATCGAATGGGTCATCGATGACTGAGAGATCGTCGAGCGCATAGTTGCGCAGGGGAAACCGAAGAAACTCGTTGAACCCCTGGGGACCGGGTGAAAGCCGTGAAGGAAAAGCCTCGGATACGGGCGATGACGGCAGTGGTGACATAATTCCACCGGGCGGAATGCTCCAGACCGCGATGGGCACGGTATTCCGTGACCTGGGCCCAAACTGAATTTGCAGCCGGCCCAGCAAATGAGATCTTCCTTTGGCCGGACCGCCGAGATGCGCAGTATTCAGGTGAAACGCGTCGCCAAAGGCGCTGTTATGTGTAAACAGAGTGAACTCCTGAATGGTGTTCAGCGGGACCTGCGGAAGGGAGCGGCTTCCGGAAAGAGGCAGGGATTTGGTGCTCATCTGCAAATGAGGGTGCAGCACCGTGCCAGCGGCTGGAATTGTGGCATGCTGTCCGTCGGCGCTTACGAAGTTGAGCGGCCAGCGCGCCCCGGGCCCGAGGGGAACAAACATGGAGCCGTAAAATGTTACGTCCAGTTTACCCTCGGGGCGCTGCTCAAACTTGATCCAGGCCGAGCCATAAATCTGCTGCTGCTCAGGGGTCGGTGGAGGACAATTCGAAGGCGGCGGGTTTTGGAAGCGAATCGGCCCTTTGGGAGCGTTGGGATTTACGCCAAGCAAAGCTTGCAAGGCAGTGCTGCGGTACTGAGCAAAGACTGTCAGGTTTGAAACTTCTCCGGTACACAGATCGAGATCGCCGGAAGAAACCAGCCCCGGCACATTCTCCACGCGGTTTCGCTGAAATGCCATCCTGAACAGTTGCGGCGCTTCGAGCACGGAATCCTCTCCGTCCAGCGCATCGAGGAATGAAATCTCAAAGTGACTGATCTGATTTTGTGGCTCAGCGAATCTGACTTTCAGCAAACCGTTCAGGTGGCTATCCACCATGGCCAGGCCGCCAAAGATGAAGTTTGCGGTGCTGCCGAACCGGGCTTCCTGAGGATTGCGAACGTTCAAGGCTCCAATGCCATCCCCGAAGTAACTGGTATCCGGATTCAGAGGCAACACCTGTTCCATGCCCGGAGGAAGAGATAAGGGAGTGGCAGGAGACGCAGGAGGTGCGACCGGAGCGAGTTGCTTCCAGTTGTCTTCCACGCTGAAATACCGCTCGTCTTCATCTTTGCCGGCGCCCGTATCGCCGGAGGCTTCGATGCCGGGGGCGGGGTTGAAAGGCATCCGCCATAATTCGTCATCGGGCCACAGCGTCCCTTCGCTTTGACGGCAGGATGCGGAGGGATCGCTCAGCAGCACGCTGTTGAGATCAACAAGGTTAAAGGCGGCGCTATAGTTTTCATTGAGAAGTTGCAGCAGTTCGTTGGCGATGATGGCTTGCCCGGTCTGCCCGGGATAGTATCCGTTCAGGGAAAAGAAACCACCCAGATATTCGCTTGTAAGGATTCGCGTGCCGACGCGATAACCGTGATCATGCACGCGGCGAAACAATCCGGCGAGGTCGTAGAGTATTGCGCCATGCTCCCGGGCCACGTTGACCAGCCGCTCGTTGAGTTCAGCGATGCGGTCGCGAATGCGACGGGCGGCTGCGCCGCTGACAACGAAAGCCGGATGCAGCGCGGCCAGGGCCCCGGAGAAAATCTGATACCCGATCTCATTCAGTCCATGGAGCGTGACAATATCATCCGGCTGAATTCCGTACCGCCTGGAAAGAAATGATGGATTGACCCGGGCGATTCGGGCGGCGGTCTCCAGGCTCAGGAAGTGGGCTGAATCCAGTGGGTCAGGCACGTTGAGCACGAGCACCTCGGCGCCACATTTTGCGAGGCCGGAGATGATCTCGGAATACTGCGCCGCAAATTCATCACAGGAAGGCAGAAGTTTCGGATTTTCATGGACTGCGGCTTCCAGCGCTTCGTAATACCCCAGCTCGACAATGGTAAGAGTGGGGGAACTTTGTATCGCGTATTCGAGCTGGGTGGGCGCGATCTTTCTGCCCTGGGCAATGGGCAGCACACCCCAGATGAGATTGGCGGCCGTTTGCCGGTTATCGTCACGGTGGACGAGAGGCTGGACGGGCCGAAGCGACACAGCATCGCGTAAACGGAAACTGGGAACAGAAAGGTTCGATACCGGCGTAGGCGGAAGCTTGCTGAGCACGGTCGTCTGCAGCGGAGCGGGAATCCGCACGCTCAGACGCGGAAAGCCGGGAAGCTCGCCAATTCCTGGCGGCTGAATCAGATGCATCGGGAAATCTGCGCCCATCTGCCGGGCCATTTGTGCGGGAAAGCTGGTTGTCTGATTTTCAGAAGTCAGCGCAAAATCCGCGATGCCCGCCGCCAGTCCTTCGCCCATCGCAAGGAATCGGGAAGTGTTCAGTCTTCCGCTGTTCACCGCCGCGGGCGCCCCGGAGAAGCCGGCGCCATTTCCTGGCGGCTGCAGGCCCGGAACAAGGTCGCCATAGAGTTCCGATAGCGTAGCCCGCCGAGAGCCACTCAACGGCCCCGTGTGGCGCACCTCCGGATTTATCGCTTTTGTAAACAGGCTGGTAAATGTCCGTATTCCGGACAGCGGCAGGGAAAATGCGAGACGAAAAGCCGATTCGATCAGATCACGCATAGCGAACCTGCCGGTCTTCAGGGGCGAGAACGCAGCCGTTTTGGGCGCAGTCGTGCAGCAGCGCTACCCGTTCGCCTTCCCTGATCATTTTTGAAATCGTATCGGCGGTAAACTCGAAAGCGCCGATCTGAGTGCCAATGGTGGATTGTGGAAAGTAACGATGAATTGTGACGGGCTTATACGGGAGCCCGTGCTCGCGGAATTTACCCACAACCCTGACGATATCCCGAAGCTGGATTTCTGCCGTTTTCTCCGGCTCTCCGAAAGCGGTAAGCGCCTGCAGGCCGGAATTGATCCATCGGGCTGTTTCAATGTCTTCTCTGAGCTTGGTCGCCAGCATAATGTGATAGACCCGCATCAGAGTGTCCAGGGTGTTGGGCTCACCGAGCAGGGGAACATATTCCGGCTGGGGATCAAGATAGATGACGTGCAACTCTGTGGCCCCGAGTTCCAGGGCCGGTTTCAGCGGAGTATTTTCAACTACGCCTCCATCCACGAAAGTGTGCGCGCCAATGCGGACGGCCGGGAAAACGCCTGGAACAGCGGAAGAAGCCATGATGGCCTTGAGCCCCAGGCCTTCTTTGAAGTCGGCATTGCCGAAGCCCACCGCCTTTCCCGTAATCCAGTTCGTGGCCACAATATGCAAGTGCTGATCGCTGGCAAAGATATTCTGTTCTTCTATGACTGAGCCCAGCATCTCCCGAAAAGGTGAAGTATCAATGAAAGAGTCAAGGTTCGCCAGCCCGATCAGGCGTTGAGGTACCGAAAGATCGGATGCTAGGAAGTTGGCTGTGCGTTCGATAACGTACCTGCCAATGGTGAATCCGTCGCCGAAGAAGGTTTTCGCGACCCGGTCAGGGGAGCGCAGGCAGCTGGGATCGAGATAATTCGAGGGATTACCTGCTAGGCGGAATACGGAACTGCCGCATTGTCCGGGTTGTTCGGCGATCCGCTCCGTCCAGATGTTTTCCAGGGCGTTGGCCCGGGCGAGCAGGTCCCCGCGACGGTTTTCCGCCAGGACAGCGGCATTGAATGCGCCTACGGATGTGCCGGTGAGAATGCCGGTGATCAGCGGTTGATAACCCGTGGATGGGCTGCGTCCGGCGAACAATGTTTTTAGCGCGCCGACCGCGAAGGCCCCGTAAGCGCCGCCTCCGGAGAGGACCAGCGCGGTGCGATTCGGATCATGTGTCATGAATCCACTCCGGAGATGACCCAGGGTGGCAGTCGCCGTTCATCGAGCCAGTCAGGAAAGCGGCGCCATGTGGCGAGAGATCCGAGTACCGTTGAATAGTGCTGGCGGAAATGCTGCACCAGAAAATTCTTCTCCAGTTGTTCCAAAGAAATGCACAGTGCTTCGGCGGCATAGTTTCCGCTGAGTGCATTGGTGGCATTGATCCAGGCCAGCACCGGGTCGATTCTGAACCGGAAGAGCTGGTTCAGGGCATCTCGGGCAGGCGAAAACAGGCGAGACGCCAGCCCCAGCGAAAATGCATCGGCAACCCGGAAGCCCCACCGGACAGGATCTGCCACAACATTCGTGACCCGGGTGGGACGGTTTGAGATAAAGATCATTCTTACGCTGATGTAGCCGGTTTCGTAAATCCGAAAGTTAATCAGTTCCAGGGCCGCGTCAAATTCTCCGGGACCATAACCAAACGGGCCGGGAACAGCGTTCCTAACAAAGGAATAACCAATGCCGAAATCGCCAAGGACACCCGGCAGCGGGCGGATGTTGTCATTGATGAAATCCCGATGAACGACAAGACTGCTCTCTTCGTTCAGGCCAAAGACTAGTTCGGGGCCCTCCGCGCCAAACACGCGGGCGCTGAAATTGAAATCGAAGATGCGGACTTTCAGCAGCAGCCAATCGTAGAGTCTGCCCACTTCGCGCTGATCAACAATGGTCTGCTGATCGTAATCGGGAAAAACCCCAATCTCATTCATGCCGGCGGGCTTATAGAAGTGCTGGCTGAATCCGAAACCGATCTGGCTGGCGCGGGGCGCGGGACACCAACTCAACCGGGCCAGGGCGGGAGGCGGCCCCGGCTGAGACTCGTCGACATGGGTTTCCGGCAGGCGGAAGGCGCTGATGCGCATCCAGTACTTCAGCACAAATTCGCGCAGCTGATCGGCCATCCAGTGAGCCGATTGAATGTTGAGGCTGGCTGGCGCGCGTGTCTGATCGTAGAACATCTCCTGTACATTGCCCATGACCGGCATCAGCTCGCCTTCAACCGGCGCTTCCCCGTAGAAACCAAAACTGCGTGTTGCGCGATTGAAGCTGCGTTCCAGTGGAAACTTTTGTGCCGGTCCGCCGGTGCGTTCCATCTCTCTCCACCATCTCAGCAAGTCCTGGCCCCGCCTGAGATAGTCCGGGACGCTCGCGAGGAGAGGAGCGTTGCGCATCAATTCAGAGTCGCCGATCGCTGAAGGGGGCCTAGGAGCCGGCTGCGGTCCCTGCGCGCTTCTCACGCTGTAGCTTCTGCCGAAACCCTGGTTTTCATCCGCCAATGTCATAAGACGTTCAAACTCTGTTCCGTGATAAAGGAAATGCCTGGTTGTCATCGAGGCGCCGGCTGCCGATGTCCGCTGAACGCTCCGGATGCGGACTCCCCAGTGCGTGAGCGGCCCGGCTGATCATCGCTTCTACTTTCAATCCTTCTGGCGTGTTTTTGTCCAGCATATCGATTCCTGACATGAACGCCACCCAAGGCCGCCAGATCATTTGATTGAATAAATGCTTCAGCATTGGCTTCCCTTCCTGGGTTCCACGTTCGGGTGAACTCCGCTGTTCATCGAAAAATGAGTCTCTGCATCCATATCTTGACAGCGAAACAATTCGTCCATTGCTAGCTGTGAACTGCCCGAATGCAGACGGGCTGCTTCGCAGCCTGGAAGCACATGCGTGCGCCAAAGAGAGACGGCCGAAGCAGCGGGCTGGTGCTGTTGCAAGGCATCCAGGCAACTTGCGTCGCCGGTTGCTTCCGCCCCAATCAGTAGGGCCGAGGCGATACCGTTTCTGCATGCATCATGGGCAGTGATCTCGTGTTCATGACATTTCAAAAATGCTTCTAGGACTTCCGGATGGCGGATATTGATCAGCGTCAGCGCCCAGCAGAACCCGGCGACTGCATTCCGCCGGACCGGATTGTGCGTGGATTCACGCAGGCAGGTCTCGAACCCTGCCCACGGCGCGGTTCGCCACGGCGGAAGATTTGCCGGAGAGAAATAGATGGCCCGGCCAATTCCGTGCCAGAAATATTCCAGGTATGCTTCGCCTGCACGAGACAGAGCCAGGTCAAGCGGCGCAAGCAAATGCGGAAAGAGATTGCGGGTGGCCAACCCAAGCGCTTCGCAGGCCACGCCGAAATAACCCGGTTGCGAAGCGGCCTGGCAAGCTTCGATGAAGGTTCGGACTCCCTGTGTGGGGTTTCGCTCCATCGCAGGGAGCAGCCACTCGGCTAGTGAAAGCCCCATGCCGGCGTGCAGCGGAATCAGACTGGCCGCCGGCAGCCGGCCATTGGAAGGAGCTTTCAGAATGTTCCCGGGAATGTATCCCTGGCGCAGAAGCAGATCAGAATGACAATGACCGAGTCCTTCCATCAGCCAGATGCCACGGTAACGATCGAACTGTCGCACGCGCTCAACCAACTCAGGAAATGAGGATGGAGCTTCCGGCGAAATATTGAGTTCGATATCCACCTGCTGGAAGAGTGAAAAAGCTTCCAGCTTGTTCTGCAATTCCTGCCACGCCGCCTGACTGTCAGCCTCGGGGCTGAGCCATTTTAAAATCGCGGCGTACTGACGCATCAGTTCGATTCCTGTCTTGAAGATACTGCGTGCCGTGGGGGCACGGAAGGCGACGCCTCCGGAGAGGGTCTTCGATCCGCATCGCGTATGACCGGTCCAGGCGTCGGTCGTATCCGGCCCGACGGAAGACGAAACAGATCGATGGCGGCTGGAGTTACGATCCAACGTCGCCGCCGGCTCCCGGGTTTGCTGTAGCGTTAAAAGCGATATCGCCCAGCCAAGACGGTTCATGGATTGGATGAGTTCTTCGATGGAAGTCACTGGACAGCGAACCTCCTGAACCCGATTCATGAAGTCAGGTTGCAGGTTCCCAGCTGGATGGTGTTGAGTATCAAGCTGGAATTCCTGGTTCTATTCATCAACGATCAGGGCGGCACATGGTTCCGAAGTCCGGCCGAGATTCCGTGCCTCCGGACAACAGGCTGAGGCTCTCTCCTAGCCGTTCTTATTGCCGAGCCATGGATTCGCCGCCGTTTATTTCTGAATACGGTCGCGAATCTCCTCCAGCACCTCGATCTGGCGTTCGTCATGACGGAACTTCTCGCGCGGATATCTTTCGAGCACCTGATAGAAGACCCGCAGATATTTCTTGTCTTCCGACGGAAACCCGGTCAGATAGCCATCGAACGTGTATATGTCCTTATCTTCAGGGCGGGGATAGTTCTTCCATTTGTGCGGTACACGGATACCAACTCTGGCCCGGCCCTCAGCGGTGGTTTCATCCTTTACCCTCGCCAGTTCCTGGACGAACTCGGCCACTTTCCAGGCGGTAAACGCATTGCCGTCAAGGTTGTCGTATACCAGGTCTTCCCGCTCGGGGAAGGCGTACTCATACTCACGCTTCACAAAAAGAATCTTATAGCGCACGAGTTTCAGCATGTCATCCCGCAGGTTCCTATCCAATCCGTTTTCGCTATAGTCGTAGCTCAAGAATTTTCCCTCCTTGTTTTCGTTTTCATTTCGTCCAGTATCGATGCCATCAGATGTCAGGTGATTTTCAGCAATGTTGTTCTCCGAGTCTGGCGGGCTGATCAGCGGGCCGGGCCCCCTGACCACATGCATGCTCTGGCTAGTGACCCGCTGCATCTGCTGCATGGTCTTGATAAGCATGTCAAGGCCGTAAACAAACGTGGCGATCGGCAGCACCAGCAGCTGGCCGAAAAAATGCACGACATTGGGCGGTTCCCGTTCCTCATTCATCCCCTGGTCCTGTCATTGCAATCGCCTTGCGGTAACATTCTTCAGCTTCCCTCCGGCCTGTTCCGCCTTCAGGTTTGAAATCAGGGCGCCCAAGTCCTGGTAGCGGAAGACCTGGTCGAGTGCGTCGCATCGCCGCAGCACCGGATAGTATGTTTGCAGGCCCGTCTGGCACGGGTCGGCAATCAGGCTGGCCCACTCTGCGACCAGAGGACCATGGTCCGCACCGGGAAGGTTCTGATAAAAAGCGGAGGTAAAGGGCTCGCCCGGCGTGGTATCTTCGCGCATGATGACGGAAGAAACCGCGCCATTGGTGAATCCCTGGATCAGATCGATCTCAACAGCGGAACGAAGCATATTTTGAATGATTTCGGGCTGGCGCATGTTCACCAGAGTTACGGCCCAGTTGAGGCCCGCCATGGAGCTGAGCCGGTCAGGTGCATTGCCCGCATCTTTGTCCACGCCGCTCCAGACAGTGCGCAGCACGGGCAAAAAATACTCTCGCGAGAAATAAAGACCGCGGCCCGCGCCGTGCCAGAAAAATCCCAGGAACTCAGGTCCTGCCAGCCGAAGCTGCTGGTCGACCTTCTGAAGAAGGTCCGGATAAAAGAC
>JBARMK010000275.1:0-14366 GCA_049802395.1 Candidatus Angelobacter sp.
GCAGAGATCCCGGGCTAAAAAGTCCCGTTCGATTTCGCGAAACAATGGCCCCGAAGAATAAAGGAATGCAGACTTTGTCGCCGCTTTAGTACACTGTCATTTCAAAGTTCCTGCGGGACGCTGGGAAATGCAAGGCGCATCGAAAGCAGAACACGTTTTTAAATCGGGCGACGACGTCCCCGAATCAGGCGTCTACACGGTGATCCACGCCCGGCATCGCGCTAACCATAACGCCACAATCTTCAAGAGCGAGCGTTTCCCCGCTTGCGCGATTTGTGGAGCGCAGGTGCGATTCAAGCTGGTTCGTCCGGCAGAGCCAATCTCACAGGACTCTGATTTTCTGCAGAATCCAGGTACGCCCAAAGGGTGATCGTAAAGTAATGTGTGGCAAAAGAATGAAAAAATAGTTGCGAGGGTTCGTGTTGATGGGTTATATAAATTTGCTAGCTCCTGCCATGAGAAGAATGGTCTCGTCTCAGATACAAGGTTCGCGCTGCCTGCCACCGGCAATGAAAGGCCGCGGCGGTAAGTCTCGCCCGCACTCCCAGCGCCTCAATCGATCAGTGCCACTATTTAGCGCCGGCGAGGCCGTAAAAGAGACCGGCATCTACGAAGTAATCCACGATGGCGCTCATCGCACTGCCCACGAAGCGGTCATGCTCAACGGCGAATCGTTCCCACTATGTGACACGTGTGAAGAGCGGGTGCGCTTCCGTCTGATTCGGACCGCACCTTACATTTTCCAGGATGAGGATTTTTGCGAGCCGAGCTGAAGAAGCGCGCTATTTAAGCCTACGCAGCCTCACTCTTTTTGGCTCTGGCGTCGATATCCAGCGAACGCAGGTAATCAGCGAAGGCCGGACCCAGGTCTGAGCGTTTCAGCGCGAACTCAACCGTCGCCTTAAGGAAGCCGAGTTTGTCACCGGCATCGTGGCGTTTTCCTTCAAAGTTGTATCCGTAAATGCTCTCACCCGCGCTTAGCAGACCGCGCAGACCATCAGTAAGTTGCAGCTCACCGCCTGTGCCCAGCGGAGTGCGTTCCAGGGTTTCAAAGACCGTCGGCGTTAAAATGTAGCGGCCGATGATCGCAAGATTGGAGGGTGCTTCCTCAGGCTTGGGCTTCTCCACCAAATTCCGCACATTGTACGCGCGACCGTTGAATTTGCCCTCGATCCGCTCCGCGTCCAGCACGCCATAAGAAGAGATGGCCGGACCGTTGACTTCCTGCGTGGCAATGATGGAGCACTGCGATTCTTCAAACACCTCCATCATCTGCTTGAGGCAAGGCTTTTGCGCATCGATTACGTCATCCGCCAGCAGAACAGCGAACGGCTCATTCCCTACCAGCTCCCGGGCCATCAGCACCGCATGCCCCAGGCCCATTGCTTCTTTCTGGCGCACGTAAGCCACGTGGATCATATCGGAAATCTGGCGGACGATTGCTAGCAAATCGGTTTTCCCGCGTTCTTCCAGCATCTTCTCCAGTTCGTAGCTAACGTCAAAATGGTCTTCAATGGAGGTCTTGCCGCGCCCTGTGACGATAATGATCTGGTCACAGCCGGCGGCCATGGCTTCTTCCACCCCGTACTGGATGATCGGCTTGTCCACCAACGGCAGCATTTCCTTTGGTTGTGCCTTGGTGGCGGGAAGAAAACGCGTGCCCAATCCGGCGGCGGGAAAGACGGCCTTTCGAACTCTCATTTTCATGGTTGAACCTGAATCGCCTCGATGAGCAAATTATCGTCGTACGTAAGATGCAGGAATTCTACCTGAGATAGTATTCAGCTCTTTCTGTGCCGCCGGTGTCGCTTCACCGTAATGTTATCCGGTAAATCGCTCGCCGCGCGACTGCAAATCCTTTGTGCGCCCAATTTCTCGGCGGTAAGATTAGCTTCGTTCCTGATGGCTATTTTTGCTTTACTACTGCGCCGCCCTTCATGACAAAAACTGGGTTTTGCAGAAGCGTAACGTCTTTTGTGGGATCGCCATTCACGGCAATGATATCGGCAAAGCTGCCAGGTTCGAGCGAGCCTATCTTGGACCAGCCAAGTAAATCCGCCGCATTTACCGTTGCGGTCTGGATTGCCTGCAACGGGGTCATCCCGATCTGGACGTAAACTGCAAATTCATGCGCATTGAGTCCATGAGGATAGACTGCGGCATCGGTCCCGAAAGCAATCTTCACGCCGGCCTCAAAAGCCTTTTTGATGTTCTGGCGCGAAACGGCGGTAACATCCTTCATCTTGGTGGCGTACATTGCGGGCAAGCCGATCTTTGCGGCGTTCTCGCGCATCCAGTCTGCCAGGTAGAGCGTAGGCACCAGATAAGTGCCACGCTCTTTCATCATCTTGATTCCCGCATCATCAATGTAAGAGCCGTGTTCTATGGAATCAACGCCCGCTTCACTGGCCCAGGCAATGCCCTGCGCGCCATGAGCGTGAGCGGCCACTTTGCGGCCGAGACGGTGCGCGTCGGCAACAATAGCTTTCATCTCTTCCAACGTGTATTGCGATGCCTTAGGGTCGTCTCCCTTGGAGAGTACGCCGCCGGTCGCGCAAACCTTGATGACATCAGCGCCGTACTTTATGATTTCGCGCACTTTGTGCTGCACGCCTTCCACGCCATCGGCTGCGCCATCCGATGAGGCGTGCCACTCATAGGGCAGCAGGTTCTGGTCGCAGTGGCCTCCGGTGATGGAAAGCGCCGGGCCACTGGCCATAATTCGCGGACCTGGTACCAAGCCTTCATTGATGGCATCGCGCAAGGCGATATCGGTATAGCCCCTTGCGCCGACGTTGCGCACTGTGGTGAAGCCGGCTTCCAGCGTGATGCGCGCATTCTTGGCCCCGATCAGTGCCTCTTTGGGAATAGAGACACCCAATTCCTGATAACCGAAGTTGGGTTCGAAAGTAAGGTGCGTGTGGGCGTCAATCAGGCCGGGGAGAAGCGTGGCGTCACGCAGATCAATGACTTTGCCGTTGGTGGGAGCCGGCCCGGAACCGACCGATAGGATTCTGTCGCCTTCGATGGCGACCAGAACATTGTCCAGCATCTTGCCGCTTTTTACGTCGAGCAGGTGGCCAGCGTGGATATAAGTCTTCTGCGGCGCTGCCGGCGCGGCTGTCTGTTGAGCGAAACTGAAGCAGGAAAGAAAGAGGGCAGTGAGAAGGAGTGTTGGCATTTTCATAGGAAGCGCGGATTATAACATTGGGAGATCAGGTGATCGGACCAGGGGTTCTTGTCCCCCCAAACTTGACTAGGACAGTACCGGACCAAGAGAAAAATGGACATCAGAGCCGAACCGCGGCGTCCAATCATTTGAACCACGCGGCAAATTCCATTCGAATAAATGTTTTCACCCCCTCACTGCCGGTCAATTGCCAATAAAGTTTGTTGTGGTCAAGACGGATGTTGATTGTGAAAAAGGGGCAGCAGGCGTGCTCGAGCGGCGTAATTTGGGTTAGAGCATCGTAGATGGCAGGCTGTAAGGAAAATTCAAACTCGTAACCGTCAGGCAGTTCCTCGATTACACACAACGCCGACCGCAACAACTTGCCCAGTTCCTGGTGGCATGACCTCTGCTCGCTGGAAAGTGCGGTCATGTCGCATGCGAATGGGCTCACGGAAGATTTCTCATTTCGCCTGCAGCCAGGTCTGGGCTACTGTTTCAGGGCTCAGTTCGCGCAGCAGCCCGTTGATCTGATCCATCACAGCTTCCGGCTGTGTGGACTTCAAATTGAACTTCAGCGCCCCACCGGGCGAGAACTGCGCACCGCGCGATTGCGCTACGAATTTCGCGAGACGGTCAGGCTCTATGGCTGCTTGCTCAGTAAACTTGATCGTGACAGAGTCCCGCTTGCGATCAATGGCCAACACGCCCACTCGCTCCGATAACAGCTTGAGTGACGACGCAGAGAGCAGGTAGCGAACCGGCGCGGGCGGCTCGCCGTAGCGATCCTGCAGTTCTTTGCGGACGTCGTCCAGGGCGGCCTCACTCTCCACGCCGGCAGCGCGCTTGTACATGCGCAGGCGCTGATTTTCTTCGGCAATGTATTGAGTCGGGATGCGCAAGTCGATTCCGAGGTTAAGCTGCGTGCTGACTTTATCGGAGAGCTCTTCGCCTTTCAGTTCGCGGATGGCGCGATCAAGAATACCGGTATACATCTCAAAGCCCACAGCATCAATGTTGCCGCTCTGCTCGCCGCCCAGGAGATTGCCGGCGCCGCGCAGCTCCAGATCCAGCGCAGCGATCTTGAATCCTGCTCCGAGGTCGGAAAATTCCTTCAACGCTGCCAGCCTGCGCCTGGCTACCGGCGTGAGCTCCTGCTCGGCGGGGACAAGCAAGTACGCATAGGCTCGACGGTTGGAGCGGCCGACGCGTCCGCGCAACTGGTAAAGCTCTGACAATCCGTGGCGATCAGCGCGATTAATGATGATAGTGTTGCAGAGAGGAATATCCAGCCCGTTTTCAATGATGGTGGTAGAGACCAGAATGTCCGCCTCATGTCGGACGAAAGCCATCATCACTTTTTCCAGCTCGCCTTCTGACATCTGCCCGTGTCCTACGAGCACGCGCGCCTGCGGCAGCATTTCCTGCAGCTTGGCGGCAATTTCGTAGATAGTCTCAACGCGGTTGTAAACGAAGTAAGCCTGGCCGCCGCGCTCCAGTTCGTGCTCCAACGCGGACTTGATGAGCTTTTCATCATAGGCCGCGACAACTGTCTGAATTGCCATGCGGTCTTTAGGCGGCGTCTCAATCACGCTCATGTCCCGCAGGCCCACCATCGACATGTGGAGAGTCCGTGGAATCGGCGTGGCAGACATGGTCAGTACGTCCACTTCTTTCTTGAGCTGCTTGAGACGCTCTTTGTGGCGGACGCCAAACCGCTGCTCTTCATCGACAATGACGAGGCCAAGGTCTTGAAACTTGATGTCTTGTGACAGGATCCGATGCGTGCCGATCACAATATCCACCTTGCCCTGCTCGATCCGTTCTGCCGTTTCTTTTTGTTGCTTGACATTGCGGAAGCGGCTCATCATCTCAATGGTGATAGGGAAAGCGGCGAAGCGGCGCTTGAAGTTTTCAAAATGCTGAAACACTAGAACTGTTGTGGGCGCCAGGACCGCAACCTGCTTGTTGTCCTGTACGGACTTGAACGCCGCACGCATCGCTACTTCCGTCTTGCCATAGCCGACGTCGCCGCAAAGCAGGCGGTCCATGGGAAGAGGAGATTCCATATCGCGCTTGATATCGGCTGAGGCGGTGAGCTGGTCGTCTGTTTCGTTGAACTCAAACGCGTCTTCAAACTCCTTCTGCCATTGTGTGTCGGGAGGAAACGTATGTCCCTGCGCGGCCTTGCGCGCCGCGTAGAGTTTCAGCAAATCATCGGCCATATCTTTCATGGCCTTCTTGACGCGCGCCTTGGTTTTGGCCCAGGCAGTTCCACCCAGACGGCTCAGCGGCGGCCGGACACCTTCGCTGGAACGATATTTCTGGATCAGGTCCAACCGCGTAAGCGGAACATAAAGCTTGGCGGCTTCCGCAAACTCCAGCACCATGTATTCGCCGGTGATCTCGCCCTGCTGGATTTCCTTGAGGCCCTGGTACATCCCGATACCGTGCTCTACGTGCACAACGAAGTCGCCGACGGCCAGATCGCGGAAATCCGACATGAAAGCCGCGGTCTTTGACTTACGGCGCAGCGGTTGCGGTGGCTCAATCTCCGAATCGTCAAACAGGTCACGGGCGCCAAAGATCACCAGACGTGATTCCGGCAGCGCCACGCCTTCGGGTGCGGTGGCGCGCACGATGGTAGTAGTGAGGAGGTCGCCAGAGAAATATGCCGTCTCGTCGAGATAAGTTTCGCTGCCGGGCGCAAGTGTACGCGTGCCCAGGCGAAACGGAACCTGATATTCAGTGAAGATGTCCGCCAGGCGCTCCATCTCGCCAGTATTGGGCGCGGCAAAGATGACTCGCTGTCCCTGGCCGGTGAGTTTCTTTACTTCTTCTACCATCGCGGGAACCGAACCGTGAAAACGCGATGTTGGTTGGGTGGAAAGCTCGATCACTTGGGCATCCGGCAATTGCGGATCTGTTAGGCCAAGGCTCGCTTCGGCGCGGGCAATGCGCAGCAGCGCCAGATGCTCCAGGCTTCCTCCCGGAAGATGAGAAACGAGGTCGTTCCATTGCTCCGGTGGCAGATTGATGTCTTCGGGCGTCGCCAGTTTGCCGACGAGACTCTGCTCGTGGCGCTGAACTACGCGATTCCACAGCTCTCGTGTTCTGCCTCAACGGCGGAAAGCTCGTTCACAAAAACGACCGCATCAGGCAGAAGGTCAAAGAGAGTTCCCTGCGCACCTGCATTGGCATAAAACTCCCAGCCGGGAAAAACGGTAACGCCAGTTTCGGCAAGAGAGCTGCGCACGGTTTCGGCTGCACCTTCAATGCGTGCGCCGGAGAGGCGGGCATGAATTTCGGTAAGCAGTTCTTCACGCACCGGAGTTTCAGTAAGCGGGAGAAGCACAACCTCATCCGCGGGCGTGGCCGAGCGCTGTGTACCGGGATCAAACTTGCGGATAGACTCAACTTCGTCGCCGAACAACTCAACACGCAATGGGCGATCGGCTTCTGGAGGATAGACGTCCAGCAAGCCGCCGCGAAGAGCATACTGCCCGGGCATCTCCACCACATCCACCGCCGAGTAGCCGACAGTATTCAGGTGCTGCATCAACTCATCTATGTCGAGCATTTCTGTGCGGCGGACAATGCGGGCCAATCCGGCGTAATGGTCCGCTGGATGCAGCCGCATGGTTGCGGCAGCAAGAGGCGTAATTACGATCAAGGCGGCGCCGGTCGATATCTTCCACAGAGCGGTGGCCCGTTCTTCCTGGATTTCCGGGTGAGGTGACATGTTTTCGAACGGCAGCACATCGTAAGCAGACAGCTTGACCACCGACTGCGGGCTGCACGCGCCGGTGAGATCGCAAAAGGACTGGACCATCGGAAACACCGCCTCGGCGGCCCGATTATCGGGGACTATCAATATCAGCGGGCGTCCGGCAGCGCGTTGCAGGTACGGAATCAGAAGGGATTTTGCGGTAGTAACCAGCCCGGACAGACGGATACGCCCCGCAGGGGGCTTTGACTCCCCCCTCCATTGTTTCAGATATGAGGCCGCCTGATGGAACCCCGGGCTTTTCTCCACATCCGCCAGGACTTCGCGGACGAACGGAAGGATCACATCTCTATTTTAAACCAGACATGACAGAACCACACAAAGCGCAGTTTTCATCGGGAAAATCCTTGCATTCTGAACTCTACATTGCAGCTGTAGCGATTTTGTGCGGAAGTGGGATTAAGGCGGAAAATCGTCTCTCTTCAAATCAAAGATTCGTGTAATATGCCGCGACCAGGGGAACGGAGATCTGAACTGAATTTGTCTGGTGTGATTTGGAAAAAGAGAGAATTCCGGACGTGAAACGAATCTCAACTTGTTAACACTACCAGAAGGTTCGCTTTTTCCGGGTAAATCGCGGAAAGCCAAAGCATACCGACCAGAACTCTCACTGCGTGTATAGGAGCACCAGGACATGAATTTCTTACAAGCTGTGCGGCTGGTGGAAGCCAGCTGTCGTCGATCGAACGCGGCCCAAAAATTTATCATGGTCATGTTGGCGGGTGGCTTGTTGCTGGGTATCAACGCCGAATTGCAGGCACAAGACCGCAGCATCCTCGCCAGTAAGGACCCTTCGGGCGTCTCAGCCACTTTTAGCACTACAGGAAGTTTCGACTTCAACAACCCGTTTTTCAAAAGCCTGGGCACCAACGGTCGGTCATGCGTCACCTGCCATCAGCCCAATGAAGGCTGGGGCATATCGCCAGCCGGCGTACAACGGCGTTTCAAGGAGAGCAAAGGCACTGATCCGATCTTCCGTCTCGTGGACGGCGCAAATTGCCCAACGGCAGTTGGACCAAAATCGAGCATATACAGCCTCTTGTTGAGCAAAGGCCTGATCCGCATTGATCGACCGTTGCCGGCGAATGCTGAGTTCAGCATAACCGTGGCATCCGATCCTTACGGCTGCTCTAGCCCCAACGATATTTCGGTCTATCGCCGGCCGCTGCCAAGCACCAACTTAAAATTTCTAAGCACAGTAATGTGGGATGGCCGGGAATCGCCGAAGGGCTCGGTGATTTTTGACGATTTCACCCAACAGGCGGCGGATGCCACCACCGGCCACGCGCAAGCTACGGCCGCTCCCGATGCAGCGACGCTTCAGGCCATTCGCGAATTTGAAACCACGATCTTCACCGCTCAGGTGTTTGATAAAGGTGCTGGGATTCTGTTTGCCGACGGCGCTAAGGGCGGTCCGATTGCGCTTTCGCAACAGAACTTTTTTATCGGGATCAACGATCCGCTGGGCCTGAACCCCACCGGCGCGGTCTTTACTCCAACGATTTTCGATCTGTTCGACGCCTGGGCCGGGCAAAACCACGATGACCATGGCGATGGCGATACACGTGAAGCACGCGCCGCTGTGGTGCGCGGGCAAACTCTATTTAACACCCTGCCTATTCCAATCATTGGCGTGGCCGGCCTCAACGACGCGCTGGAAATAAAAGTCATTCCCGGTACGTGTGGTACCTGCCATGACAGCCCCAACGCCGGCGACCATTCGGTGTCGGCGCCACTCAATATCGGGCTAACCGATGCATCGCGGCGCACTGCTGATCTGCCGCTGTTTACGCTGACCAACAAAGTAACGGGGGAGACGATCCAGACCACAGATCCTGGTCGCGCCATGGTCAGCGGCAAGTGGGCTGACATTGGTAAATTCAAGGGACCTGTGCTGCGCGGTTTGGCGGCACGCGCGCCCTACTTCCATAACGGCCTTGCCGCTACGCTTCTGGACGCGGTGAACTTCTACAATGACCGGTTCAACCTTAGCCTGACGGAGCAGCAGAAGTCCGATCTGGTTGCGTTCTTGCGGACGCTGTAAATTCATAGAAATTGCCATAGCCGGGGGCGCGCAAGCGCCCCTGTTTTATTATTGAGAGCAGATGAGTTCTCACGAAAAGTCAAAAGCTCTCCACGCCCGCGCATTGCGCGTGATTCCGGGCGGGGTCGATTCGCCGGTACGGGCTTTCAAGTCAGTTGGCGGAGAGCCGCCTTGTATCGTGCGAGGCAGGGGTCCGCAAATATGGGACGCCGACGGCAACGAGTACATAGACTATGTCGGCTCATGGGGGCCGCTCATTCTTGGGCACGCATTTCCCAGCGTGGTGGAAGCGGTGGAAAATGCTAACCGCGACGGCGCCAGCTTTGGCGCATGCACGCCGCGTGAAGCCGAGCTGGCTGAGGCCGTGATTGAAGCGTTTCCGTCAATGGACAAGGTGCGCTTCGTCAGTTCGGGCACCGAAGCCACCATGTCGGCCATCCGTCTGGCGCGGGCGTTCACCAAGCGCAAGTACATCATCAAGTTTGAGGGCTGCTATCACGGCCATGCTGATTCGCTCCTGGTGAAAGCGGGATCGGGCGTTGCGACGCTAGGTATCCCCGGCTCTGCTGGCGTGCTGGACGAGCAGGCAAAGTTCACGCTGGCGCTTCCCTTCAACAGCGAGCAGGCAGTGCAAGAAGCTTTTCAGCGATTTAAGGATGAGATTGCCTGTCTGATCGTGGAACCGGTGGTGGGCAACATGGGCTGCGTGCCGCCACGCCTGGGCTACCTGGACTTTCTTCGCAAAATTACTGAGCAACACGGAACGGTGCTGATCTTTGACGAAGTAATGACTGGATTCCGTCTGAGCTTTGGTGGTGCTCAGGAGCTGTACAAGATCAAACCGGATTTGACCACATTGGGGAAGATCATCGGCGGAGGATTGCCGGTAGGCGCCTATGGCGGGCGCGCTGAACTCATGGACATGGTCGCGCCCCTTGGCCCCGTTTATCAGGCGGGAACGCTCTCCGGCAATCCATTGGCTATGGCAGCGGGCCTAGCGACTTTGCGCGAATTGAAACAACGGCCTGAGATTTACCAGCAACTGGAGCAGCGAAGCGCAATGCTGGTTGATGGCGTCCTGGCTGCGGCGGCAAAGAAAGGCGTAGCGCTCACTGCCAACCGCATCGGCTCCATGTTTACCTGGTTCTTTCAGGCGGGCAAGGTGCACGACTGGGATACCGCTGCAAAATCAGATACACAAGCCTTCGGAAGATTTCATCAGGCCATGCTGGAAGCGTGCATTTATCTGCCGCCATCGCAATATGAGGCCATGTTCGTGAGCGCAGCCCATTCTGAGAGCGACATCCAGCAGACGATCACCGCTGCTGCCCAGGCTTTGTGACTTCGGGCAGGGGACGAACAATTCACATCAAGCGCGGCGCCTTCACTGGTGAAAACCAACACAGCCGGAGTCGGACTGTGCCACAGCACCACTCTGGATGCTTCGGCTTGGCAGTTCCTGAGCAATAGGTTACCCAATGGGCTCAGGATGGAATGAAAATTGCACATGAAGGAACGGGCAAAATTTTGAAATTGTGAGGAGGATCCATGCGCCAAAGATGTTCCGTGGCAGTCGTGTTATTTGCTCTGGGCCTGAGCGCTTGGACGCAGGACGCACCGAAGGTAGAAATATTTGCGGGCTATTCTTTCGTGAGTGCGGGATTCCCCGCTAACACTGATCCTGCCGCCGGCGATTTCCGCGGTTCCCTCAATGGATGGAACGGTTCAGCGGCCTTCAATATCAACCGGTTATTGGGGGTAGTAGCGGACTTCGGCGGCTATTACGGGTCACCCACAAAGGGCACAACATTCAAACCGGCCAATTGCGTGCTTTGCACCGGCAATGCCACCGCCACACTTCACGACATGCATACATTTACCTTCGGCCCGCAGCTTTCCCTACGAAGCCACGATCTGACGGTATTCGCGCATGGGTTATTCGGAGGAGCGAGAATCAGGGAAGACATGGATTTTTTTGGTCCCCTGCCAAAAATCTCTACCACGCCTTTCGCCATGATCCTGGGTGGCGGCGTTGACGTGCCGTTGTCGTCGCGGTGGATTGTGCGCGTCCAGCCAGATTTTTTCACGACCAAGATTCTGGACCGCAGGCAAAATAATTTTCGCCTTTCAACGGGACTAGTGTTTCGGTTGGGACAGTAGTTTGTGCCGTCCCTCACTGGGCTCGGGAATTCTCTCTCTGCTCACCCGGCGTTTACGGGTATTTCTAACCGTAGGGTCACTTCATTCGGGATTTCAGAAAAACCTAAATGCCCACTGCGCCGTAGTCCGTTCCCGTCTCTGTGTCGCGGACCTTCTCCTTCTCATACGCACGATAGGGATTGCGTTGGGTGCCCAGCCGGCGCTTGCGCAGCTCGAATCCGGCATAAATGCCGCCTGCCAGCACGGCAGCGGTGAGAGCAGCAATGGACATGACGCGGCCGGGATTATCCAGCAGGGGGCGTGCCAGGTGTGACGCAGTCAAGGCCACCCGCGCCGGCAACCCAAGGGCCAGGCGAAAGTCGCTGAGTGATTGCTTTCCACCGCGCTCCAGGGCGCGATATGCGGAGAGCGCGCTGTAGGGCAGCGGCATGGAAAGGTCCTGGCCTCCGTTGACGGTCACACGGTCTACCCCGCGTTCCTGCTGCAATTCCAGCAACGCTTCTATGGCCGCGGTAAGAGCATCAGGCTTTGACCACAGGGAGAGAAAAGCTACGCGACCTGACTTATCGATCAGAAACGCCGGGTTGGGCAGCCTGGAGTATTTGCGATGTATGGAGCCGCGCAGATCATCCACCAGGATTGGCATCTGCATGTCTTCTTCATCGCGCAGCAGCCGCGCGGCTTCGGTCTTTTCACGCAGGGAGCGGTGTGCGGGAATGACTTCTCCCGGATGGGCTTCACGTACATAAACGAAGAGAAACTCGATATCGTCACCGCGGAAGCGGTCGTAAAGATCATTGATTCCACCGATAGTACTGGCGGTCATAGGACAGGTAGCGGAGCCAAAGAGCAGGAGGACGTTTTTCTTCCGGGCAAAGTCGCTCAAACGGAACGGCTCACCATCGAGCGCCGTAGCCCTGAAATCGGGCGCGCGCTCACCTGGTTCCGGGCCGGAAAACGAAGTCTGGGCCAGATCGTGAAAAAGTTCGCGGGAAAAGTGCTCGTAGTTGTAGCTGTTTAAGCCCAGCATTTTTGCTCCTAGGTACGACCCCTCGCCGGTCTTAAAACCCGGCCCACTCTTAATCTTAGGCGACAACGGGATTCGATGCCGATCATCTTCCCGCTGTTTTCTTTAAGCTACGCTGTCTTAAATTATTTGACCACGATAAAATCGTTTATTTGAATTGCATGGACATTTCCTGCTGAGAGGCAGGACTGAACGTTTTTACTGGAGGAACGAATGGCAGCTTTGAAAGCGGGAGAGACAGCGCCGGACTTCGAGCTTCCCGGGGTCACAGGAAAGCAGAGACAAAAGTTCAAGCTAAGCGATCTCCGCAGCAAGAAGAATGTGATCCTGGCGTTTTATCCGCTGGATTGGAGCCCAACTTGAACAAATGAGATGTCGGCTTACGGCAGGTACCTGTCGAAGTTCGCCGACAATGATGCCCAGGTCGTGGGCATCAGCCCGGATTCAATCTACAGCCACCTTGCCTGGCAGGAAAAATCGATTGGGTGGCTGGAGTATCCGCTCCTGAGCGATTACTGGCCCCATGCAGGCGTGGCCCAGCAATATGGCATTTTGCGCCTGGGAGAGCCACTGCCCGGTATCAATGACCGGGCGGTTTTCATCATCGATAAGCAAGGCAAGATCGCCTTCTCCAAAACCTACGAATTGGGCCAAGAGCCTGACTATGAAGAGTTGGTAACGGAGCTCGAGAAGCAAAGCCAAGCAAAATAATTCGCCGCAAAGAAGAATGCCCTCTCAAAAGGAGGGCATTTGTCTCTCTCAAGCATCAGTGCTTTGTTTTTAGTGGGCCTTCTTCCGCGATTTCGCTGATCCTGACTTGGCGGGCAATGCCGACTTTGCCGGTGGCGCTTTCTGCAACATATCTTCGATAATCTGCCCGAGTTGGCTGCGGTCAGTGACTTCTACCGGAGGAGTAGCCGATCCACCATTGCCAATGACAAAAATTGTTGGCGTGTGCTGAAGCCCGATCTTTGTACCCAGATCCCGGTCCGCGACAACCTTCGCCTTCAGCTTGCCGTCAGGATCGGGCGCAAAGGGCAGGGGCGTCTTATTGTCATTGGCGAACTTCTCTACGTATTCATGCAAATTCTGCTTGTTGATCTGCGGCTGGTTACTGAAAATGTAACCACGGAAATCGTCGCCCAATTTTTCCGACTTGGCATCGAAGAAGCGGGCAAATACCGCGGCATCAAAGGACCAGGGATGCATCGGCAACGGGAAGTCGTGAAGCACGACGGGAACTTTGTGGGCGTTCGCCGCTTCCCAAACCACTGGATAAGCACGGGCGCAGTCCGGGCACTCCAGATCCTCGAATATTACGACCGCCACGCGAGCGCCTGGAGGCGGCTTGAGAGAGGAGCCATCGGCGCCGAAGCCGGCAACGGACAGCGTGGTAAAGACGAGCAACATAATTGCTCTGGTAAGAATTCTCATCCTTTAACTCCCTTTTTGGACGGGGGTTGCCCGCGTTTTGGAACGCCTTTCTTTGGGGTACTGGTGACAGGCGCAGCCGGCCCGGCCTTCTTGACCATATCATCAATCATCTGGCCCAACTGCTCACGGTCTTTTACTTCTTCTACAAGAGGTTGGGAGACGCTGCCATTTCCCACCACCCAAATGGTAGGGGTCTGTTCCACGCCAATCCGCTGCCCAAGGGCAAAGTCGGCTTTTACTTTTTCCGCCAGCTTGCCGTCCGGATCTTTGGCGAACGGCACCGCAATTTTGTGCTCATTGGCGAATTTCTGCACCCATTGCTGCAGATTGTCCCGGGTAATCTGTCTCTGGTTGGCATAAATGTAGCGGCGGTACTCATTTCCAACTTTCACGCTTTTACTGTCGTGGGTGTCGAAGTAACGGGCCCATACCGCTGCGTCAAAAGACCAGTTATGCCGGGGCAATGGGAAGTCATGCAGTACGACTGGAACCTTGTGAGCATTGGCAATATCCCAAATCAACGGATAAGCGTTGGCACAGTCAGGACATTCCAAATCTTCAAAGACTACGACGGCTACGCTGGCACCTGGCGGTGGTTTTAGCACCGTCGCGTCAGCTGCAAGGGCATGGGCAGAAGAAGCCATAACCAATATCAACCCAGCAGCACGAAAAAGTTTGACCATACCCTGAATTTTACTAGAAACGGGAATCTTGCCGTGCTTTGTGCATTTTCCGGGAGGCGCTG
>JBARMK010000276.1:0-6900 GCA_049802395.1 Candidatus Angelobacter sp.
GCCTATAACGACCCGCAAGGCGTTACCGCTGCATTCAACAAAAATATGCTGGTGCGGATCAATCGTGAACTCGGCGGGAGCTTTGACGTGGATGCTTTTGACCACATCGCTTTTTGGAACCGAAGGAAATCGCGGATCGAAATGCACCTGGAAAGCGTGTACGAGCAAACAGTCTGGATAGAGGACCTGGGACGCGGCTTCCACTTCGCTCAAGGCGAGCGCATTCACACCGAAAACAGCTACAAATTCAACAAAGCGTCCATCGCGCGGCTGCTCCGCCGCAGCGGATTCAAACTGGAAAAGACCTGGACTGATTCGCAAGGCTGGTTCTGTGAGGCGCTGGCCAGAGTGTAGCCGACATTACCAATCGGTTTCCACTCTTGGTTGAATGATCCGCTCCACTGCTCGTAGTCCTGCGCGAGACGCTTGAACAAATCATAATACGTTTCCCTCGGATATCTTGGAGCAGACCCTGCCAAAAAGATTTAGGAATGTTGTGCATCTGGAGAGTTATCCTCAAGCAATTAAGGTCTTGCTTTGTAAATACGGGATTTCTTTTAAGCCATTCATCACTTCCTCAGCTAATTGCTCATTACTGCATCTGCCTTCATTTGTCTCGGGATCAATATGCGTTTTGACAGTCCGTAGAAGGGCGAACGATCTCATCAGCTCCCAAAGATCCGGAGGAATCGCGACATCAGAACTCGGCATAGAGCGTTATTATAGTCATGGTTACAAGAGCTAATATTCCACATGATCCCCCACTTCCGTAATCGAGTTTTTTGGAGCCGTGCTGTTTGCGGCTTTGACGCACTGCTGACCTGGTTCAGAACCTGGAAGTTGCAGACGGCAAGCAACGTGGCGGAATCTGATCCGCTACTTGCTTTGCGCGGGTCCGGCAAGCATCTCTGGGCCGACGAGCATGCCGACGAATATGTGCGCCGTCTGAGAGACAGTTAAAGGATCCTTCGCCACACGGTTCGGACAAACTTGCTGTGCCGCCCCTTTCGGGGCTCAACCTGTTCTTACGCCTACCCAGCCCTACGGACTCGCGGTCCGCTCGCCTCGGGCTGGGCTAACACTATTTCGCGCCTAACGGCGCTTGACCTAACAGACCTGCTCTACTCACTCACTGGATACAGCAGGAGAAAAGAGCCTTGGGAGAGCCTTTACACTTCTTTACCACGCCGCCCACTTACCTTCTTGAGAGCTCGTCGTCTAACTGCTAAAGTAAGTGTTCACTTACTTCATCATCCCCCACATGCCTGTTCGTCTTTCAGCTATCGACCGCCGCCGGCAGATCATACGCGCTGCCTCCGGGCTGTTTGCGCGCCGCGGCTATCGCGGGACCACCACGCGAGAGATTGCCGAACGTGCCGGAATCAATGAAGCGCTGCTCTTCCGCCACTTTCCCAGCAAAGAGAAGCTTTACTGGGCGATTGTGGAAGAATCGTGCAGCGCTCGGGGACGACGGCTCAAGATCGCTAAGATCCTCGACGCTGGCGGCAACGATCTGGAAGTTTTTACGGCGATCGCGAGGGAGTTTCTTGTCCGCAATGCGCGCGATACCGAGCTCACGCGCCTGCTCTGGTTCACCGCGCTGGAGCGCCATACGTTGTCGCGGCGGTTCTTTCGCACATTTGTGGCTGTCTACTATGAAGCGCTGGCTGCGTACATTCGCCGGCGCATCCATGAAGGCGCCTTCCGCACCGTGGACCCTTTACTCTCTGCGCGAGGCTTCCTCGGGATGGTGGTCTATCACTTCCTGATCCAGGAGCTGTTTGGCGGAAACAAATATCAGACATTCGATCCGGGAATGGTCGCGGAGACTCTGGCCGGAGTCTGGCTGAACGGAATGCAACAGCAGTCCGCAGCAGCGAATACGAACGGGCGCAACGGCCATTATGCTCTCGCAGGAAAAAGATCAAACCATGAAAAGTAGAAACACTGTTCTCTATACGTTGTCGCTGGGACTGTTGCTTGTGATCTCAGGGTGCGGCAACAAAGATGCTGTACAGGCGGCCAAACCGCAATCCGCGCCCGGCGCTCCGGTGAAAGTGGCCACGGTGGCCTCGCGCACCATGCCGGTGGAACTGCTCGCCATCGGCAATGTGGAGGCCATTTCCAGTGTCTCCATTAAAGCCCAGATTTCCGGGCAGCTGATGCGCGTACATTTCAAGGAAGGCGACTTCGTGAAGAAGGGCCAGCTGCTGTTCACCATTGACCGCGCTCCTTTTGAGGCGGCCCTGCGCCAGGCCGAAGGCACGGTGGCAAAAGATGAAGCGCAGGCGTTGAACTCCAAGCTTGATGCCGAACGCTATGCAGGGCTGGGGAAACAAGGCGTGGTTTCCAAGCAGCAGGTGGACGCGGCCGCAGCCGCAGCCAACGCCATGGCTGCCACCGTTGCGGCCGATAAAGCCGCGGTGGAAGCCGCGAAGATCAATCTGGAATACACGGCAATTTATTCGCCCATCAACGGTCGTACCGGCACCATTGGCGTGAAAGAAGGAAACCTGGTGAAAGCGAACGACGTGCCCATTCTGGTGACCATCAACCAGATTGAGCCGATCTACGTGAGCTTTGCCATCCCGGAACGGCAATTTGCGGAGCTCAAACAATATTCAACTGCGAAAACGCTGAAGGTTGACGCGGCGCCGCAAGGCAGCACACAACATTTCCAGGGCACGCTGACGTTCATTGACAACGCGGTGGACCTCACCACCGGCACCATCAAACTCAAAGCCACGTTTGACAACGTGGCGCACATGCTCTGGCCGGGACAGTTTGTTGATGTGAACATGACGCTGAAATCGCAGCCTAATGCCATTGTGATCCCGACGGCCGCTCTGCAGACCAGCCAGAGCGGAACGTTCGTCTATGTGATCAATCAGGACCTCACAGCGCAGCAGCAGCCCATAAAAGTGGGATGGAACGTGGGCGATGAAACGGTTGTTTCTTCCGGATTGCAGCCCGGGCAACGCGTGGTCACAGATGGCCAGCTGCGCCTGACACCCGGCACTAAGGTAGACATCAAGAGCGAACTGTAGCCATGAACACACAGTTATTTATCCGGCGGCCCATTACCACCACGCTGATCATGGCGGCGATACTGATCTTCGGCATTTTTGCGTATCGCCTGTTGCCGGTAAGCGATCTGCCGAACGTGGATTTTCCTACGATCCAGGTGAGCGCATCACTGCCGGGGGCAAGCCCAGACACCATGGCTTCTGCCGTTGCGCTGCCGCTGGAGAAGCAGTTCTCCACGATTGCCGGCGTGGACTCGATGACTTCATCGAGCGCGCTGGGCTCTACCAGCATCACGCTGCAGTTCACGCTGGAGCGCAACATCGATGCCGCCGCGCAGGACGTGCAGGCGATGATCGCCAAGACGCTCTCGCAGCTTCCGCCTGAGTTGCCTTCGCCGCCTTCCTACCAGAAGGTGAATCCTGCCGATCAGCCGGTGCTCTATCTGGCGCTCAGCTCGGCCACCATGCGCCTCTCTGACGTGGATGAAGCCGCGCAAACCACGGTCGCCCAGCGACTCTCGATGGTAAGCGGCGTTGCGCAGGTGCAGGTATTTGGCACGCAAAAATATTCGGTGCGCGCGCAACTTGATCCGCGCAAACTGGCCATCCACCAGATTGGAATGGATGACGTTTACAATGCGATCAATAACGCAAACGTCAACCTGCCCACGGGCACGCTCTTCGGCCACTCCACCGCCTACACGGTGCAAGCCACAGGACAGCTGCTGCAGGCGGCGCAGTACCGGCCGCTGATTGTGGCGTATCGCAACGGATCGCCGGTGCGGCTGGATGAAGTGGGCCACGTGTTTGACAGCGTGGAAAACGACAAGACCGCAAGCTGGTTCACCGGCGACCGCGCCATTGTGCTGGCTATCCAGCGGCAGCCCGGCACCAATACCGTGGAAGTGGTGGACAGCATCAAGAAGCTGCTGCCGCAAATGCAGCAGCAAATGCCCGCCGGAATCAAGCTGGGCACTTTGTATGACCGGTCCATATCCATTCGCGACTCGGTGAATGACGTAAAGTTCACGCTGTTGCTGACCATCGCCCTGGTGGTGATGGTGATCTTTCTTTTTCTGCGAAATATTTCCGCCACCATCATTCCCAGTCTGGCGCTGCCCATGTCGATTGTGGGCACGTTTTCCGTGATGTACATACTGGGCTACAGCCTGGACAATCTTTCTCTGATGGCGCTCACGTTGAGCGTCGGCTTTGTGGTGGACGACGCCATCGTTATGCTGGAAAACATTGTTCGCCACATGGAGATGGG
The DNA here is from genome assembly GCA_049802395.1 of Candidatus Angelobacter sp. GTDB lineage: Bacteria > Acidobacteriota > Terriglobia > Terriglobales > Acidobacteriaceae > Angelobacter. The sequence continues at coordinate 4,297 of JBARMK010000276.1, forward strand.
CAAGCGCCCCTACCAGGCCGCCGTGGAAGGCGCGCGTGAAATCGGCTTCACCATTGTCTCCATGACCATCTCTCTGGCCGCGGTTTTTATTCCCGTGCTCTTCATGGGCGGAATTATCGGACGACTGCTGCATGAATTCGCGGTGACGATCGGCGTAGCTATTCTTGTATCTGGTTTTGTTTCTCTCACGCTCACGCCCATGTTGTGCAGCCGCTTTCTGCGACATACCGAACAACGGCAGCACGGCTATTTCTATCGCAAGACTGAAGCGATGTTCGATGGCATGTTGCATGGTTATGAGTGGAGCCTGAAAAAAGTGATGGCGCATTCGCGTATTGCCATGGCGCTCTCCTTAGTGATACTGGCGGCAACGGCATTCCTTTACATCGACATTCCCAAAGGCTTCCTTCCCAGTGAAGACCAGGGCAACCTGTTTGCTTTCACTGAGGGCATTCAGGGGATTTCGTTTGAAGATATGGTGCGGCACCAGAAGGAAGCGGCCGCTGTGATCGGCTCAAGTCCTTATGTTGCCAATTACATGTCCACCGTCGGCGGCGGCGGCGTAAACGCAGCGCTCAATTCCGGACGCATCTTCGCTCGCCTCACGGATCGCAGGACACGCCCGCACGTTGACCAGATCATCCAGGAGCTGCGGCCCAAGCTGATGCAGATTCCCGGCATCAATGTCTATCTGCAAAATCTGCCGCCCATACGCATTGGCGGACAGCTCACCAAGAGCCAATATCAGTTCACGCTGCAAAGCCCCAACACTGCCGAGCTTTACCAGTATGCGCCGCAATTGGAACAACGCCTGCGCGGGCTGCCGCAGCTCCAAGACGTGACCAGCGACTTGCAAATCAAGAATCCGCAGGTCACGGTGAACATTGATCGCGACAAAGCGGCCGCGCTCAACATCGATCCACGCACGCTGGAAGACGCGCTCTATAGCGCTTATGGATCGCGCCAGATCTCCACTATCTACGCGCCCAACAACCAATACAAGGTCATCATGGAGCTGGAGCCGCAATACCAGCTTGATCCCTCAGCTTTGAGCATGTTGTACGTACACTCAAAAACCGGACAACTGGTGCCCATGGGAGCGATCTCCAGCTTTGCTAAAGAAGTTGGACCGCTCACGGTGAACCATCTTGGCCAGTCGCCCGCGGTAACTATCAGCTTCAATATGAAGCCGGGCGTGGCGCTGGGCGAAGCCATCGCCGCCGTCAACCGCGAGGCCAAGCAGATTCTGCCGGCAACCATCACGCCCACGTTGCAAGGCACGGCGCAGGCATTTCAGTCGTCATTTGCCGGCCTGGGACTGCTGCTGGTCATGGCCATCCTGGTGATCTACATTGTGCTGGGCATTCTTTATGAGAGTTTCATCCATCCCATCACCATTCTTTCCGGCCTGCCTTCCGCCGGCGTGGGCGCACTGCTCACGCTCAAACTGTTTCACACTGAGCTAAGCATCTACGCGTTTGTCGGCGTGATCATGCTGGTGGGACTGGTAAAGAAAAACGCCATCATGATGATTGATTTCGCGCTCGACGCGCAGCGCGAAAGCGGCAAAAGCGCCATGGACGCCATCTACCAGGGCGCGATGGTCCGCTTCCGTCCTATCATGATGACTACCATGGCCGCGCTGATGGGCACGCTGCCCATCGCGATCGGCTTTGGCTCCGGCGCCGAATCTCGCCGCCCGTTGGGCCTGGCCGTGGTCGGTGGGCTGATCTTCTCGCAGACGCTCACGCTCTATATCACGCCGATTTACTACGTCTATCTCGACAAGCTCGGCCCGGGCCTGAAGAAACTCTTCGGCGGAAAGAAGAAGACGACGGAGCGAGTACCAGAGCGCGAGATGGAAGCGGCTTCCCTCTGAAAGCCGCGCGGCGCATATTCGCCGCCCCTAACTTGTCATCGTTTTTGCCGAGTCGAAGGCCGCAGCCCTGAGCGCAGTCGAAGGGGAGCGGCATAGCCGGGAGTCGAACGATCCAAATCGGCGAAGCCGTCCCGCCATCCTCTCCCCTCCCTACCTCAACCCCGAAAAATAAGGACTTAGCCGATTCAACCCCGGAGTTGGTCAGTTTAGAAACTGACCAGCTTCCGCGTATCAGCGTCTGGCGATTCGCTTGCGAATCGCGGGCCTTTAAGCAGACGCTCATGCTCATGTGGCGCCGCCCGGGGTCCCCGGCAAGCCCGATTTTAGTCTGCATGTGTAAAAGCCGGTCCTGGCTGTGTGACGCGCTCGGCTTTCCGGTCACCCGATGTCCCGATGTCGGCGATCCCCCCGATCTCCGGTCCCCCCACTCCCCCTCCCGATCCGTCCCACCTCATCCCAGGTCATCCCAGATCGGCGTAGACTTCAGCGATCACGCGCTATTTGGCGTAGGGTTCAGCTATAGGGCCGCGCGGCGCAAATTCGCCGCGCCTCAACCTGTCATCGTGAGCGAGCGGTGCAACCGGGAGCCGAACGATCTAAAACCGGCGAAGCCCTCCCTACCTTTGTGTTCCGTAGCCTGCCCTGAGTGGGTCTCGGGCAAATGGAACCGGTGTCCTTTGTGGTTGAGGGTCTTGTGTGGTTGAGGGTCTTGCGTGGTTGAGACT
>JBARMK010000277.1:0-2997 GCA_049802395.1 Candidatus Angelobacter sp.
ACACGACTCTAAATCAATAAGATAAGCCGTGGTCAACATTGATTTCCGTTCCGCCGATTTACTTCACACAACTTAACGGGGCCCGGCAAGCATCCAATATACCGCTGTGCCGGGGCTCCGCAATAAATGAGCAAGCAGAAGCAGAAACTTCGTATCGTAGTTACGCGCCAGGATATGCCTAAAGCGAGAAAGAGATTTCGTTGCGGAGAGCGGATTCCGGAAAGCGGAATTTATCGTGTCGTCCACCGCAGCCACAGGCTTCCTCACGAAGTTACCCTGCTGAGCGAGCAGTTGTTTCCCAAGTGCGCGCGGTGTGAAAATTCGGTCTACTTTGAACTCGTGCGCAGCGCGCCGGATATAACCCTAGGACCTTTCAAGGTTGCGCTTTACGCGCTGCCCGCAGACGACGAAGAGGACGAAAGCATAACCGCCGCCGCTGCATCCTAAGCTGCTGCAGGTCCTGCGCGCTGAACATTCATCGATTTGAACATAGACCTCCTTGCCCCTCATCATTGCGGCAGCCAGCCGCCGTTAGTTGTTGCTCAGACGAAAATCTCCCTATAATCAGCCTGAGGAGCAATCCATGGCGACCAATGCATCACGTCCTGCGACTGAATCGAGCCGAGAGCTTTTGCGGCACACCCTGGCGACGCTGGCCTATCGCGCAGGCAAAGCGCTGCGGGGGGCACCGGAAAGTTTTGCCGACTTCAGCAGCGGTGAAAAAGGGAGAACGCCAGCGCACATTCTGGCCCACATGGGCGACTTGTTTGACTGGGCCCTCTCCATTGCGAAAGGCAAGCAGGAGTGGCATGATTCCGCGCCGTTGCCCTGGCCGAAGGAAGTCGAACGTTTTTTCAAAACCTTGCAGGCCTTTGACAATTTCCTGGCCTCTGACGCTCCTCTTGCCGCCTCGCCGGAAAAGCTCTTTCAGGGTCCGGTGGCCGACGCGCTGACCCATACCGGACAGCTTACAATGCTTCGCCGCATGGCCGGCTGCGCGATTCGGGGTGAAAACTACTATCGCGCTGAGATTGCCGCGGGCCGTGTAGGCCCAGACCAAGCCGCGCCCGCGCGCGAGTTCTGAACTATCCGCGCAGCGCGAATTTTTTCTGCCACGGCCGATCCTGAACCGGCCCGGCCTATGCCTTTACGGCAGTATCGACGCAGCATTAATCACGGAGTTGTCGTGATCTCCCCGATGTTGGCCACGGTGTCACCTTTCTTCATCGACGGCACGCCGCAGATGTACAGAACCACACCGGCCGCAGGCGCGCGGGCTACATAAATGGTTTTGCCGAAATAGTCGGTCACATAGCCGATCTTCATTCCTGCTTCCACATAGGTACCGCGCTGCACCAGGGGATAGAACACGCCGGGCTGGTCACTGCTCACGGTATCAATCTTGCCAAACCATACCGGATGCTCCACCACGGAGGGCGCTCCGGGCAGCATCTTGAGCTGGCGCATCAGGCTGAGCGTGCCATTCACCAGCAGGGCAAGGTCATCGGGCTGGACGGTGCCGGAATAGCCGGCTTCCACGGCGATGGCCGGCTTGCCGCGCGTGCCGGCAGTGTTATCCAGGTAGCGCGAGGCGTTGGGATCCTTGGGGCGGTCACTCCAGACAATGATGTGGTCCAGGCCAAAGGCCAGCACCATGTCGCGGGTGGCGGCATCCTGCTGGGCGTTGCCGGACTTGGGCCAGTAGGCATACGGACGCAGGTTCTCATCCAGGTCGCCGCCGTGATAATCCACCAGATAATCGCACCGCTCGACTATCTGCTTCGTAATCAGATACGACGCGCGCTCCGTCTGCGTGCCATCCTGTTTGCCGGGATAAAAACGGTTCATGCTCTTGCCGTCCACCGGGTTCACGTGCGGGACCTTCTGCTCAAACGACGCAATATTCACCAGCGGCACAATCACCACCGTGCCCGATATCTGCGCCGGATCGAGCGACTGAATCAACTTTTCCAGGGCAATGATGGAGGTGTACTCGGTGCCGTGCGCGCCGCTCACCAGCGCCAGCACCGGCCCGGGCCGGGTTCCCCGGAAAACCACCACGGGGATGGAGGTGGCAACGTCCGATCCGGCGGAGACCTCAAGCGTGCCGGTGGCTTTCTGGCCGGGGGCAGCCGTGGCCGTCCCGACGGTGAAACTACTTTGCGCCACCACGGTGGCTGAACCAAGCGCGGCAAAGAGAAAGAGGCGAGTGATGCGTGTGGGTTTCATAGGTTTCATGGCGGGAGAAGTATAAGCCAGGGGCTGCGGTCAACGCGAAAGAGGTCAACTTATGGCTGCAAGATTTCTCCGCCACTCACGTTCTAGCAGAAGTAGGAACCGGCGCCGCTCCTGCGGTGTCTCTAGTTCCTACGCAGGTGCGATATGAAAAGCCGATGGCTTCTTGTAGCACTTTTGTTTGGAATTCGTTTACATGCATGGCAGGCAGCTACTCCGCAAGCCGCGCTGGAAGAGTTGGCCACCGCCACCAAACCTGAGGTCATTGAACGACACTTGCCAGAGCCTGTGCAGAAGAGCATCGAGGTCCTGCCCAAGCTGCAAAAGCAGCAGGTGATGGACCAGCTTCTTAAAATGAAAGACTCCCAGCTTAACGATTGCACCATACGCCCCGCGCATAATGCAGACGGGTGGGAAATCGTCGATGAAGATGGTGAGACCAAGGGCAAGGTCACGCTGGACAGCGCTTTCATCTCCGGTGTTGACGCGCTTCTGCCGCTGCGGATTGAAACAGACGAAAACTCACAAACGTTTATTGTGACCATGCACCTTGAGGGCGATGAATGGCGAATTGACGGTTTCGGGCCATGGCAGAAAGGCGATCTCGGGTTGGCCAAGCTGCTTCACCAGCCGACCGAAATGGAAAAAAATGAGGCGGCCGCGAAAGAGACTTTGCGAGCGCTTAGCCAGGTCTTGGATAGATACGCTGGCGTGCATTTGCAAATCGGATATCCATCGAGCTTAAAGACACTGACGGAGCCG
>JBARMK010000278.1:0-24297 GCA_049802395.1 Candidatus Angelobacter sp.
CCTCGGAGCTTATGCGACGTTCATGCCCATGCATTTGTTGGGAATTGCCGGGCATCCCCGGCGCTACTCCGATTTAACCGGCGTACAATATGTAGCGGCGATGCTGCCGTTGCAGAAATTTATTACCATTGCGGCCCTCGTCACAATAGCCGGGCAGGCGGTCTTTTTGGTGAACCTTTTTTGGAGTATGTTGAAAGGGCCGGAGGCCACTGCAAACCCCTGGGAGTGCACCACGCTTGAGTGGGGCGAGCATTCAGCGGCAAAAAGCTTAAGCGATCGTAACGTTAAGGTTAATCACGGCCCATACGAATATGGCGCTGTGGGCGCGGACAAAGATTTCGTCATGCAGGATGCTCCGGACACCGGAGAACGGCAAAGCGCCATCTGAGTATTTATGCCGACCATTGGCGAGCACGTTGAGGTTGAACGCAGGCCAAAGCTGGGTGGAGGTGGTCCGGGAAAGATCCCTCACCCGCGCGGATTTGGCGGCGGGGACGACGGCGACCGCGACCGAGACCGACCGGAAGACTTTCGTTCTCCCAAGCAGCGCCTGTACAGGCTTCGCCTGTTGATGGGAATTTGCCTGTTTTCGGTCACCATCTTGTTCGTGGTGCTTACCCTCGTATATGTCTTCCGGCTAGTCAGTGGCCGCTATGACCAGGACACGCATCGCCAGGTGCAAGACTGGATTCCGCTCAATCTTCCGTATCTGCAGCTTTGGATCAACTCCCTGCTGCTGGTCTTAAGCAGCTGTACGCTGGAGATTGCCCGGCGCACCATGGCAAAAAAAGAGGAATTTGCCGCCATGGGAATTGTTCCGCCCACCAGGAAACGCGAGGCGCCGTGGTTGGGAATCACGGTGATGCTGGGCTTTTGCTTCCTGGCAGGACAGGTTTTGGTATGGCAAAAGCTTCAACAACAAGGTGCTTTTGGCGTTTTTAATCCCAGCAGGCCATTGTTTTTTCTGGTGACCGGCGCCCACGCTGTCCATCTGGTGTTTGGACTAGTGGCACTGCTGTACGCAGCTTTGGGCGCGCGAATGCTGGCTCTTCGTTTCGACTCACAGAAGATCGCCGTGGAAGTCACAAGCTGGTATTGGCACTATCTGGCACTCTTGTGGTTCGCCATCTTTGCTTTGGTGCATTTCGCTCGCGGATAACGAGCGTTAGGGTGGCGGAGTCAGCCCGGTTCGCCTGATTTTTTTACCCGAACGACAGTGATTTTGGCGAACCCTTCTTCGAAGCTCGGCGCCTTGAGTTTGGCGGCCATCCTCTGCACGACGTCCTCTTTGACCTGACGTTCCCGCTTGCGGTTTCGCTCCAGACATACTTCAAGTGGTACATCAAAGAATACTGCGTGAACTTCATAACCAAAGCCTTTAGCCATTTTGATCCACTGGCGGCGTTCGTGCGGCGCCAAGTTGCTGGCGTCAACGTAATTCCATGGCATGCGGGCAATAAGCCGAGCGCGAAGCAGTGAGCGCAGAGTGGAAAAAACCAGCCCTTGATAGCGCTGTTCGGTGATGTCGTCAAAGAGAATGGAGCGCAGCAGGTCACTGGAGAGCGGGGTGACGCCACGTCGCTTGAACCAGGTAGTTTTGCCCGATCCCGGCAGACCAATGGCCAGAACTACTACCCCTTTGGGAGGGCGAGTGCTGGACCGTCCAGCCTGTTGGACCGGTCTCTGTTCAGGCATGCCGGGAGGCGGGGCGGAAGGCGATTCCGGTTGAACCTCGGTTTCCATTCTGCGTTCTTCGGCTACCGGAGCCGACGAAGAGGCTTCAGGATTTGAAGATTCAACATCGTCAGCGTGATCTGAGGGCTCGTGCCCATAGGAAGGCACCAAAGGTTGGGGATGGGCCGCATCCACGGGAGGCTTCTGCTGGCCTACCTTGCCGGTGGCTTCCGTCTCATTCTCCGGTTTTTTCTTACGGCGCTTCATGCGCTCGCGCATCCAGTTGCGCATGCTTCGTGTGTAACACAAGAAAGTAACCACTTGCAAGCAAAGAGCTTTCTATGCCAATGGATCAGCGTGAAAACCAACTGTGGGGTGCTGGATCGTATGTTCAGGTATTCGACTCCGATTCACCAAGGGGCAAAACGTATGAAGATTCTCTCGAAACCCCATAATCGACGGGCCGATACGATCGGGGGTGGAACCAAAAAAGTTAACTCAGCCTTCTGTATTTGCATTCTTTTGTTGTACTAATGGTGCAAATTGCTATAATGACGCACCGCAATCAGGCTATGCAATCACACTACTCCAGTCAGGCATCGTCCCTGTAGATGGCATGGATTGGTTTCGGAACAGAAGACTTTTTGGCGCCACCTTTTACGGATCGGACTTCAAGGCTCGATCGTTCCTGCCCAAGCCCGGATGTTGAAGGAAGCAAGAAAGCAAGAAAGCATTTTCGCAATAAGTGTAGGACAAAGCACCAAGGGCCAGAAAAACCGTAGGGACAAAGAAGCAAGAAATAGCTCGGCGGACAGGCAGGATTCTAAAGACTTAACGAAAAGAGAGAGTCAGATCGACCCCAGGCGTCAGCCAGGAGGAAAGAGAGCTGCGGTTACCGGAACAACGGCTTTCGATTGCTGGCGTTTAGGCAGGGACAGATTGAGCAACATAGCGGAGCTGACGCTTTACCAGTGGCACCTCAGACAATAATGAGGCTGCGGAAAGAGCCAGTGAGCAAGACAAAACAAAACTAGCAAAAAGTGTCTGGACCAACCAAGCAACTTTCAACGATAAGGCCGCGGGGCTTGCGATCCGCGGCTTTGCCGCTGCAGCGCTCTCTTCATCCGGGCGCTTACTAATAGCACGCTGTATCGATAACTTATTCCCGCGCCAATGCGCGACGTTGCGCCCTGCTCACCTCCTCTGCTAACCTGATTAGTTTCAACCGCGTATCGGTGTTCTTCTGTCGCGGTTCCTGCATCAAACGGATTTCTACGTTCCCGGTTTCTGGAGGAGACTCAACGTAATGGCAATTAAAGTTGGTATCAACGGTTTTGGACGGATCGGGCGCAACGTGCTGCGCACTGCGCTCGAGGATTCAAATCTTGAATTTGTGGCGGTAAACGACCTCACCAGCCCTGCGACATTGGCACACCTGCTGAAGTACGACTCCATTCTGGGCAATCTGAAACAGGACATCAAGGCATCCGGCGATTCCATAAGTGTTGCCGGTAAGATGGTGAAGGTTTTTTCCGAGAAAGATCCGGCAGCCATTAACTGGGAATCGGTGGGCGCGCAGGTGGTAATTGAGTCCACAGGAAAATTCACGGAGGCTGAGCAGGCCAAGAAGCATTTGCGCGGGCCGGTGAAAAAAGTGGTTATCTCAGCGCCAGCCAAGAATGAGGACATCGCGATCGTGCTGGGCGTGAATGAGGGCAAGTACGATCCGGCGAAGCACCACATCATTTCCAACGCTTCCTGCACCACCAATTGCCTGGCCCCGGTAGCCAAGGTGCTGCATGACACCTTTAAGATTCAAAGCGGCACCATGACCACGATCCATTCCTACACCAACGACCAGGTGATTCTGGATTTTCCGCACAAGGACTTGCGCCGCGCGCGGGCGGCTGCTCTTTCCATGATTCCCACTTCAACAGGCGCTGCGAAGGCGATCAACCTGGTGATTCCGGAGTTGAAGGGCAAACTCGATGGTTTTGCTATGCGCGTGCCCACGCCGAACGTCTCGGTTGTGGATCTAGTAGCCTTTGTCGAGAAGGCCACAACCGTGGAAGAGGTGAATAAAGCGCTGCTGTCCGCAGCCAATGGTCCGATGAAGGGCATTCTGGGATATGAAACGGCAGAGCTTGTCTCCGTCGATTATCGCGGGGATGAACGCTCCTCCATTGTTGACGCGCCGCTCACGCGGGTGGTCGCCGGCAACTGCGTGAAAGTAATTGCCTGGTATGACAATGAGTGGGGATATTCCTGCCGCGTGCGCGACTTGGTCCATTTCATCGGAAAAAAAGGATTGTGATGGCGGTTGCAACCGAGAAGACCATGGCGAAGCTCTCCATCCAGGACTTGAACCTCAACGGCCAGCGCGTCTTTATGCGCGTGGACTTTAACGTCCCGCTCACGGAAGATGGCCGCGTCTCTGACGACACACGCATACGCGAGACGCTGCCGACCATCGAATATGCGTTACGCAAAGGCGCGCGGCTGATTCTGGCTTCTCATCTTGGGCGCCCCAAAGGAAAATTCAGCGTGAAAATGAGCCTAAAGCCGGCAGCGGAGCGGCTACGTATTCTGCTGGATGAAAAGCTGGGCCGCGGCTGCAATGTTGGGTTCGCGCCGGACTGTATTGGTCTGGCTGCGGAGGAGATGTCGCAAAAGCTGGAAAAAAGCCAGACACTGCTGCTGGAGAACCTGCGGTTCCATTCCGAAGAAGAAGCCAACGGCGAGAATTTTTCCCATCAACTGGCCGCCCTGGCCGATGTGTACGTCAATGACGCTTTTGGCGCGGCCCATCGGGCGCACGCTTCCACAGTCGGGATCACTAAATTTTTGCCGAAGGCCGCAGCCGGGCTGCTCATGCAGAAAGAACTGGAGTACCTGGGCAAAGCCACCACAAATCCGGAGAAGCCGTTTGTGGCGATCATGGGCGGAGCCAAGGTTTCCGACAAGATTGATGTGATACGCAATCTGCTGGATAAAGTGGATGCCTTGTTGATCGGCGGCGCCATGGCCTATACCTTCCTTAAAGCTCAGGGCGGGCAGGTAGGCAAATCGCTGGTGGAACAGGACAAGCTCGAGCTGGCCAAGTTACTTTTACAGGAAGCACAAAGTAAAAATGTGCGTTTGCTGCTGCCCTTGGACAACGTGATCGCAGAAAAGATTGATGCCTCCGCGACGACCCAGGTGGCAAAAACCGATCAAGGCATTCCGGAAGGGCAGATGGGGTTGGACATTGGGCCGGAAACGATTGCTGCATTCAGCAAAGAAATTGCCGGAGCAAAGACGATTGTCTGGAACGGACCGATGGGCGTGTTCGAAGTAGCGCCCTTTGCCAAGGGCACAATGAAGATTGCCGAGGCGATTGCGGCGAACCGCGGGGCCACCTCGATTGTTGGCGGCGGCGATTCCGTGGCCGCAGTGCACCAATCCGGCCTGGCGGACAAGATTTCACATATTTCTACTGGCGGCGGCGCATCGCTGGAGTTCCTGGAAGGCAAGAAGCTGCCGGGTGTGGAAGCTCTGACTGACAAATAGCATGGCGTCAAGCTTGCGATATCGAATCGGAACCAAGGCCGTCCTTGAGTTAGTCATGGGCGACATTACCGACGAGTCCACCGACGCAATTGTGAATGCCGCCAACTCTTCCCTGCTGGGTGGAGGCGGCGTGGACGGCGCGATCCACCGCGCAGCCGGGCCGGCGCTGCTGGAGGAGTGCAAGAAAATTCGCCAACAACGCGGCCCTTTGCCGGCGGGACAGGCAGTAACTACTTCCGGCAGCAACCTTAAAGCTAAATACGTGATTCACACGGTTGGCCCGGTGTGGCAGGGCGGCAACGTCAATGAGCCACAGATTCTGGAAAGCTGCTATTGCCACTCCATGGAAGAGGCCGTCCGCAAGGGTTGCGTGAGTATAAGCTTTCCTTCGGTCTCCACTGGGGCCTTCGGCTATCCGGTGGACCAGGCTGCGCAGATTGCTTTGCGCGCGGTAGCTGCTCTGCTGCATGAGCCCAAATCATTGACCTTGGTACGCTTTGTGCTTTTCGATCAGCGCACACACAAGGCTTATGCGCGGGCTGCTGAAGAATTACGGCGCGACTTCCCGCATTTTCAGATCACTCCCGAGCCTGCTTCTACATGAGAAAAAAGCTGATCGCCGCCAACTGGAAGATGCATAAGACGCCGGAGCAGGCGGAGGCCTTTGTCTCAGCTTTTCTGCCTCTGGTATGGGAGCATACACGAGACGAGATTGTTCTCTGCCCCGCCTTCATCTCCATCCCCGCGGTGGTGGAGGCTACACGTGATAGCCGGATTGGCGTTGGCGGGCAGGACATGTTCTGGGAAACCGAGGGCGCCTACACTGGTGAAGTCTGCGCTCCCATGCTGCACGCCGTGGGGTGTTCGCATGTGATTATCGGCCACTCTGAGCGGCGACAATACTTTGGCGAGACCGATGACACGGTGAACCGCAAGTTGCGGGCCGCCCTGGTGGTGGGATTGAAACCGATTGTCTGCGTGGGTGAAGTGTTACAGGAACGCGAAGCTGGAGTGACAGAAGACATTTTGCGCCGGCAATGCAGCGTTGCTTTCCGCGAGATATCAGGCGGCGGGGCCCATACGATTGCGGTGGCGTATGAACCGGTATGGGCGATCGGCACAGGCAAGACGGCGACTCCGGAGCTGGCGGCGGAGGCGCATCGAGTGATCCGGAGCCAAGCTGCGGAAGCGTTTGGAGATGAAGTGGCCGCGAAAATAAAGATTTTGTACGGCGGTAGCGTCAAGCCTGAAAATGCGAAGGCTTTGATGTCACAGCCGGAAATTGATGGCGCGCTGGTGGGAGGGGCGAGTTTGGATCCCAAGTCGTTTGAGGCGATTGTGAAGTGGTAGAGAAAAATCACAAATTTCCGCGGACAGAATGGTCGATTCTAGAGAACGACGCTTCGTTTAGCCAGAAGATCAGTCGGCGCCTTTAACTTGAGTGGGATACTCGTATTCATCGGTCTTAGTCAGTCGCGGATCAACAAAGTACCCTAACTCGGCCTGTATTTGTTATCGCACCCATTACTTGTTGTTCCAACCCTTTCACAAACCCGGCCGGAAACGCGAATGCCTGAGTGCTTTCTGTATTCTTGTCAATCCTGCGGAAGATGAGCACTTCAAGAGAACTCCCTGACGCTGTATGACAGAAATATGCACCTTCGGGATCCTTCGACTTCCACCCCAGCGCGAGAAAACCGCACGCGCCGGGGACCCCGGTTGCGCTCAGGATGACAAGATAGGAACTTTTTTTGACCAAACTGACGAAGGAACAAGCCCGCCACGCAAAAAGATTGTTGTGGCCATTGGGGGAATGAACCTCGTTAAGCAGAGGTCCCCTTCTCTAGACTCAGGCTTTGCGATCTAAAGATCGCTCAGGGAGCGTGAAAATAAATCTGTACAACGCCTGGTCAAAGGGAGCGCGAAAATAAGTCTGTACAACGCCTGACCAATTGGACAATGAACCATGTTAAGCAGAGGGTCGCAAAAGACATGTCCGCTGCGAGTGAACTAGTTCGCGCGTGATTGCCGGCATGAATTGCGCTAGAGTGTGGCAGCGCCGAGATGCGCAGGGTCTTTGAAAATCTTAGCCTTTAGCTCTTAGCCATTGGCCTTTAGCAGACCTGGCGAAGCAACAAATTCGATTGGGATTGGGTCTGGGGTTGGGATTGGATCACCCAAGGGTGACCCAAGCGAGACCCAAGGGTCACCCAAGCGTCACGCAAGGGAGACCCAAGCGTCGAATTGCGAAAGTGTTTTGTTTGCAACACAAGTTGGAAAAAGGCCGGGTGGGGGTGGTGATCGGAAAACCAAAAGCTTTAACCACAAAGGACACGAAGGACACAAAGGATGGTGTCATCCCCAGGAGTGAAGTCCGCATAAGCTCTTTTGCATGCTAATTAGGTATAGGGGGTTTACCCAGTCTGCTTGTTCCAGATTATTTGGCCTGCACCACGGCTCAGGCGCTTATCCGATCCAGAGATGTTATTTGCTTTTTGTTCTCTATACGTGTTATCTTCGCTCTATCATGCCGAGCGCCACTCACGTAACGGAACAGGTAAATTGGCTCTTTGTGGACATGAATTCGTACTTCGCCTCTGTCGAGCAGGAAGTCCAGCCCCACCTTCGTGGTAAGCCTACGGCTGTAGTAACGGTGGATGCAGATTCGACGGTTTGCATTGCCGCCAGTTATGAAGCCAAGGCATTTGGCGTAAGCACCGGAACTGCTCTAGGGGAAGCGCGAAAGAAGTGTCCTGACCTGAATGTGGTGGTGGCCCGGCATGAAATTTATGTGGACTATCACAAGCAAATCCTGAAAGCAGTGGAAGAAAACTGCCTGCACATTTCAAAAGTAGTCTCTATCGATGAGATGGAATGCCGCCTTCGCGGACGGGACATGCAAGTCGCCAATGCTCAGGACTTGGCCCGGCAGGTAAAACAAGCGATTTACTCCGTTGGGAAAACTCTACGATGCTCAATAGGCCTGGCCCCCAATCGGCTTCTGGCAAAGATCGCTTCCAACCTGCAAAAACCGGACGGGCTGGTGACGATTACAGCCAGCCAGCTTCCGCAGATTCTTTTTTCGCTGAAACCGCGTGACATGCCCGGCATTGGCCACCAGATGGAAAAACGCCTACTTAATCAGGGCATTGAAACCATGCAGCAGCTGTGGCAGCTCGATATGGACCAGATGACCCAGCTCTGGGGCGGCGTACTGGGTACGCGATTCTGGCTGAAGTTGCGTGGAAGCGATTTTGACGAACGCGAATCGCATAAAAGCAGCATCAGCCACCAACACGTTCTGCCGCCTGATCTGCGCACGCCAGAACAGGCCTGCGCCGTCGGCAAGAAGTTGCTGCACAAAGCTGCGGTCCGGCTGCGCAAAGAAAAGCTCTGGACCAGTGCAATGGCAATTTTCGTCATGTTTTCCAAGGATCAGACGGAAGCGGAAGAGCATAACTCAAGCGGCTATTGGCTGCACCATGGCCGTCCGGTCTGGGAAGCAAGCCTGCGCTTCCCTTCCTGCCAAGACACGATGACCCTGGTAAACATCTTTCAAGAAGCATGGAAAGAATGCCCAAAGCGCAGACCAGTAATGGTGAGCGTGGCGCTGATCGATTTGCTCCCGGAAAATATGCGCAATATGACGCTCTTTGACGAAATGTATGGAGCGGGAAAGTTTGATCGGCTGGCTGAGGTGATGGACAGCGTCAACGCAAAGTATGGGTCCACGACCTTATATCTGGGAGGAATTCACAAAGTGCGGGAAGCTGCACCGCCCAGAATCGCCTTTAAGAGCATTCCAGATATGAACCTGAAATAGTGGAGCAGCGGCCAAGAGCGAGAGCGAGATAAACGAGAAATTTTTCATCCCAGCCAGGAATAGAGGAATGGCGAGAGATGGAAAAAGGCATAAGTCCTCGTCTCGAGACCGGTGAGAGCAGGAGCCGTGAGGCTAGGTGAGGCAAAGGGAGTTTGTTATAATCAGTATTCCCCTTTTCTCCCTACCGGCGAACAGCGCTCAGGTGGGTGCAAATAGGGCCAGCGCGGAAGTGGTGGAACTGGCAGACACACCATCTTGAGGGGGTGGCGCCGAAAGGCGTGGGGGTTCAAATCCCCCCTTCCGCACCAAGATTGAAAGGACGTTTAGAAAAGAAAATGCTGATTTATTTTATTACCACGGTTCACGTGATTGTTTGCATGGTACTGGTCGTGGTGGTGCTGTTGCAGCACGGAAAAAGCGCCGATATTGCGGCCACGTTTGGCGGCATGGGCAGCCAGACTGCGTTTGGCCCTCGCGGCACTGCGACCGTGTTTTCCCGCCTGACTACGTGGTGTGCCATCATTTTTATGCTGACTTCTATCTCACTGACCTATTTGGCCAGCCGTCGTGGAACATCGTCTGTGATGGATACGGTACAAACGCCGGCTGCTCCAAAGAAGTAAATTATCCGCAAACGCGAGTTTTAAAGCCGCTTTTCGAGCTGCTTTGTTTTTGCCTTTGCCTGACATGGAGGCGGGAGCTGTCATGCTTCCCTGCAGGTTTGGAACCCGCAGTCATCCCCAGTAGCATATTCCTATGATCCACAAGATTTTTCCGGTTGGACCGTTGCAATGCAACTGCTCGGTAATTGGCGATGAGCAGACGCGCGAAGCCATGGTGATTGATCCGGGCGACCAGATTGAGGGCATTCTGGATATCCTGCGCCAGGAAAACCTCACGCTAAAGCAGATTGTAATAACGCATGCGCATATCGACCACGTGGGCGGGGCAATGAAGCTGAAGGCGGCCACCGGAGCGCCCATCCTGATGAACCAAAATGACTATACTCTGCTCAAGATGCTGGACATGCAGGCGGCTTGGGTAGGCATGCGGCCGCCCGGAGATGTACAGGTGGATGAAGCTTTGGCGCAAGGGCGTGTGCTGAAGGTGGGGGATATCTCGTCCAGCGTGATCCACACTCCCGGCCATACGGAAGGAAGCATTTGCGTTTACTTTCCGGCGGAGAAGAAGCTGATCGCCGGCGATACGCTCTTTGCCGGAAGCATCGGACGCACCGATCTGCCGGGCGGATCCATGGAAAAAATCATGCGGTCCCTGCACACGCAGGTACTGGCACTACCCGATGAGACTGAGGTCGTGCCGGGACACGGACCGGTCACTACGATCGGCGAAGAGCGCGAGACAAATCCTTTTCTGCAAAAATAGATTATTTTTGTGCAGGCATAAAGACTGTATGTGTATCCCCGGCTCCGCCGCTGTGCGACGATTTACCTGAGATCAGGCAGGTAGAGCCACGACCGTCATCACTGGTGCGGACATTGCGGGTGGCATCCGTACAGTATGCCTTGGCGCCCGCGGCAGGCGAGACAGGCTCTGCGACCAGATGAAAACTTTCCGCAGGCTTGCCCTGGCAGGTGCTAAGGGAAAATTTGTAGCCATGGTAGGCTTCGCCGCTAAAAATACGAGAATCAATGTTGAAGTGTTTGAACTGGGCAAGATCAGTCATGTTGCAGGAAAAACCAGTTTCAGGATGCGCCATGGCATAGCTGCTTTCGGCAAAAGCCAACATCATGAAGGTTTGCTCGATCGACATATCCGGGGGCACTGATGCCTTGTCGCTTGAAACTCCGCCGATTTTCGCGCCGAACATACCTGGAAACCCGTTTTCGCCGACCTTCTTTAACATGGCGGGATCGCCCACCGGAACCCTGATGTTGACCGAGATGTCGTTCAACCGCCAAACATTCTCCTGGCGCTTTAGGCCGATGGTAAAACGCGAGAGCATTGCGGTGTACGGAATGTCTTGTTCAATGCCGTCGCGAAATTGGTGAAATGACAAGTCCATGTTGTCCGTGTCGCCGCTCAGGTCATCGCTATCCACATGAACTTCAAACTTTTCTTTGCTGCCGGCCTCGTTTGCCGCCAGCAGCACCTGGCCCGTTTCAAATACCTGAAATTCGGAAGCGGCCGATTTCATCTGATCGAATGATGCAAGCATTTGG
Organism: Candidatus Angelobacter sp.; assembly: GCA_049802395.1. Lineage (GTDB taxonomy): Bacteria > Acidobacteriota > Terriglobia > Terriglobales > Acidobacteriaceae > Angelobacter. The sequence continues at coordinate 11,230 of JBARMK010000278.1, forward strand.
AACGAGCCATTCTTGCTATCATCCTGAAGGCTCTTTTGCATCTCCACGGTCAGGTGGCGCATTGCCGCCTGCTGGCCGCCGGTGATCATCTCCAGCAAAGCCTGGCGCGGTGTCTGTGGCGGTGCCGGCGGCGGCTGTTGCGCGGCCAGACCGATGAAGGAACATGCGGCAGCAAGAAAAAGGGTGGTCGAACGAAGAGACATGGCAAACCTCGCAGCCGGGCATAGGTTACCACTTAGAGTGAGCTACTCGCAAACTAGAAGCGGCGACTTTATTTTTAAGTAAGTGAGTTTTCCGATTGGTTCAATTGCACCACAGTAACAAGCAAACAATACCAGCATCCTTCCCGTGCGACTTTTGCGTTCTAGTCAGCTAGGTAACTGATCTCTGTGCGGCGTATGCGCGCGCCGGCAAAGATCAATATCGCAGCGCTCAGGAGAATCAGTCCTGGTACGGCAAGCCATGGCGATACAGGCTCCGCAATCACCGTGAACAGGGCCATGAGACCTTCCGGAGGAATCGTTACTGGACATAACTGCTTCAAATAAAAAGAGACGCTGAGTTTCTGAAGCAATGAAGGCGCCACGGCGTGAAAGGTCTCCCAGAGCAAAACAACGATTCCAGGGAGAATGGGATTCTTAAATACCAAGCTGAGCGCCAGGAAAATGGAACCAAATCCCAGGCAAGCCAACACGGTGACAAGAAGATACGACATCAGGTAGCTTAGCCCGGGACCGTTGAATACATAAGCGCGTCCGGGCGCACCAAAATGGCCGTAACAAAAGATGAAGCACAAGATGACGGAAGCGCTGAATACCAGCGACGCAGTAACAAACCCAGCCACAAACTTGGCTGCTACCAACAACTGGCGCCGCACCGGCGAGAGGAAGTAATAGTGCAGGCTCTTCTCCACGATCTCGCCACGAAACAGCCACGTGAACAGACCCATGCAGCCAAAGAAGATCGCCACGCGAAGATAGAACATCTGGAAGACATAGGCGAAAACTCGCGTATCTTCGGCAATACTGCAATTGCGGCCCATTGGGCTGGTCAGCGCATGGATGCCAAACATCACCGTGGGGGCGAAGGCCAATAAGTAGATCCAGATGCTGCGACGCATCCAGAGATTCTTCTTGATCTCAATGCGCAGGATGGCCGCAAATTGTGAGGCCCAAAGTTGCCAGGGAGCTTCAGCAAAGGTCTTACGTGGACGCGTTACGGCGGCTGAGCTCATACGGTGCCTCCTCCACCACTTCCGATCAGGTATTGGTAGACGGAATTAACGTCGTCATCATTGGGCGCGACTGTTTCCAGTGGAAAGTCTTCTTCCACAACGATACGGTTCAGAAGCTGATAGAACTGCTCGGCGTCCCGTGTGCGTACGAGCACGCCTCTGCCGTCGCTATTGAGCTTAGCTTCCACGACATGGTTCTGGGAGAAGAGCCGCGAAGCCAGCAGGTTCGGGTTCGGACAGCGCACGAGAATCTGCATGGGATGTTCCTTCACCTCGGTGCGGACGCCGTGAATCTGTCCTTCCGCTACCACATAGCCGAAACTCATGAGGACAACCTGATCAGAAATTTTGTCGACTTCGTGCAGGACATGGCTGGAAACCACTACGTGCATGCCCTGCTTGCCCAAGGCTTCAAAAAGCGTGATGGACTCCGCGCGAGCCATGGGGTCAAGGCCGTTCAGCGGCTCGTCCAGCACCAGGACAGTAGGATGGTGGGCGATGGACTGGGCCAGACGAATACGCTGGCGCATGCCTTTGCTATAGCCGGCGACCCGGCGGTGCGCCGCTTCAGTCATATTGACGCGCTCAATGGCTTCCGACGTCAGGCGTTTTGCCTCGCTGGAGGTAAGGCCGCGCAGCCGCAGCAACTGATAGATAAACTCAAAACCGGTGACGCCTTTGGGGAACGAATCGAACTGGGTGCAATAGCCCACGTGACGGAAGAACTCTTCCGGTTCGTCCGGCGTGAGGCCTAGCACGCTAACGCGCCCTTGCGTTGGCCGAACCAAGCCGGTCAGCAAATTCATGAGCGTGGTTTTACCCGATCCGTTAGGACCAACCAGGCTGGTAACGCCCGGAGGCAGCGTCAGGTTCACGCGGTTCACGCCCAGGACTTCACCGTAAAACTTGGAGACGTTTTCGAAAACAATGTTATTGCCGGCGGTGGTCATGCGCGTTCCACCTCCCGCGCGCGGAGCTTACGGTTGAGCAGCCAGAAGCAGAATGCACAAAGAGATAGAAGCGAAGCCCAGGCGGCCCACAGCGGGACCACGTCAAAACCGGGCCTGGTCACGTTGGACCCCGACTCAACGATACGGAACAGATGGGCCCATATGATTGTAATCATCATGGGAAAGTTGATCACATGCCCCCATTGCGTGCGTAGGATGACGCCGATTACCGCTCCCATTGCAGGCAGAAGGAAGAACACACCGAACATAAGTGCGGTGGCAGCTATGCGCCACTTCACCCAGACGGCGACAGCCATCGAGAGCAGGGAGATTGTGACGATCCATATCAGGCAACCGAGAATGATGGAGCCGGCCATCCAGAAGTTCTCCCAGATCCAGCCGTGCCCCTGCAGTTGCGCGTTCAGAAAAAAGAGAAGAAGTGCAGGAACCCAGGTGGTGCACGAAAGCAAAATGCCGAGCACCGAGGCTTTGCCGAACAAATATTCGGCGCGTGAAAGCGGACGGCTCAAGTAAAGCTGAACGGAATGATTGGCGAAGTCCCTGGTGATCATGCCCGGACCGCCCCAGGCCGCCAGAAGAAAGCCCATCCAGGCTTCAGTGCCAAGAAAGCCGACGAACCAGAAATTATTCACCAGAGCGCCAGGCCCGAATTTCACGCCAAGAACCAGTTGCGCCGTGCTGCTATGGACAAAATAGATGAAGACCAGCCCGACCAGGAATGGTATGAAACACAAGACTGTGTAAGCCGTGAACGGGCGCGAGTTGAACAACGTACTCAGGCCGTATCGCGAGAGCACGGTAAAGCGCGACCACGCCGGCGTGAGCGGCCCTTGATAAGCTTTGTACGTGCGTTTATAAACGGCCATTGGCGCTCCCTTGCTGCGTTGGAGGAGGCGGCGGAGTTCCGGACATGGCTTTCAGGAAGATGTCTTCCAGCGTGTCCCGGCGATAGTTCATCCGGCGAATCTGCACATCGTGTTCAGCGGCGGTGCGATAGATCTGGCGGAGATCAATGTTGTCAGGAAGGATGATGCGCACGCGGCCGGCGCCAAAGCTGGCGCACTCGCAGCCCAGTCCGCGCACCGACTCAAGAAAGCCGTTGCCCTGCGTGACTTCGAGTTCCAGAAATTTGAGGTTGGCTTTGCGTTCTTCTTCCAGATTGCACAATGCGGCGATCCGGCCCTCTTTCAGGATCAATACCTGGTCGCAGCATTCTTCAATATCGCGCAGCAGGTGCGAAGAGATCAGCACCGTGACCTCGCCGGTATCACGGATTTCGCGCACCAGTTGCAGCATGCGCACGCGCGCTTCGGGATCGAGACCGTTGGTTGGTTCATCAAGCAACATCAGCCGCGGACCGTGCGCGATAGCCTGGGCCAGCTTGGCCAGTTGTTTCATGCCTAACGAGTACGTGCCCAGCTTGCGATATCGCGCTTCACCCAAGCCAACATAGAAAAAAGCTTCGTGGGCGCGTTCCATGGCTTCACTCCGCGGAAGTCCCGAGAGCTCGGCCATATAACGTATGAAGCGGACGCCGCTCATGTCAGCTATGAAGGCATCGCTCTCCGGCATGTAACCGATCATGGCGCGCAGTTCGCGTAGATTTTGCTGGACTTCCTTGCCTAAAACGCGGGCGCCGCCGGCGACCGGCGGGTAAAAGCCCAGAAGCGTATTGATTAAAGTTGATTTGCCCGAGCCATTAGGCCCCAGCAGCCCGATACAACGACCTGACAGCGAGCCGTTCAACCGATCCAGAATGGTCCGATTGCCCAGTCGCACTGTCAGGTTTTGCATTTCAATGATTGCAGGCATCCGCCTTGAATCCTAATGGAAGCGCACAGTACGGTGCGCATGCGCAGGCTGGGCCACGTTCATCAGCGTGGACAGAGCCAATGTGTTCAGGTCAAAGCCGAAGAGCCGGCTGCTGGTGGTTACGCGGATGGCATTGTCTTCGCCATAAGCGCACACGACGCTGGGTTTGGTTTCCGCCGCCAGTTGCTGCAAAGACTGCAACTGTGAAGGCGAGAGCTGCTGGGCGATGGGGCCTATGACCGGCGCCAGATTCTGGTAAAGCACCGCGGAAACGTCGGGGTGCTCGTCCTGCGGCAACAGGGCACGGAACTCGGCAGACTGTGCCAAAGAGTTTCCGCTTTGGTGGATCGCAATCGCGTTCATGACAAGTGCCCTGCTGGGAGCGAGAATCATATAGCCGTCCGTAAAGGTATACGTAACTTCAACCGCTTTTGTTGCATCGAGCGAGCGAATTGTATAAAAAGCCAGCCCGTTCGCGGTTTGCTGGTCGAGCGTGATGCCCGGATGCTCAGCCTTGACGTGATCATTCACGTCGGTAATCAGCTGCTGGATCGTGGATTGCAGGCGGCCGGGATCATTCACCTCGACTATCACCTTCCACGAAGGCGTGGGTAGAATCGGGCCATCAAGGGCGACTGTGACCTCGCCGCCAAGAGTATCCACCAGATCCTGATGGAACCTGACTTTTAGCTCTGATTCGCCTCGAGCAATGTTGGCCGAAGCATCTGTATTCGAGGCGTTGGCAATGCTGAGAATATCGTCCAGCATGGCGGATGGGCTCTTGGAGACGAAAGCCGCGGCTGCGCCGGCGTCGCGAGAGACGAAGTCCAGCCCGCCGATGGGGGCTGGAGCCGCCAGCCATGAAGCCATGCCGCGCCGCTGGCTCTTAAAGGTCAGTTGCGCGCGATTTTGTAGCTGTTCGCCGCTTCCTTTGCGTTCGGCGATCAGGTATTCAACGTCGGTCAGGCCGGTTAGTTCATAGTTTGAATTGTGTTCTGTGCTTTGCGACCGGTGCGACGCAGTCATCTCGGCCAGGTTGGCGCCAAAAAGAATCTCTGCGCCATTCTGGTATTGCGCGGCCATGCGCTGGCCGAACGGAGTTGCGGCAAAGCCTCCACCCTGATTGAGCCCGGCAACAAACTGCTTGAGAGTGACCGCATCGGCTGCTGCAGCGACAAAGTCAGGACGGACAAGGATGAGCAACTGCTTCCCTGCTGCTTGTACGGTGAGCTGATTCAGTTCCTGCTCATCGACTACGCGCACGCCCGACCTTGCGGATGCGTATTTAGCGGCTTCCTGTTGAATGAATTGCTTCAGGCCATCATGCTGGACTTGAGCAACTACCAGCGGGCGGCAATCGTGACCGTTGAGCGCTACAGAGAATACGATCTCATCGCCCAGGTACTGGCTCAAGTCGTGAACATAGTTGATGATCTCGCCAAATTCAGGGCCATCTTTCTTGCTGGATTGCGCCTGCTGCCACCAGTCGCGCAGGACAGCGGATTCCTGCAGTTCCTGTTGGAAGAGCTTGTTGGCCTGTTGTACGGCGTCGCCCAGGTTGGGAATGCCGGCATAGAGCACGGTATTCGCGGGAAGAGTCGCGAGCACATGGCTCTGGTAACGCACGCCCGGCATCTGTACGGCTTCCAGCTTGTTGCTCAGATGAGCGAACTCTGCCAGGAGCGCTAGGTGCTTATCCAGGTTCTGGCTCCAGGCAATCTCCTGCTTGACTGGAACCGTTCCAAGGCTGGCGTTAGTGGAGAGCTGGTCGCCGGGATGGAGAACCTTTTCGGCGCCGGCCTCGGCCACGCGGACCTCGCCTTCAATCACGGAGACGCGCGAACCTTTCATGCCGGCGTTAACGGAAAAGACCGTGCCCGTAACCGATACGCGACAATCCTGGGAATCGACGTAGAGATGACCGGTCGAGCGTTTGGCGGCTTGAATGATGATGTTGCCGCGAGCAAGTTGGATCGTTGTATCTTTGCGGCCCATTGAGACGCCGAATTCGGCGCGCTCATTCATCTCGACCAAAGAGCCATCGCGCAGGCGCAGCATGGCATGGGAACCGCCGGCGGTGCGTGCGTGTTCGCCTTCGGTGAGCTCGTCGCCGACTTTCAGGGATTGCTCGCCACTGAAGCCTACGCGATAGAGAACGCCGTTAAGCGATTCTACGCGAGCACGCATTCCCTTGGGTCCGCTGAAGAAATTGGCCTGGAGGAAATAGGTGGTGATTCCGAAGACCACAACCGCGGCTGCGACGGCGACCCAACGAAAGCCGGTATTTTTGACCTGAGGCAGTTCCTGCTTCCAGGGAAGCAACATGCTGCGCTCACGTTGGCCATTTTCTGCCTCGCGACGACAGGCAGGACAATCATGCAGATGGGCTTCCACCAACAACGCACGGGCGGGGGAGAGCTGGCCGCCGCGATATTGGGCGAAAAGGTTCCTCACATCGCCGCAGCCGCGAATGGCTTCGGCCTGGGTGGCGGAGGAGACTTCCTGGCTGACGCGCTGCCAAACACGTGCGCCCGCAGCGCTCATGACGTCATTCTCTGGCTGGTCGGCGCGCAAGGCGGCCAGGGCCTGCTCGAGCTGCTCTTTTGGATCGTTGTCTTGATGCTTCATCGGGTACCTCTTGTCAGTCCTTTGAAATCTTTCTTCAGCAGAGCACGCGTACGATGCAGCAACACAGCAACCACGGCAGGCGAGGTTTTCATGATTCCGGCTATTTCACGATTGCTGTAATCCTCTATAAATCGAAGCACAAACATCTCCGCCCAGCGGGGGTTGACCCGCGCCAGCGCATGGCGCAGCCAGTCTCTGAGTTCGGCTGCGCGCGGTCCATGGTCCGTTGAGACCGCTTCCGGCCGGTCCGGGCCTTCATTGAGGGAGAGCGTTTGTGAATCCTTTTTTCCACGCAGCAGGTCCAGAGAGGCGTTCACGGCGGAGCGGTGCAGATATCCCGGAAGATTGGTGACTTCGGGAAATTGTTCCAAGCGGACGAGACGCAGGAAAACGGTCTGCAGGACGTCTTCAGCGTCACTGGCATTGCCGGTAATGCGATATGCCGCACGGAATACCAGGTCTTTGTGCTCGAGAAACATCTGCTCCAGCCCCGGACGCAAGGGTTCTCCAGCCATGGCTGCTATGTTCGCCTGCGTTATTTGCATTGTGGCCTGCAATTTAGTACGGTGCTCCTCTGATTAACTGACGTGAGAAGAACCTTGTTATTAACGGAACCGCAAAATTATCATGGTTGAATTCCCCACGATGGTAAGTGGTACGGCGACGGAGGGGTGGAAGTTCCCCGAGAATTTAGTAGGTGATTTGAGAGTTAAGTGGTTCATTTCAATAGCTATGGTGGAATGAAACGCCATTGGGTTACGAGGCGCGCCGGTAAGCAACGCATGAAATCGATCCAACTACCGACAATCTTTAACGTAGCCACTTATTTTGTGGACCGCCACATGAGTGAAGGGCGCGCGCGCAAGATCTCCTTTGCGTGCGGCGACGAGCAGGTCACATACGGCCAGCTTTTTGAACGAGTCAACCGCGCAGGCAATGCGCTCAAGAAACTTGGCGTGCGCCAGGAAGAGCGCGTAGGGATGCTGCTACTGGACACTCCGGAGTTTGTCTATTGTTTTTTTGGCGCGATCAAGATGGGCGCGGTACCGATTCCCATGAATACCCTGCTCAAGCCGCAGGAATACGAATACATCCTGAACGATTCGCGGGCGCGCGTGCTGATTGTGAGCGATTCCCTGTTGCCGCAGGTGCAGGCGATTGCCAAAGAGAAGCTGCGTTATCTGAAGACGATTGTGGTATTTGGGCAGGCGCAGGAAGGAACGCAATCGCTACAGAAGCTGCTGGATGAAAGCTTGCCGGAACTTGAGGCTGAACCGACGACCAAAGATGACACCGCGTTCTGGATGTACTCTTCCGGCAGTACAGGATTTCCCAAGGGCTGCGTTCACCTGCACCACGACATGGTGGTGTGCGCAGAGCTTTATGCCAAGAATATTCTTGGGATTACCGAGGATGATCGATTTTTCAGCGTGGCCAAGTTGTTCTTTGCCTATGGCATGGGCAATGGGATGTACTTTGGCCTTTCAGTGGGTGCAACCAGCATCCTGTGGCCGGGATCACCTTCACCGCCCAACATCTTTTCGGTGATCGAGAAACATAAGCCGACGCTCTTCTTCTCAGTGCCGTCGAATTACGCGACTTTGCTTTCTTACCGGCGTGAGGGCGGCCCGGAGTTCGACCTTTCGACGATCCGCTATGCGGTTTCCGCGGGAGAGGCGCTCCCCCAGACAATCTACCATCGCTTCAAGGAACGCTTTAAGGTTGAGATCCTGGATGCCATCGGCTCTACCGAGGCGTTGCACATGTTCATTGCCAACCGGCCGGGAGCGGTGCGTCCGGGATCGAGCGGGCAGATACTACCCGGCTACGAGGCGCGCATCGTGGATGAGAATGACCAAGATGTTCCTGACGGAGAAATTGGCAGCCTGCTGATCAAAGGCGACGCCATCTGCTCCTGCTACTGGAACCAGCACGAGAAGACGAAAGAGACGATCCAGGGGCATTGGGTGCGGACAGGCGACAAGTACTACCGCGATCCGGATGGCTATTATTGGTACGTAGGGCGCACTGACGACATGATGAAGGTGAAAGGCATGTGGGTGAGTCCGGTAGAGATTGAAAGCGTTCTGCTGGAGCACCCCATGGTGCAGGAGGCAGCGGCGGTCGGAAACCCGGACGTCAATCAACTGGTAAAGCCCGCAGCCTATATTGTGCTCAAGGACAGCTCGAATGGAACGGCGCAGGTGATTGAAGAGATTCGCCAGCATGTGATCTCCAGGCTGACGGCTTATAAGTGTCCGCAGACCTTTGAAGTAGTGAAGGAATTGCCGAAGACGGCCACAGGAAAGATACAACGGTACAAGCTGCGGGAGTCAGGCCCCGGGCCCACAAAATAAGTCCAGCACTTAAGCCGGCAAAATAAATTCAAGACTTTCAGGAACCTTTCCAGTCTTACCGGCGTATATAGGATGCAAGGAGGCGTGTATGAAAAGACTCCTGCTTTTTTTACTCGCTCTACCCATAACAATGGCGTGCGCACAAAACGGCCATGAGCGGCGCTACGAGTTGAAACCCGATCCCAACTGGCCACTCAGCATCGAATTGAACTCAGGCGACTATCAGATTGTTCCTAGCGAGTCAGACAGCATTGCCGTGGTGTATCAGGAGAACCAGCCTGAAGACCAGAGCAAGATTGAGGTGCAGATCGGCTCAGGACACGGGCAGAATTACCTGAAAATTGCCGGATCAAAATCGCACTTTCATGCAGTGATTGAAATTCCGCGAAAGACTGACCTGCGGGTGCGCATGGACGCCGGCGATCTGCATGTGGGCAAGGTTGAAGGCAATAAGGACATCGAGGTCCGAGCCGGAAGTCTGGAGTTGAACGCGCTGCGCCCGCAGGACTACGCGCAAGCGGATTTTTCTGTGCACATGGGCGACGTGGACGCGCCTATGTTCAAAGCCATCAAAAGCGGTGTTTGGCGTTCGTTTAGAACGGTGGGGCCAGGAAAGTACCATCTGCATGCGCACATTGGCGTGGGGGATTTGACGCTGAGAAGCAGCATGATTTGAACCCGCCTGACTGTCGCCCAGATGAAAACGTGTGGAGAGAACTCCCTGATGCAGCATGGCAGAGGGAGATCCTCAGATTGGTATAGAGCTCCCTCGCTGCGCTCAGGATTTCGCCTGCGGGCCTGAACGCCCCCAAAGCGGCTCAACTTCGACTCTACCTCGCTCCTTACATCGCGAGGTGCCGCTCAGGACGACAGGGTAAGGATTTTCGTGCTGTTAACGAATGACAGCAGCGCGTTACAGTGGCGATAAGAGTCGACGTAGACCTTCTTTGAAATCCAGCTCTGGGGTGATCAGGCTCAGAATGAGATAACCATCGCCGGGAAAATCGTAAAAGTGTCCGGGATGCACGTAAACGTCGTGCTTTTCCAGTAGATCCATCGCCAGTTCTTCATCCGGACGAGTGGCTGGGATTCGCAGAACGGCATACCAGCCTCCTTCCACCTGCAAGCGGTTAATGTTGTGGGCCAGTGTAAGTTGAGAATCAAGCTCGGCCAGGTTCTTGCGCACCCGAGTCATGAGCTGCTGCTGGAAATTTGTCCGCTGCTCCAGCAGGGCGGGTGCAGCAAGCTGGATAGGTGCGTTCATTGAGAGATAGGTATCGGCAATCATCTCAAGGCGGGCCAGCGCTTCCCTTTTCGGTTCTTCAGGGCCGTTCACTGCAAGCCAGGAGAACTTCATCTGCGGCAAGCCGGAAATTTTGGATACGCCGCTCATCGTGAAGGTCAACGCGCCGGTGTTAGCGACAAAACTCGGTTGCGGGCTATTCGTCAGTGCGAAGTCCAGAAAGACTTCGTCGGCAATGATGGCTATCTGGTTCGCGGAACATAGCTGGTTGAGCTGGGCGGTCTCTTGCTCTCCAGTGTAGTGTCCGGTCGGATTGTTCGGATGAACTACGATAATGCCTCGCGCACGGGGCGTGACGGCTTGCTCCAGCGAGTGGAGATCGATGTGCCAGCCATGATCGTAGAAGAGCGGGTAGCGAATGAGCTTTACGTCGTTTGCGTCGGCCAGGAAATCGAAGAGTGGATAGCTGGGCGTGGGGACCAGCAGCTCGTCGCCGGGATTGCAGAGCAGGCGAAAGACATACGAGTATGCTTCACTGGTGCTGACGGTCAGAAGAAGATCGTCTGGGGTGACCTGGTTGCCACGGGCTGAGTAGTAATTGCTCACGGCCTGGCGAGCGATCTTGAGGCCTCGCGGATCGGGGTGGTATTGCAATGACGCGGGCGTGCAGAGGGCGCGAGTGATTGAAGGCGCGTCATATTTGAAGCCGCATTCGGTGGGATTGGAAGCGGTGAGGTCCAAAAGCTTGCGGCCGGTTGCGCGATGGCGCGCCAGCGCGTCGGCAAGCGGGTTAGGTTTGAGGTTCCAATTGGTACGAGAAGCAAACATGCAGCTCTTTGTGCCGTCCCTTCAGGACTTATCATTTTTATGAAGCATACCCGGCACTTTCGTGCCGGGCTAGAGCTTGTTACGTCCCCTGCGGGACTGGTTTACAGCTGCGATTGCGCGAGCTTAGATTTCCATTGTTGAGGTGCGCCGTCGTTTTCCCACTCTTGCTCAAAGAATGTCCTTGTCAAACTTTCTGCACCGCCTGGGCCAGGTTGGTGAGGCTGGTTTTGGCGTCGCCATAGAGCATGCCGGTGACGGGCTTGAAGAAGAGTGGATTCTCCAGGCCAGAAAAGCCTTTGCCCTTGCCGCGCTTCAGCACCACCACGGACTTGGCGCGATCGACTTCGATGATCGGCATACCGGCTATGGGGCTTTGCGGGTTATCGCGTGCGTCAGGATTGACCACGTCATTGGCTCCAATGACGACCGCTACATCGGTGGCTTGAAGCTCGGGATTGATCTGATCCATTTCGTAGAGCGATGAATAAGGAACGTTGGCTTCGGCGAGAAGGACGTTCATATGTCCCGGCATGCGACCGGCAACCGGATGTATTCCGTATTTGACTGAGATGCCCCGCTCTTCCAGCAGATTGCCGAGTTCGCGGACGGCGTGTTGTGCCTGCGCTGTAGCCATACCGTAGCCTGGAACAAAAACCACCTGGTTAGCGTAAGCAAGCTGCACGGCCACGTCGTCCAGGCTCACTTCGCGCATAGAGCCGGTAGTACTGCCCTGATCGGTGCCTGCCACAGCGCCAAAGCCGCCAAAAAGAACATTGGTGATAGACCGGTTCATGGCCTTGCACATCAGGATGGAGAGGATGAAGCCGGAAAATCCATCGAGGGTACCGGCGATGATGAGCACGTTATTGCCGAGAACGAATCCCGTAGCAGCGGAAGAGAGGCCGGCGTAAGAGTTCAGGAGTGACATGACGACAGGCATATCGGCGGCGCCGATGGGGATGACCAGCATGACGCCGAAAAGAAAAGCGCAGCCAACCATCGTGTAGAAGAGCATTGGTGTTGCGGGGTTGATCAGCCAGGCGATGAAGGACCCGATCATCAGGATAAAGAGCCCAAGATTTACCACCTGCTGCCCCTTAAACAAGATGGGGGTACCGCGCATCAGTTCCTGAAGCTTTGCCGCCGCAATCAGAGAACCGGTAACGGTAAGAGAACCCAGCATGACTTCCAGGCCGAGCGCGCCCATCTTTACTCCGCCCAGGCTGGAGCCGTGGATTACGTACTCGGCGACGCCGACCATAGATGCCGCGAGCGCGCCGAAAGCGTGGGAAAGCGCAGTCCGCTGCGGCATGGCGGTCATGGGCACCATGGCCATGGGAATGCCGATGCTGGAGCCAAGGATCATGCCGATGGCGATGTAAAGGTAGTTGTGAATGTCGGGGTGGAAGAGAGTGCCGAAAACCGCAGCGGCCATTCCGGCGGCGGCCATGATCATGCCACGGCGCGCGGAGTCGGGATGGCTCAGCCCTTTCAGTCCGAGGACGAAGAGGCAAGAAGCAATCAGGTATGTGGCTTCAAGAAAATATTGCGCGTGGCTCACTTCTTCTCCTCCGGCTTGACCGCTTCCTTCTTGCGGAACATTTTGAGCATGCGATCCGTAATCAGGAAGCCGCCGGTCACGTTGATCATGGCCGAGGTCACCGCGGCGCAGCCGAGGATAGAAGCAAGTGTCTGATGATGGTCGTACTTAGAGCCGGCGATGACCAGAGAACCGATGAGCGAGATGCCGGAGATAGCGTTAGTGGCCGACATCAACGGCGTATGCAGCAGAGGCGGCACGCGCGAGATCACCTGATAACCCAGGAAGGCGGCCAACGCGAACACATACAGGGACGCGATGAGAACCGCTGGATTCAGTTGGCCGCTTTCGGCTTGCCGTTCAAGCAGGAAGAGGGCCGCGACAAATCCCACAGGATGAAACAATAAGTGCTCCATTCAATCTCCTTTATTCGCTCACGCTACCGGATGTCCGAG
>JBARMK010000279.1:0-14139 GCA_049802395.1 Candidatus Angelobacter sp.
TATCTGGAAGCGATCAAGTGGAACAAGCAGCCACCCGCTCCCGGTTTGCCGGACGATGTCGCCCGCAAGACCAGTGAGAAATACATCCAGGCATATACAGTCCTGGCGGGGCGTGAGTTGCCCGCAGGTTGAGCCGCTGATGGCATGAACGCGTTAGATTGGATCATTCTCGTGATCATGCTTTTTTCGGCGCTGCTGGCGGCGACCCAGGGTTTTTTCTTTGAGATTATCTGCCTTGCAGGCGCTGTGCTGGGTTTCCTGCTGGCGGCGTGGGGGTACGGCAAACTTGCCCCATGGTTCGTGCGATACGTCAAGTTGCCGGCGGTTGCCGACTTGGCGGGGTTTCTGGCGATTTTTGTGTCGGTAGTTCTGCTGGCAGGGGCCATAGCCAGGATCACACGATGGGTGGTCCATGAAGCAGGACTTCGATCAGTGGACCGGGCACTGGGAGCGGCGTTTGGTTTTATTCGCGGAATGGTGATCGTGACTGCCGGGTTAATGGCGATCACGGCGTTTGTGCCTGAGTCAGAAGAACTGTCTGGCTCGCAACTGGCGGGTTACTTTCTGGTGGCGGGACGCGGCGCAAGCTGGCTGGCGCCCTCCGACGTGCGCCAGAAGTTTCGCGCTGGAATCTCCAAACTCCGCGGGGGGCCTGGTCCGGGAACTACGAATAAGTAAAAACAAAAAGATCAACGGCGCATGTGGAAAGTGAGGGAGAATCTGTGAAGGACCAGCTCGAAGGACTCGTGGCACAGATGTACAGCAGCGGCATTCTTTACTCTGAGGCCGTGCGTGAATTCAAGAAGCGCTTCATCATGAACGTCCTGCAACAGAATCGCGGAAACCAATGCAAGGCGGCACGCGAACTGGGCATGCACCGCAATACCCTCAGCCGGACCATCACGGAGCTAAAACTGGATGTGCGCCAGTTGCGCGATGGGGGCCGCCGTCCCGTCCGCAGTGAAAAGCCCGTGCCACTGGACAAGCAAAAGCTGGTCCGCTAGCCAGCGGCAGCCTATGCTGCCGCAATCTGAATCCAATGTAAGGTGCAAACTCTGGTGCCACCCTTGGCCGGCCCGAAAGTATTTGTGCGTCCCGGGTTCCGCTGGGATGCGGCTGACTGCTACCTCTTCGATATTGATGGAACCCTGCTCAACAGCCGTGATGCGGTCCACTACTTTTCTTTTCAGCATGCTATGCGCAAAGTACTGGGCCTAAATCTCAACATTGAAGGAGTGCCCGTACACGGGAATACCGATCCCGGCATTGTGCGCGCGGTGCTGCGACGGGCGGGACTGAATGACGCTGCCATTGATACGCACATGCCGCAGATCGTCGCTTTGATGTGCGCGGAAGTGGAGCGCACTGCCGAAGATTTGCGCCCGGAGCTTTGCCCGTCCATTTCCGAGTTAATTGCTCATTTGCAGGCCCGGGGCAAGCTGTTGGGCGCCGCATCAGGAAACCTAGAGACCATTGGCTGGCTTAAGTTGGAGAAAGCCGGCCTGCGGCGAGCGTTTGCGTTTGGCTCGTTCTCTTTTCCGCGGGAGTCTCGCGCCGACATTTTTCGTCATGGAATTGAACTGGCCCGACAACGCCTGGGAACGCAGGCAGTCGTGGCGGTGGTGGGTGATACCCCTTCCGATGTGGAAGCGGCCCGTGCGGTTGGAGCTCCGGTAATCGCGCTGGCAACCGGCATTTTTAGCTTTTCTGACCTGATGGCTTGCGCGCCCGATGCCTGCTTTGCCTGTGGAACTGATCTTCTGGCTTTTACGGGGAATTGTTTCAAAACTTAGGTAATTGCCCGCAATATTCCTGCCAAGAATCGTTCTTGTTAACGTTACAATGAATCTTCCCGAATGAAGAATTGCTTCGCCATCCTGTCGCTCTTTGCCTGTCTGGCCTGTATGGGTGCGGAAAAGCCGAAACCCGTGGTATCCAAGCAGGACCTGAAGGCAGCGGATAAAGATTTCAAGAGCGCACTGGAACTACAAAAGAAGGGCAAGATTGACGAGGCCCTGCTGGCCGCAACCAAGGCGGCGGAGCTTGTTCCTGGAAATCTTGAATACATCACCACGGCGGAGCTTCTGCGCCAGCAGATCGTGCAGAGCCATTTGGAGCAAGGCAACCGGCTGGCTGCGGACGGAGATTCAAGTGGCGCCTCACAGCATTTCCGCTCTGCGCTGGATCTGGACCCGCAAAACTCTTATGTCGCCCAGCGGCTCCACGATGTGGCGCCGCCCGACTCCGATCCGGAGCACGCGCATTTGGTGCAGCTTCTGGCATCAGTGGATGAGATCAACCTACAGCCTGCGGCCGGCAAAAAGAGCTTCCACTTGCAGGGAGATACCCGTCAGCTATATATCCAGATTGGCACGGCGTTCGGGATCACCATGCGGTTTGATCAGAACATGAACAACCGCTCGCTACGCTTTGATCTGGACAATGTGGATTTTTACACGGCCATGGACCTGGCAGGGAAGATGACCAAGACTTTCTGGTCGCCGATTTCCAGCTACGAAGCGATGGTCGCCACCGACAGCCTGGAAATGCGCAAGCAATATGAGCGCATGGCGATGCGCACGCTCTATATCGGCAACATTGCCGCGCCAACCGATTTAAATGACCTGGTCAACGTGCTGCGCACGATTTTTGACATGAAGCTGGTCAACATTCAACCGAGCAGGAACCTGATTACCATTCGCGCGCCGCGGGAGCAGGTGGAAGCGGCGGCCAGCCTGCTGGAAAACCTGATGGACGCAAAACCGGAGTTGGTCCTCGACATCAAAGAGTTTGAGATTAATACCGACAATCTGCGCGACATGGGCATCAACTTGCCAACCGGTTTTCAGGTTTTCAATATTCCATCAGAGATCCGGCGGGTGTTGGGCACTGACGCGCAGCCAGTAATCGATCAGTTGAATGCGACCGGCACTATCGATCCGAGCAAGATACCGCCTTCCGCGCTGAGCAATCTGGCCGGCTCACCGCTGCTGGCGCCGTTTCTCTTTTTTGGTAAGGGCCTGAGTTTGACCGGGTTCACCGTTCCCAACATCAGCGCGAAACTTGCGCTGAACCGTTCGACGGCCACCAATCTGGAGCATGCAACGCTTCGCGCGATCGACGGTGAGGCAGCGACGTTCCGAGTGGGCACGCGGTTTCCGATCGTGAACAGCACGTTTACCAGCGTAGCGTTCAGCAGCCAGGGTCAGACACAGATTGGCAACACACCCCAGTTCACTTATGTTGATCTGGGCCTGACGTTCAAGGCCACGCCGCACTATCACACGAACGGCGACGTGACGCTGCTCCTGGACCTGCAAATTCAGGGGTTAGGCGCATTACAGATCAACAGCATTCCCGATATCAGCAGCCGCTCGTATTCAGGAACCATCACGGTGCAGGATGGCGAACCTTCAGTAATCATGGGTTCAATCAGTGAGCAGGAGATCCGCTCTACTCAGGGTCTTCCGCTGCTGAGCGAACTGCCGGGGTTGCGCTCCCTATTGAGCACCAACTCCAAAGACCGTACGCACAGCGAGCTGTTGATGGTGGTGACCCCGCACGTGGTGCGGAAACCATTCCACGATAATGGCAGCGGCGTGTTCTGGACGTTGAACCCGTAACACGCACCACTGATTTTCACTTTTCCGGCGAAGGGATGACACTGATTGCGACCCGGAATCCTTTGCACTACTTGCCCGCGTGATCAATCTCAAACTGCACCAGGGTCTTCAGTTGCTCATAGGGAATACCGGCGAGACCCAGCACTGCCCTGCCGTTGATGTAGATCGTAGGAGTCTGGTTGATATCCAGTGTCTGCCCCAAATCCAGCGATTTCTTGATTCGTGCATCGGTTTCAGGAGATGCGGCGCACGCGGCGATTTTTTCCGCGTCGTAACCGGCGGCGGTCGCCAACTCTTTGAGCTTGTCGTCGGCGGTGGCCAGCGCGATGCCGCCCTGGTTCTCAAAGATGCTGTCAACGTACTTCCAGAACGCATCCTGGTTCATCTGTCCCGCGCAGTCGGCATATTGGGCGGCCTTCATTGCCCAGGGATGCAGTGATGCGGGCAGAGGGAACTGCTGGAACGTGACGCGCACCTGAGGAAAGTCAGTGAGCAGTTTCTCCACAATCGGCTGAGCGGCCTTACAGTGCGGGCATTGCAGGTCACTGAACTCGATGATCTGGATTTGAGGATGCAAACTGCCGCGGCTGGGGCCGAATGCGCCCTGCAGCTTAGCACGGGCTGGAGCGAAGGGATTGGTCCCAAAAGGGATTATTTCGCCTATGACGGCGTTCTCACCGCTTAGAGATACATAAATGTGCTGGGACGCTTGTTTGTTGATCGAAAGCGTGACATCGGCCAGGCCCGGGATGGGAGACTGGCGAATATCATAGATCGTCCAGCCTACCCCCGGATCATAGCCCAGGGTCCGTTTGAGCGCGGCGTCCACATCGTCCTTGCTGGGTAGGGCCGCCGCGGCAGGTGCGCTCGTTTTCGTGGCTGGCTTGCTCTGCGCGGCTGCGGGCGACTTGGTAGAGATCTTGCGTGGGGTGGTGGATTGGGCCGCCACCAGCGCGAAAGTGAGAGAGATGGAGATTAAAAAGACAAGCTGCTTGATTTTTTTCATTATATTTAGACTTCCGATTTTTGAGCGATAGGAAAACGCCGTCCAAAGCCAAAGGCCTTGGGAGTGATCTTCAATCCGGGAGCTGCCTGCTGCCGCTTGTACTCGCTGCGTTCAATCATGCGGATCACATCAGCCACCAGTTTCACATCATAGCCGCGCTCAGCGGCAATCTGTTCCGCAGTGCGGTAATCTTCCACGTAATCTTCCAGGATATTATCCAGGATTTCGTAGGGCGGCAGTGTATCAGAGTCCTTCTGCCCGGGACGCAGTTCCGCGGACGGAGGTTTGTTAATGGTGGATTGCGGGATGACCGGCTTGAGCGAGTTCACGTAGCGGCTGAGGCTATAGACCATGGTTTTGGGCACGTCAGAAATCACGCCCAGACCACCAACCATGTCGCCATAGAGAGTGCAGTATCCGACGCCTAGCTCTGACTTGTTGCCAGTGGTGAGCACCAACTCTCCGAATTTATTCGACATGGCCATCAGGATGTTCCCGCGAATTCGCGATTGAATGTTTTCTTCTGCCACGTCTTCAGGCAATCCGGCAAACATGGGGCCAAGAGACTGGCGGTAGGAAGAAAAAATCTCCCCTATGGGCATGACTTCAAAGCGAATACCGAGCTTGCACGCCAGCTCCCGCGCATCTTTCACGCTATCTTCAGAAGAATACTGGCTGGGCATGGCAATGCCCGTTACGTTCTCCCTGCCCAGCGCGTCGACAGCTATGGCTGCGGTAAGGGCTGAATCAATGCCGCCGCTCAGCCCCAGGATGGCCTTGCGAAAACCGCATTTGCGCACATAGTCGCGCGTGCCCAGCACCAGTGCGGCGTAAGAGCTGGGATCTCCGGCCGGAAACTGCTCATGCATATCGCCCTGCATGGTCTCTGCGTCAAAGACGATCAGATCTTCCACAAAGGATTTAGCCTGGGCAACAATGCGCCCGTCGGGCGCGATCACCATGCTTGAACCATCAAAAATCAGGCTGTCATTGCCGCCCACCTGGTTGACGAAGAGAACCGGCACCTTGTTATCGCGCGCAATGGTTGCAAGCATCTGGCGACGCAGCTCACGCTTGCCCAGGTGGAAGGGCGATGCGGAAATATTGAGGACCAGATTTCCGCCCGCATGCAGCAATTCGTCCACAGGATCCACGCGGTAGAGCCGGCGATGCCAGAAATGCTTATCATTCCAGGCGTCTTCGCAGATGGTCAGCGCCACGTTCTTGTTGCCGATGAGAAACAGCTTCTGCGACTCGGCAGGGTCGAAATAGCGGAGCTCGTCAAAGACATCATAGGTAGGGAGCAGCATTTTCGACTGGACAAACTGCACCGAGCCGTCGCGCAGCACAGCCGCCGAATTCATTACCGACTTGCCGGTCTCCACTTTTGCCGGTGACACGAAGCCGCAGATGATGGCGATCTGCGGTACGGCCTGGGCGATTTCATTGACCACCTGCTGGCTGCGGGCCACAAATGCCGGTTTCTCCAGCAGGTCACGCGGAGGGTATCCGCAGACGGCAAGCTCGGGAAAAAGGACCATGGCCGCGCCCAGGGCTTGGGCCTGGCGGGCGGATTCTATGATCTTTTTTGAATTGCCGCTGAAATCGCCAATTGTGGGGTTGATCTGCCCGAGCGCAATCTTCACATCTTTAGTGTAAACCGCTGTTCTGTTTTGCGTCAGCTCATTAGAGCGGAGGCTGCTTTACCGGCTCCGAAGGCGCCTGCTGGCTGTTCGGCGGTGGCGGGCTGGCCGGCGATTGTTTGCCGCCGGTACCCCATTGCGGCTCTTCCTGGTGGGGATCTGGCGCCTGCGTGCCGGAAGTTCCATTGGCTTGCGGGACGACAGGCTCGGGCTGTTCGTCGGGCCGCTTTAGTGTAGGCCGATGCGCCGGCTGGTCTGGCTGAGGCGCGCCACTTACGTCCTGCGGCGACGTGCTTGATTTCAGCGCGGCCATGGTGGGCACGCCATCTACAACTTGAATTTCTTTTTCTGTTTTTACGACGATTTGCCCGCCGACTTTCGCTATTTTTACCTGGACCACTTCGTCGCCGATGAAACGGACAAATACCACGTCCTGAGGAGCCACGCCGTAGATCCACTCCTCGTAGTCGCGGCCTTGCTCATCTTTCTCGCGCACTTTTTGCTGCGGGCGGTCCTTGGCCATAACTACCATGTCATGATTCATGCCAACAAGAACTTCGTGACTCTTCACCGCTGCCTTAATCTTTGGAGGCATGGTATCAACAAAAACCTCTGCCGCCGTTTTGACGGAAAAATCGAGTACCGGCCCCAGGAGAAGTTTCAATTCGGCGCCGGTCATTTCCGGCACATGCTTCTTGAACTCCACCGTGATTGCCGCTCCGGTCGGCCTATCTCCATTAGGGTCTACTCCACCGGTTGAGCCGCCCATGCCGATTTCTATGTGCTGGTACCACTTTGATTTTTTCCTGGGACCGCCATTGATCTCAAAGTAAATGGATTTGTCGCGGAAGAGGATGTTGGTGATTTGTACCCGATCACCTACCTTTGCGGCCGTACCCTGGATCTGCGCCATCTTGTAAAGTTGCGCATCTCCGGGCCTGACCGTGCCGTCATCCCCGATCATCATGTCCTTTTCGCCGACGGGGAAATATTTGCGTACGTGGACAAACTCGGCGTCCAGCACGCGGATGAGCTGCATTTTGGTAGTGGAGGTGAGACTTGGCCGTGAATCCAACTCCGCCGGTTTGAGTTGCGGAGCGTCACTGGGCAGAGGCGCGGAAATCGGAGGCCCTTGCGTGGGAATGTCCGGCCCTTTGGTGGGAGTTACAGTAATGGGCGTGGACTGGCCCGCACCCAGGCTGCAGGCGGCTAAAATCAGGGAAAAAACGAGTGCGGCACGGCGTAACATGGGAACACCTGTGGCTGCTGTCTTCCATGATTCGCTACTTTGCGCGAATTTTCAACCTATTTAGCAGCCACTTGGATTAGATGCCAAAGCCGGGTAGAACGTGCAACTTTCCCTGCATTTCGTCCCAGAGGAGAGAGCGATCCATATGGAAATCAGGTATGGTACGGCAAAAGGTTTGGAATCCCCCCTTCGCAAGAGCGACGAAGGATGGGGCACCCACGGTGTGGCTAACGGTGTTGCTACTCGAAATGAAAACCGACAAGCGTGGGCCACCCGCCTGCTCTCGATGGTGGTTCTTTATCGTGTGTCCTCAATTGTACATCCTGTAGGTGCTACTTGTGAGATGGTTATCCCATGCCTCACTTAATCGTGCTGGAAAAGATAGACGGCAATCCCGTCGCATGGCGATGCTCCGATTGCCGCCAGAGTTTTTCCGCCAGAGGCAGGCTGACGACACAAGAAAGACACGAGAAAGTTACTTCAGCCTTCAAGGCCCACATGGAAGAGAGTCACAAGGCCGACGCGAGTGCGCGTCCGATGGCCTTCGCCGCCGCGGCGCCGCCGCCGGACCAATAGAATCAACTGGCCGCGCGGCCTTTAGTTTGGAATATTGGGCACCTGTGCAATTCTGCACAGACATGTGGCGCGTCAAATGAGAAGATTTGTTTTCCAGACAACTCAAAGAATTGGAAGAGGGTTTCTGCGGTGAGCGATGCTTCGGTTGTGAATGCGCGGGCTATGCCTCCCATGACCTGGAATGGAACCCTGGTGAACGCGGATGAAACCGTGACACACTATCTCCATCTATCGGTGTTTCCCTGCGACGAGTGCAATGGCCCGGTGATTGCCGGTTTGCTGGGCACGCGGAGTAACGATATCAGCCAGGAAACAGACATCAGGAAGGTTGGGGCTGCCTGCATCGCATGCGGTTTCAGGCCAGAACAATCGCAGGAGCCTGAGGTGCAGCACAGCTTTCGTCCGGTGGAGTGGATGTGGAAGATGAAACATGACGCGCTGCCGGTGGGTCCGGTGGACAACCCACTTCAAGCGGAGCCAGCACACGATACGGATGTTTAGCGACAAGCCCATTCGGCAGCCACTCGTCAAAAGGAAACAGCTTTCCGTTGCCATCAAGGCGTACGATGAAGTAGATGCAAACTCCGGTTAAATCTCGGCGCTCTG
The DNA here is from genome assembly GCA_049802395.1 of Candidatus Angelobacter sp. GTDB lineage: Bacteria > Acidobacteriota > Terriglobia > Terriglobales > Acidobacteriaceae > Angelobacter. The sequence goes on from JBARMK010000279.1 coordinate 8,704, forward strand.
AACTCGCGAAGTCCGCCAAAATGGTTTTTGCGCCCGCGGTCTTTCTTGCCAGGACAGGTGCGGGCCGCACCATTGCTCATCTGAAGAAAGGGCAGAAGGTGTTTGGCCAGGGCGAAGCTGCCGACGCGGTGTTTTACATCCAGAAAGGCAAGATCAAGCTCAGCGTGATTTCCAAGCGCGGCAAAGAGGCAACCATCGCCTTGCTGGGAGACGGAAACTTTCTGGGCGAAGAAAGCATCGCGGCAGTTCTGTTGAAACGCGTGGCCACGGCCACGACCCTTACGCCTTCCACCATACTCAGGATCGAGCGAGTCGAAATGGTGCGCGTGTTGCATGAGGAAAAGTTGTTCTCTGAGGTTTTCGTATCGTATCTGCTGGCCCGTAACGCCCGCGTGCAGGAAGACCTGGTGGACCAGCTCTTCAATTCCAGCGAAAAGCGGCTGGCCCGCGCCCTGTTGCTGCTGGCTCAATTCGGCAAAGAAGGCGCGCCCGAGACAGTGATTCCCAAGATAAGCCAGGAAACGCTGGCGGACATGATCGGCACAACGCGGTCCCGGGTCAACTTCTTCATGAACCGGTTCCGCAAACTGGGATTCATCGAGTACAACGGCCACTTGAGTATCCACAGCTCGCTGCTGAACGTCATCCTCCACGATTGAGCCGACTCATCTAGCCGGTTCTGCCCGGCATCCCCATTCAAAGATTGCGGCTGTTCACAACTGCACACCGGTTGGCATTTGGTACACCACTCCATGTGCCGATCACAAACGCGACTTGGCCAAAGGGCACGTGCAGTCTGGGACAGACAGGCAAGCTGCTGAATGTGAGAATTGGTATATCGAAATCCGTTTTCCACGAAAGAGAAATCAGGAGCTTCCCCTATGTTAAACGCACCGAAACATGAAATTCTGGTGGTGGACGATGACGCCGCGATTCGGGACAGCCTCGCGCTGGTGTTGAAATCAGGAGGCTATGACGCCACTACCGCCGTAAACGGGTTTGACGCTCTTCTGCAACTGAAGAGGAGGGTCCCTGCCATTGTGCTTTCCGACCTGAACATGCCGCAAATGTCCGGGTTTGAGTTTCTCTCGGTGGTGCGGCGGCGGTTTCCCCAGATTTCCGTCATAGCTATGAGCGGCGCTTATCATGCCGAGGATTCAATCCCGGGCGGCGTGATTGCCGACGCTTTTTATCCCAAGGGGCACGGCGATCCGGAAACGCTCTTGAACATTGTGGCCGGCCTGGTCCAGAACTTTGCGGAGCATGTGGTGGACCACAAGAGAGAATCGGCCCCAGTGTGGATTCCCCGCAATGGAAAAGACTCACACGGCATCCCCTATGTGGTCCTGACGTGCACGGACTGTCTGCGGTCATTTCCATTGAACGTAACAAAGGAAGACGTGCAAAAAATCCAGGAGACGCCGTGCCTGTTCTGCCCCAACACGGTCCGGTACGTGATCGATTTCTCCCAGGGAATTGTTTCGCCCCGGCCGGAGGTGAGAGCTGCGGAAGCCGCTCGCGAAGCGATGAGAACATCCGCAAAGATGTAGCTGAGCTACACCGCGGATCGGGCGGAATTAGCACATCCCGATCAGACGGGCGATTTTAGGATTTGGGTTTGGCTTGTGACGCTGGCAATGCCGCGGCAGCTGTCGCTTTTTAAGATTTAGCCTTTGTCAGAGGTGCTTGCGGTTTGGCCATCTCTGCTCTCAAGGCGATTTCGGCCAAATCCAGATACCGGGCACTCATGGCATCTGTTTGGCGCCGATTCCAGGTGATATACCCTCGGCTTAGAGTGGAATGCGGATTGATCCACATTACCGCGACTTTGGGTTTGGGCCTTCTAGACATTGTGCAATGGGTTCGTATTCAAGATTATAGTTATTTGAGGAAGCGCGCTGTTCAAAGTTGCACACTCTTGAGCGGAGGGCAAATCCTCAACTCTCGCTTCGCTGGCTGCCGCGATGGACGGTGGTCCCTTTAGTCGTGAAGGATGATGCTCAACAGCGAAGGATGGACCTCAATGATTGCTTCTCCGAGGTTCTAGTCGGAGCCGGTCGAGGTACTTAGCGCAACGATAAGCGCATCGGCACCTGTGGCTTAGCTTCAATCCTTCGCGGCCCGCAGTTACTTCTGTGTGAGCGCCGGATCTATATCCCATGACGACCCTTGAGGATCGACCGTCACGGGAAAAGGTGAAGTCTCCGAACAGTCCCAAAAGAGGTGAGGATTACGCCCGTTTGTTCGATACCTTGCGATTGCCGGCCGAATGGGCAAGAAACTGCAGCTTTGAATCGCAATAAATGCACGTGGTTTCACGCAACTCCTGCGAATCGTGCTCATCCTCCACGGGGGAGGAACGCAAGCACTGTGTACAGGTCACTACAAAGTAGCCCTCGTTGTTGAGTGGAATCCAGAGTGGCGCTCTTTCCGGCCTACCGAGGTGTGGGCGCAGCGGGGAACGCTCAAGCAACTCAGCAATCTTGGTGAAGAGCTCATCCGGCGCGTAATCACCTTTGTAGAAAAATGCATCCGCGATCACAGCGCCGGGTGCAAGGCCGGTGAATGCCGCACTAATCACTATGATTGGGATTTGAGGGAACCTTCGCCGCACGATCGAGAGCAGTTCGAACCCGCTCATGTTAGGCATGGTCAGATCAGAGATAATGACATCCGGCAGGGCGCGCCGTAGCTCCACTAGCGCCTCAAAACCATCCCCAGCAGTCCTGACTTCGTACCCTTTCTTGACGAGGAGTACTTCGGATATTTCCCGGATCGAAGGTTCGTCATCTACTACGAGAATCCGGTATTTGAACGACATGCGAGTTTCCTTCCTGCACAACGGTGGCAAGGGAGCAACAATAATATCTGATCGCCAAAAGAAATTCTTCGATCAGCCAAACAAACCGAGCGATTTTTGTTGCCAGCGTAATCAGCTCTTAAAATCCATATCGAAGCTTATGTGGTCTGCCGACCGGTCATGTATTGTACGCTCATAACGCACCCGCTCCCCGCATTTTTGGCAAGGAGGAAACTGCTCCCCACGCATGATTTGAACTAAATGCGTTTCGCGATGCTGGTAATGGTGCACCCAAAATACGCCATCTTCAGGTACTTCTGAATTTGGGGAAAAGGCATTATGAAACATTGTAGTCTCCAGATGTGGTTCGTCGTGAATAGACCATTTTCATGTTGTCTCCCCGTGAGCGTGGGACGGGTTAGCTTTAGCAAGCATTGAATTGCCAGGGGATGGCAGCGGCTGGAACGCAGGGACGCTGCGCCCCAGAAGTCCATAAAAGGGACCAGGAAACATTAAGAACTACTTTCTGCAAAAAGAAGGGTCAGCGTCGGGTATGGGCGTGAAGAGTCTTCGGTTGTGTAATCAGTATACGCCCTGAAGCAGTGACTGGGCGTTTGTGGTGCAAGTAAGCTGCGCATCCGGTTCATTCGCCGGTTCGCAACCGTTTGTTACCCAGCGCTGTTCTGAGCGTGGCACACCGCGGAAACGATCAGCGAGTCAGGTTCCAGATGAGGCCGGTGGTTTGGGCAGAAACACAGCGGGCTGGCATGGCTCATCAATGATGACCTGATCAGTAGGGATTTCCCCGGTGCCTTCACACGAAGGACACGGATCACCTTCATCGCAAGACCCCATTCCGATGCAGGTGGGGCATTTCTTCATCTTCATCACAGTCATCCGTGCAAGCATAGTCTCTTCGGAGTGGAAGAGATGTGCCGTTTCGCACAGTGCCAAAGAGAGTGCAAGAAATCAAGTGATTAAGCGGAGGGCTTAGGCTGCGCTACCGGGGCCCCCAGCGCCCGAGTTCTGGATCCACGGCGTATATAATTGGCTGCAAGTGAAACAGAATACTTTCCTACCGCTGCCTCCTGGACGTACCTTAGTATTTGAAAAAAACGATAGTGATACCGAGGGTAGCTTTGTGTGTTCTGCCTGCCGGCGAGATTTTCACACGTCAGATCCGGCTGACGGCATGGCACAATTCAAACTGCACAAGTGTGAACCCAGAAGAGGGCGGGCCAATGGATAGCTTTGATAAATACGACGAGATCGATTACACGGGAAAGTCCGATCCTGATATATGGGAGACGCATCTGGAGTTTTTCCTGTCCAAAGAGACGGCCCTGCGCCGTTACGCTGAAATCAAGCGTCTTCATCCGGAAGCGGCAAGAAAGACCGCAGTGCGTCCATTCTTCAGAGCAAAGGGTGAAATAGAAATTCATCCTGACATGATCAGGGATTTAGATTCCGCGAGCCTTGAGACCGCGAAGGGTGTCTGGCAATTTGAATACTGGCTCCCCTCGACGGCAAAGCAGGCGGCTGAATACGAAGGCCGGATGTCCGCAAAAGACCCGGCCGGCTGGACTGTACACCGTGGCCGGGCAAAGAGACAAATGGGCGAGCGGCCAGAGCAATCCTAATTGGTTCAGCAGATGATTCCCCTGGGCAATCGACAAGCCGCATCAGCACTCCCGCGAATCTTGATCAATCGTGAAGGACGATGCTCAATAGCGAAGGGTGGACCTCAATGGAGCCGTTGTACGCGATAAACCCGAGTTTGCGGAAGCGATTCATAAAGAAGTTGACGCGCGCGCGGGTGGTGCCAACCATTTCCGCCAGCACTTCCTGGCTTATTTTGGGAATCACCGTCTCCGGAGCTTTATCCTTGCCAAACTGCGCCAGCAGCAGAAGGATCCGGGCGAGACGTTTTTCGCTGGAATTGAAAAGCTGATCGACCAGGTCTTCCTGCACCCGGGCATTACGGGCGAGCAGATGGGCGACGAAAATATCAGAGAAGGCATGTTCCTGATGCAAAGCGCGCAGCATCTCTTTCCTGTCGATCTTGAGGAGAGCGCACGGTGTGATGGCCGAAGCGCTGGCCACGCGAACGGGGTGGGCCAGGGCGATACACTCTTCGCCGCAGAAGTCACCCGGAGCCAGTAATGCAATGGTGGCTTCTTTGCCTGTCCGGGCGATCACGCTGAGCCTGATGCGCCCGCTCTGGAGGTAAAAAACGTCTTCAGCCGAATCGCCCTGGGAAAAGGCCCGCTCTTTGTTGGCGAGATGAACAATCGTTCTGCCCAGGCCGCTGGTGGCTAGAAATGCCGCGACATCAAACGAACGCAGTTTTTTAAGTGGGATATTGATGTGGATGGCCCTCATTGCTCTATTGTTTCTGTTGCCAAGCATAGAAACCTGCCTAAAGTGACGCGGAGCCCTAACCTGGCCTGATCCACCGCATCACGATGAGACCTTCTTCTTTTAAGAAGGTAGCACCTTGTGAAAGGTACGGGGAAACGCGTTTGGCCTGCGTGGAAGTCTTTTGTTTACGGCCCTGCGGCAGTTGTCGCCAGCGAAAGCAAGGCGATGGCTATGGCATAGAAAAAATCTGGGGGGGGTGTATTCTACGCTAGAAA
>JBARMK010000280.1:0-18397 GCA_049802395.1 Candidatus Angelobacter sp.
CGGATCATGGTGGATCCCATGGTGGCCGCTGCGGAAGAAGTGCGCGACAAGGCCAATCAGATGCTGAATGAAGCGTTGCAGCAGGAACGGCGCCAGATGATCCAGCAAACGATTGGTGAAGCGCAGCGCAACGCCCTTGGCGCCATAGGACTTCGCCATGTCCTCAACGCGCTGGAACGGCAGGAAGTGCAGACGCTTCTAATTGCGCACGATTTCAAAGCAGAGGCGGTGGAATGTCCCAACTGCCGCCATCTGGATACGCGCATGGTGAAGCATTGCGCTGTCTGCGGCCATGAAACCCGCGAACTCAGCGACGTTTCTGACGCACTGGTAGACCTGGCCCTCCGCAACGGAGCTGACATACAGTTTATTGACGGCGATCCTGAACTGGAGAAAGCAGGGAAAGTCGGCGCCCTGCTGCGCTTCCGCGCTGACCGGAACACTGCGGAAAAGATGGCGGTATAGCTTTTCCTGCAATCTCGAGCGTAGCGAGAGATCCCTATCGACACGAAAAATCTCGGTACATCCTGCCGTGATAGTCATGCCCTCTGCATGTCTCGTAAGTCTTTCTGGCTCAATTTGGCATAGGGATTCCTCGCTGCGTTCGGAACTTCAAAAAAAGTGGTATGCTTCTGCGTTTCGTTCAATACGAAAGCGAGGCCCCATGAAACGCAGAGATTTTCTGTCCGGTCTGGCAGTTACCTCCGCAACGCTGGCCGCCGGCCAAGCCGCCAAGAGCACGGACGCGTCACAGAACAAGGACGCGCAGCAGAACCTGAAAGTGCCGCGCACGTCTCCGGCAAAGAACATCCTGATCTGCTCCCGCAACGGCTATGACCACATTGACGCCGGCTATGAAAAGCTGCGCCGCGGCGCGGACACCCTGGAAGCCGCCATCACCGTGGTGAGCGGCCCGGAAAATGATCCCAACGACGACAGCGTCGGCCTGGGCGGACTGCCGAATGAAGAATGCGTGGTTGAGCTCGATGCTTGCTGCATGCACGGCCCCACGCGTCGGGCGGGTTCCGTGGGCGGCGTGCGTGACATCAAGAACGTGGCGTCAGTGGCGCGCGCGGTGATGGAGCACACCGGTCATGTGATGCTGGTGGGCGAGGGCGCCACCCGCTTCGCCGTGGCCATGGGCTTCCCCAAAGAAAATCTCCTTACAGAACATTCGCGCAAGATCTGGCTGTTATGGAAAGAAACGCATTCCAACCAGGATTGGTGGGGGCCAGGTCTGGCTAATCCTAACTGGAAGCCGCCCGCGCCGCTGCAAAGCAGTTCCATTGCGAACCAGCCGCAGCAAATTCAGAAGATGTATGCTGCCGCCGCCGATCTGGGCATCGCCGCAGAAGATCGCATGGATGCGATCCACAAAGTCCTCTATCCGCCAACCGGCACCATCAACTGCTCCGCACTCAGCGAAAAGAATGAAATGTCCAGCGTGACCACGACCAGCGGACTGGCGTGGAAGCTGCCTGGACGCTGCGGCGACTCGCCCATCATCGGCGCCGGCTGCTATTGCGATCAGGACATAGGCGCTGCGGGCGCGACCGGCAATGGCGAAGAGAACATCAAGATCGTGGGTGCGCATACCATTGTGGAGAACATGCGCCGCGGCCTGTCGCCGGAAGAAGCGGGATTGGATGCGTTAAAGCGGATTTCACGCAACTATCACGATGACATGACCAGGCTGGCGTATATCAGCATGTTCTTTTACATCCTGCGCAAGGACGGCGCTTATGCCGGCGTGTCGTTATGGTCGAACGCGGGAGAGAAGGCGCGGCAATATGTTGTGCATGACGGCGCCAAGCGGTATGAGACGGCGAAGTTTTTGTATCAGGGTTCGCCCAAAGACTGGCCGCCCATGCCGCGGGCGCCAAAACCTTAGGAGAAAACCTTACCACTGATAAACACGGATGGCATTGATCTGCAAAAGAGTTTAGCCGCCAAGAACGCCAAGAGCGCGAAGAACGCCAAGAACGCCAAGAACGCGAAGAGCGCGAGTGGGAAGTTAAGAGATGTTATTCGCGTTTCTTTGTTTGATTTGCGGCTAGTTATCGGTTTTGTCACTGCTCCCCAGCGCTGAGTTCTATGCAAACCTGACTTTCACGTCGGCTCTCTTGGCCAAATGAATGCTTTCCACAAAGCGTACTTTGCCGCTGTGGCGGGTCATCACGATGGACGATGTACGCGTGCCTTCACCGAAGAACCGCACTCCCTTCATCAACGCGCCATCGGTCACGCCGGTGGCGGCGAAGACGATGTGCTTGCCCGGGGCCAGGTCTTTGGCGGTATAGATTCTTTTCTTGTCTTTGATTCCCATTTTTTCGATGCGGGCTTCAAGTTCCGGCGTATTGATAACAAGGCGGGCATGGATCTCGCCGTTCAGGCAACGCATGGCGGCAGCCGTGATCACGCCTTCAGGCGCACCTCCACTGCCCATTACTACGTGAACGCCCGTGCCAATGACCGCTGCGGCGATACCTGCGGAGAGATCGCCATCAGTGATCAGGCGAATACGCGCCCCAGCTTTGCGTATGTCGTCAATAAGTTTTTCGTGCCGTGGCCGGTCCAGCACCACCACCACAAGGTCGGCAACATCGCGGCTCAGGCGGCGCGCGATGGCCTTCAAGTTGTCTTCCACCGGCGCGTCCAGGTCCACGGCGTCTTTACAGGAAGGACCGACCACGATTTTTTCCATGTAACAATCCGGCGCATTCAGCAACCCGCCCTTTTCTGACGCAGCCAGAACCGTGATTGCGCCGGGCGCTCCGGTGGCGCACAGATTCGTGCCTTCCAACGGATCAACGGCGAGATCAACGTGGGGGAGTTTTTCACCGTCATGCCAGCCTGCTCCCACCTGCTCGCCGATATAAAGCATCGGAGCTTCGTCGCGTTCGCCTTCGCCAATCACGATGGTTCCACGCATAGGGACTGTATCCATGGTGGCGCGCATGGCTTCCGTGGCCGCCTGGTCGGCCTTGTGGCGATCGCCCGTGCCCATGGTGTGGGCGGAAGCGATGGCGGCTTCTTCCACTACTCGGGCAAACTCTAGCGCCAACTCGAACTCCATCTGGTTGGCAAGGTTCTTGGTGGCTGCATGTTTTTCCGCAACGTGGGTCGCCATAACGACCTCCAATTCTTCAATCAGAGTTAAGTTTCAGATTTTGTCATACTGAGCGGGTCCGAGTTCGCAAAGCGGATAAGGACGAGTCGAAGGATCCTGATAATGTTTCCGTGGCCATATTGTGTCAGGGAGTTCTCGCAGAACAGCTCGGTGAGAACGCCTTGATGTGCACTAACGGAACAAACATTCTCGGGGTCCTTCGACTACGCGCTGGTGGCTTAAGTTCGACCAACATTCTGGAGCGGCTTTCCGCTCAGGATGACGGCGCGAAACATCTCTTATCCAGATTGCTCCGTAGCGCTTGTCCCTCTATCAAATCGACTTAAAATGCGCTGATACCGGTAACGTGTTCGCCCAGGATCAGCGCATGAATATCATGCGTGCCTTCGTACGTTTTCACCGACTCCAGATTCATCATGTGGCGCATCACCGGATAGTCGTCAGCAATACCATTTGCGCCCAGGATATCGCGCGCCATGCGGGCGCATTCCAGCGCCATCCAGACGTTGTTGCGCTTGGCCATGGAAATATGCTGGTGCCCAACTTTGTCCGCATCTTTGAGCCGGCCCACCTGCAACGCCAGCAGTTGTGCCTTGGTGATCTCGGTAATCATCCAGGCCAGCTTTTCCTGGACAAGCTGATGAGATGCAATAGGCTGGTCGCGGAACTGCTTGCGTATCTTGGAATATTGCAACGCCGTGTCATAGCAGGACATGGCCGCCCCAATCGCGCCCCAGCCGATCCCATAACGCGCCTGGTTCAGGCAAGCCAGCGGAGACTTCAACCCATCGGACTTGGAAAGAATGTTTTCCGCTGGAATGCGAACGTCCTGCAAGGAAAGGCCTGAGGTCACAGAGGCTCGCAACGACCATTTGCCGTGAACGTCTGAAGCCTTAAAGCCGGGCCGGTTCGTTTCCACCAGGAAGCCGCGAATTCGGTCGTTATGCTCTTCGGACTTGGCCCAGACAATCGCAACATCGGCGATGGAGCCGGAGGTGATCCACATCTTTTCTCCGTTTAGCACGTACTCATTGCCGGACTTGACCGCGCGTGTGCGCATACCACCGGGATTGGAGCCGAAGTCAGGCTCGGTAAGGCCGAAGCATCCAAGCTTTTCTCCCTTGGCCATGGGAGGCAACCACTGGTCTTTTTGTGCGTTGCTGCCAAAAGCATAGATGGGATACATGCACAGCGCTGATTGCACGCTGACAAACGAGCGCACACCGCTATCACCCCGCTCCAGCTCCTGCATCACCAGGCCATATTCCACGTTGCCCATGCCGGCGCAGCCGTAACCTTTGAGGCTGGCCCCAAAGAACCCTAGATCGGCCATAGGCTTCACCAGTTCCCGCGGGAAGCGGCCTTCGCGGTTGCACTCCTCGATGATCGGCACCAGGTTGTCTTCAATGAATCCGCGGGCGGTGTCACGCACCAGACGCTCATCGTCTGAAAGCAGGGAATCCAACTCAATGAAATCCACGCCTTTGAACTTAAAGACGGGCATAAAGCTCCTCTTTATTTGGGTCCGGGGCGCAGGGCAAAACCAAGCGCGAAGCGCCCAGGTGCTGACGCTCCAAGCTAGCAGAGGCCCGAGGCAGGGTCAAACTGGTAGCCGTGCTTGAAGAACGCTGGGTCGAGACGAAATTAAAAAGCAATAGGAAGGCATCATCCTGCGGCAGACATGCATGAGGGCTCATGCGTTGCTTTTGCATGGATATATGGTTTCCGATAGGGGAGGGGCGATGTCTTCCAGCGAGGTCCGCTCCGCTCTTACGCCAATCCAGGCCTCAACCAGTCCCGCTCCAATCATGAGGGCTGCGCCGGCAAGATATCCATAAAACAGGCTGGTTCGCGATCCGCTTTGTATTAGCAAGCCAAAAATGTAAGGTGCTGCCACTCCGCCGGTCAATGTGCCACAGGCATAGAAGATCGCAATCGCCAAGCCGCGGATCTCTAGAGGAAATATTTCGCTCACTGTCAGGTACGCCGAACTGGCGGCGGCCGAAGCGACAAAGAAAATCACCGTCCAGGCAATGGTCTGTGTGCGTACCGTGAGAAAACCTTGTTGGAACAGGAAACCGCTTGCGGCCAGCAGCGCTCCGGAGAGGATGTATGTGAGCGTGATCATCTGCTTGCGTCCAACCACGTCAAAGAGACGACCGAGCACTAACGGACCCAGAAAGTTACCCAAAGCGAATGGGAACAAGTAGAGCCCCACTTTCTGCGCGGGTAGAGCATAGAACTTGATCAGCACAAGGCCATAGGTGAAGAAGATTGCGTTATAGAAAAATGCCTGCGAGACCATCAGGGCCAGGCCAAGCAGGGATCTGCGTCGATGCTGGTAGGCAATTGCATGCCAGATTTCTCGTAGCGGTGTGTGAGTGCGAGGGCGGATACGGATGATCCCCTTAGGTGGAGGCAAGCTCCCTGAGCCGCCGGTGATTTTGCGTTCGATCTCCGTGACGATCTGTTCGGCTTCTTGTTCGCGTCCGTGGATCATGAGCCATCGTGGGCTTTCCGGAACCGCGTGACGCAAGAAAATGATGATCAGGCCCAGCACTGCGCCAATCCCGAATGCCAGCCGCCAGCCTATGCTAATGGGAACTATGCCCGTATCCAGCAAGCCCACAGTCGCCGCTGCGCCGATGGCGGCTCCAACCCAGAAGCTGCCGTTGATAATGAGGTCAACCCGGCCGCGCACGCGAGCAGGAATCAGTTCGTCAATCGCGGAATTGATGGCTGAGTACTCTCCTCCAATACCTGCGCCGGTCAAAGCGCGAAATAGAGCATAAGAAGCGAAGTTCCAGGAGAGGGCGGTCAGCGCCGTGGCTGTCAAATAGAGCAACAGGGTGATGGTAAATAGTTTCTTGCGGCCCATCCGGTCTGTGGCGTAACCAAAGAGCAGTGCGCCGGTAACTGCACCTAACAGATAAAAGGTGGCACTGGCGCCGACCTGGGCATCGGTGAGACCCAACGTATCCGCGCGCTCCAGCACTCCGCCCAAGGCGCCCGCGAGTGTGACTTCAAGCCCATCAAGGACCCACGTTATGCCCAGCGCGACGACCACCAGCCAGTGCCACCGGCCCCACGGCAACCGGTCAAGCCGCGCGGGAATATTGCTTTCGATAACCGCCATATTCGGGGACGCGCTCACGCCGGTAAAGATGGGCCGATGGGAGAACGGGATGTATTCGACAAAACGCTTTTAACGCAGGCACGAGAGCGCTGCGCCTTTTCAAGGTGACGCAAACTCCGCAAAAGCCACGCTCGCACGGGACCTTAGTCCATCAACACATGAAAGAACTGTTGCTACTGTAACTCGATCTTGTTTACGGCAATCGTGTTGCCTTTGAGCGTTCCGGTTACGTTTACCTTCAGGTCCTTGGTTTTTTTCAGGTCAGCGATAAACTTCTTTGCCTGCTCGTTGCTGGCTTTATCGAACTTGATCACTTTTTTGTCGTCGGTGAGGACGCCGTAGCCGCTCTTTGCGCAATCGTCCATCTGCAGGCAGTCCCTGGAATGTCTCGCGCCAAAGCCCGGCTTCTGGCCCTCTTCGGCGGCGCAAGACAGGTCGACCAGATAGCCTTTCACCGTGGTGTCGGCCGCAAAGGCGCTGATGGCCGCGGCTGCGAATAATACCAGGATCAATCTCCCCATGAATCTCCCTCTGAGCATTAGTGTTGTAACTGTATATTGATTGATAAATGAGGAAAGCGTTACATGTCCATTAATTCTTTCGCTTCGCTCCACATATTAGGCTCGGGCAAGACGTAAAACGCCCGGCCAGTGTAAAATCATTGTTTGCGGGTCGGGACCAGGTCTTTCGGCGTGCGTCCTTTTTCTACCACCGCATTGCCCAGCGGCGAATTATAAGCCGCAGAACCCAAACATCAGGAGAGTACTCAAATCATGGCTAAGATCGCCAAGACGGCGGACCGCAAAAAAATCATGGACACGACCAAGAGCACGGACTGTCCCAAGTGCGGCAAGCCGACCCGCATCGTAAAGCGCGTGAAGGATCGCGAACGCAACACCGCCGGCGGCATGTTTATTTCCTGCTCCGCCTGCGAATTCCACGAGAAGCTCTAACCCTTGCCGATGGCCCGCCGCGTAACTGCGGCGGCGCTCAGCTTTTTTCTTCGCCCACTGAAGCCTTCCACCCGAGATTTCGGGTGATCATCAGCCGATTCAGCAGCGTAGTAACCAATCTGGGGTCAAGCGCAGCGTATACGTTACGGCCAGCTACTTCTTTTTCGATTTTTGCTGTTGCGCCGGAGCTGCGGGCGGCGGGGAGGCAACGGGAATGGCCGCAGACTTGCCCAGCGCTGCTTTGGTCGAATCCGGCAGCTTATCCGCGTGGGCCAGTAACTGGCTTACCTGCCACATCTGCGTCGGTGTGAGCATCTCATTGAATCCGGGCATGCCGGTCAGGCGGATTCCGTTGGACACCTTCCAATACGTTGAGCCCACCGGATCGTCAGTGACCATGTCGTCTTTACTCAGAAGCTGCGGCGGCAGGGGAAACATGCCTTTAGCCGCAAAGCTGGCCTTTTGGTCGGGAAAGCCGTGGCAGAAAGCGCAGTTCTCAACGTAAACATGCGCGCCCTGGATCAGGTTCGCTTCGTCCGCCGGCACAGGAGAATCTTTCGGCGCCTCTTTGGAGACGCGTGCCCGCAGCGCCATGTGTGCAATCGTCGCTTCCATGGGCAACGGCGCTGAAGCCGTCGCCACCGGCATCATTCCCATCTTGATATACAAATAACCGCCCACCACCGGTATGAGCAGACCAACAATGAGTCCCAGGATAAATTTCTTCACTCTGTTTTTCCTCGCGAAATAGGGAGTCAGACGCTCACATTAAGTTACATCGAAAACGCCCCGATATCGAAAACGAAAATAGACGGGTTAGCGGAACAGACAACAAAACGGGCCGACCTCCCACCATCGTCAGGCATCGAATTGGCTAAGATGCCTGCCTCACGCAAAAAACCCAAGCCTTCCGCTTCCATCCAGTCTACCGCCATTCCCGCAGAAGCGTTGGAACATGCTTTCCCCCGGCTTGATCTTCCCATCCAGCCTCCTTATCCTCCATCTGATGCCAAGTCGGTGAAGGAACTCCCACGCGAAACCGGGTGGCTGTATGAACCCAAATGGGACGGGTTCCGCTGCCTGGCCTTTCGCAGCGGTGACGAGATCATCCTGCAATCGAAGGCCGGCCAGCCGCTTACGCGTTACTTTCCTGAGATCGTTTCTGGGTTGCGTGCGCTCGAGCCACGCAAGTTTGTGCTTGACGGAGAAATTGTCGTCCGCAGCCACAACGGAGGCGGCGCGGCAGATGGCAGCACAATCGCGCTGGACTTCGACGCGTTGTTGCAACGCATTCATCCGGCAGCCAGCCGCATTCAGCGGCTCTCCAATGAGACTCCGGCCAGCTATCTGGTTTTCGATCTTCTGGCGGATGAAAAAGGTACAGCGATCGTAGATGAGCCGCTTTCCGCACGGCGCATGAAGTTGCAGGAATTTGCTGATCGATTCATTGCGCAGCGAGACGACGCAGCAAAACAAATAAAGAGCGCCCACGAAAGGGTTTCTGGCTCCCACGCAGTAGTGGGCTTTACCACCGACGATCGCATTCAGCTCTCGCCCGCCACTTCCGACCTTACGACGGCGGAAAAGTGGATGCGCGAAGGCGGAGCCGCTGGGTGGGATGGCGTGGTGGCCAAGCGGATGCAATCGCCGTACACCTCCGGCGAACGCACCGGGATGGTCAAGATCAAGCGCATCCGCAGCGCCGACTGCGTTGTGGGCGGCTTCCGCTGGGCCAGGGGCGGGGTCGCCAAGAAGGCAACGAGCAAAAATGCAATGAACAAAAGCGTTCCGAAAAGCAAATCTGAATCGAGTGAAATTGCGCGGAAGAAGCCGGGTGAAGAAGTCGGCTCACTGCTGCTTGGCCTTTACAACGATCGTGGAGAACTCGATCATGTCGGCTTCAGCTCCGGCTTCAGCCGCGAAGAGCGACAAAAACTGAAATCGATCCTAAAGCCGCTCATTGCCGGGCCGGCCAGAAACGGCGAGGAAGGAGAAGCGCCTGGGGAAGGCGGCTTTACCGGCAGAGCTCCTGGAGGCCCGAGCCGCTGGACACGCGACGATCGCGATACCGAATGGGTCCCGCTCAAGCCCAAACTTGTAGGTGAGTTCCAATATGATCATTTTTCCGGAGGCCGCTTCCGCCACGGTACGAAATTTCTGCGCTGGCGTCCGGAGAAAAACCCCCAACAGTGCACCATGGAACAGGTAAGAGGCGCAAAACCCCGGACTGTTTAATGAAACTAACAGCCCTGTGGGCCGAAGTAGATCAAACGCCAGAGGCTTCTCACGAGGGGTAATTTAATCAATCAGTTTGTTGAATACAATAATATCGCTATGCGATAGTGAATCAAGCGGTTTGGCGAAAGTTTTTTCGCTGCTGACGCGGCGCCTGGCATAGACTTATTACCCGCTGCAGCCGCATCGGTTCAGGAGAAATAAATGCCGGAACAGCAGTTTGCCAACTACGAGGATTTTTTTACCTTCTATCTGCATGAGCACAGCGATGCGCGCAATCGAGCCATGCACGCTGTGGGCACAGCCCTGGGATTGTGCACGCTGGTTATCGCATTTGCCATTGGGCATCCGTGGTATGCGCTGCTGTGGCCGGTTGTGTCGTATGCCTTTGCCTGGACCGGACATTTCCTGATCGAGGGCAACAAGCCGGCAACGTTCGGACATCCGTTCTGGTCATTGATCAGCGATTTCAGAATGTTGGGGCTGATGCTGACGGGAAAGCTGAGCGAGCGTTTGCACAGAGGCGCGAAAGTTCAGGCGCAGTAGAGCGCTTCAGTGGGATCTGTTTTTAATCGAGCAGCCTGAGCACGGTGTGTTGAAAAGAATTTCAATCACCCAATTACTCAATCCCAAATTCCGCTATTTCCGGCTTTCTTGTGGTCCGGCTGGTTTGGTCTGGAAGGACGCTTGCGCAGTCTGTGCCTGGCTACCCGTGCCTTGTCCCTGTCCTGACTCCGCCCTGAAGTAGTAAGTGGTGTTGGGTTGCAGGTTTTTGATGGAAACCCTATGCGTGAGCCCACCCCAGGGCATTCCGGCAGTCTGGTCAAGATGGCTGGGATCGGTGCCGTAGCGCAACCCTGTTCCCGAATTAACATTTGTGGACCAGGCGATCTCCGCCGTGGTGTCAGTCACGTTTTCCACTACCGGGCCGTTCGTGATCTGCACGGCATTGGTTGTGCCGATGGGAGAGACCGGTGCGGGCAGCGGCATCTGGGCGGGTGTAGGCATTTCCTGCACCGAACGTGGTTGCGAAGCCGGCGCGTTGGCGCCGGGCGCTGCTTGTGAGCCTCCGTGGCCATCAATTTGTGTTAGCGGCCAGGCGCCGAGCGTGAGTGCCAGAGCAAGCGCAGTCAGAATGGTTTTCATGGTGCTTCTCCCTCTTCCGCTGGATTAGATGGTAAGCAGCGGAAAAGGGCTGTGTGTCTCAGCTGTAAATAACACGCGATTCAAGCGATGCTACTGGGCGTTGTCGGCGTCCCGTTTCGCTTTCCACGTCTTGTAGTCTGCCTGGGTCATCTCGCTGATGCCGCCTCCGCCAAGCACGTAGACGCCCTGGCGAATTGAGGTTTTCAATTCACATTCCTTGTACTTATCGTTCTTGCCTATTTGGCTGGCCAGGAGTTCCAGGCGAAACTGAGGCTTTTTCCACTTTGCCAGATAGGGCTGGTTTCGCGCGGTTCTGGTCAATCCAAAAGAGCAGTCGTAAGTGAAATCGAAAGCATGAACCGAATCGCCTTCCCAGATGTTTCCCCGGCCTGTCGCCTTGTACTCGTTATAGCGGAGATTATGGGAAAACCAATTTTGCTGAAGAATATGGACTTTCAGCGGATAGTCGGCTAGGTTCCTTCCGGCGAAGACGATGACAGGCAGCGACAGCAAACCCACAAGCAATAAGAAAAATCGGTTCATAGTTCACCTGAGCTTAACGGCGATGTATCGGGTAAGGATTCAGCGCAGCAGTATATCGCGAGCGGAAGAGGCGATCCATTTACTTTGCGAAAGAGCGCCGAAGGAAGACGCTTGAAGGCTGCGTTTATCGCAGCACGCGGGGGATAAGAAACAGAACCAGGCCCACGCCGATCACCATGAGGCCCACCAGGATTCCCATCCAAAGGAAAAGGATCTTCCGTTCGTCCTCCGGCTTTGGCGTAGTGATTCCCACCATGTAGTGAAAGAGCCGCATGACTTCAAGAAGGTATTTCACGGCGCTGTTGGCTCGGAGGATGGCGGCTGCCATCGCTCAAAGCATAACACCCGGGGCAGAAGGCAGAGCAGCCCGGCGCAAAGCCACAGAGCCGGACCCGGTTTGCGCGACGCGTTCCACTCAAGATTTGCGCAATGCCTGGCGGTTATGCAGAATATCCGGCACCAACAAAGCGGAGAACTCTAATGAAGTTCAGCAAAGCTTTAATCTGGATTGCTGTGGGCGCGGTGGGTGCGCTGGCGCTGTGTACCATTGCGCTGCACCGCGGCGAGGCCATCAGCGCCATGTGGCTGGTGGTGGCGGCCCTCTGCAGTTATGCGCTGGGCTACAGGTTTTACTCCAAATTTGTTGCCGCCAAAGTGCTGGCGCTGGATGCCATGCGCGCCACTCCGGCGGAGAGGCTGGAGAACGGACGCGACTTTGTCCGCACCAATAAGTGGGTGGTCTTCGGCCATCACTTTGCCGCGATTGCCGGCCCCGGCCCGCTGGTGGGTCCGGTGCTGGCCGCGCAGTTCGGCTATTTGCCGGGAACGCTATGGATCCTGGTTGGCGCGGTCTTTGGCGGCTGCGTGCAGGACTTCGTTATCTTGCTTTTCTCGGTGCGGCGTGACGGCAAGTCTCTGGGGCAGATGGCGCGCGATGAAATCGGCAAAACTGCCGGAACGGTAGCGTTCATTTCCGTGATCAGTATTCTCATCATTTTGCTGGCAGTGGTAGCGTTGATTATCGTCAACGCGCTGAAAGACAGCCCCTGGGGCGCTTTCACCATTGGCATGACGATTCCCATCGCGCTGCTCATGGGCGTTTACCTGCGCTACCTGCGGCCGGGAAGAGTTCTGGAAGCTTCCGCCGTGGGTTTCCTGTGCGTGATGCTGGCGGTCTTTGGTGGCCAGTGGGTTGCGCAATCTTCCCACGCGGCCGCGTTTACGTTCACCGGCGCAACGCTGGCCGTACTCATCATCGCTTATGGGTTTGCTGCTTCGGCACTTCCGGTATGGCTGTTGCTGGCGCCACGCGATTACCTGAGCACCTTCGTCAAGCTCGGCACCATCGCGATTCTGGCGCTGGGGATTGTATTGGTCCATCCCACGTTGCAAATGCCCGCGCTCACGCGCTTCATTGACGGCAGTGGGCCGGTCTTTGCCGGAAATCTATTTCCCTTCGCATTCATCACCATCGCCTGCGGGGCCATCAGCGGCTTTCATTCGCTGATCTCCAGCGGCACCACGCCCAAAATGATCGCGCGCGAACCGCAGACGCGCATGGTCGGATACGGCGCCATGATGGCGGAATCTTTTGTGGGGATTATGGCGGTCATCGCTGCCTGCACCCTTCAGCCGGGAACGTATTTCGCCGTCAACAGTGGTGCTGGGATGGTCGGGGGGACGCCAACAGCGGCTGTGGCTGCGATTTCCAACTGGGGGTTCCCGGTAACCGCCGACCAGATGGCAAATCTGGCGCATAACGTCGGTGAGAAGACATTGTTCTTCCGCACGGGCGGCGCTCCGGCATTCGCGCTGGGCATGGCAAAGATTTTTTCTGACAGCCTGGGCGGCACCGCGGTGATGGCCATCTGGTACCACTTTGCCATCATGTTTGAAGCGCTCTTTATATTGACCGTGCTCGACGCCGGCACACGCGTTGGACGCTTCATGCTGCAGGACGCCCTTGGACACATTTGGAAGCCGCTGGGCCGCACCAGTTGGTATCCCAGTATCATTTTTACCAGCGCGCTTATGGTTGGCGCCTGGGGATATTTCCTCTGGCAGGGCATTCGAGATCCGCTGGGCGGAATCAACTCGTTGTGGCCGCTGTTTGGCATCTGCAACCAGTTGCTGGCTGCGGTTGCGCTCTGCGTGGCTACGACCATCATCGTCAAAATGGGCCGCGTCCGCTATATCTGGGTCACGCTCGCGCCTCTGGGCTGGTTAGTGGCCGTGACGTTCGCCGCGTCCTGGCACAAAGTATTCGATCCCAATCCGCTGATTGGATTACTGGCACACGCGCGCCAGCTTGCCACGGAGCCAGCTGTTCAAGGCCTTCATCGAAGAATTTTCAATGACCAGCTGGACGCTGCGGTCTGTGGTCTGCTGATTATTCTGGTGAGCGTGATCGTAATTGAGTCTGCCCTGCAATGGATCAGCGTGATCTCCGGTCGCCGCCAGGCAGCGACACAGGAATCGCCGTTTGTAGCGACGGCGTATGCGGAGGAGGCAATATGACAAATCTCACCACGGAGACGCGGAGGCGCGGAGAAAGATCGGGCGACCTGGGGATCAGGAGATTCCCAGACTTGCGTCTGTGCTTCCAAAATGCCTGGTCCATTATCCGTTCCACACTCCGGGAAATCTTCGACGAATCTGCTTACGACCGTTTTCTGCAACGCACTAAGGTGCCACGCTCCGTCGCCAGCTATCAAGCCTTTATGCGCGACCGCGAAACGACGATGGCGAAAAAGCCGAGGTGCTGCTGAAACTCCCCCTTCGCTTCCTCCGCACCCCCGGTGTTTCAAAGGTTTTGGGTTTAGGGTTTTGATCTGCGGTAAACTTGCTCCAATGCGTGTCTTGGGCATCGACTGTGGCAGCGAGTACACCGGCTATGGCGTGGTGGAAGAACTACCAGACCGCCGGCTGATCTGCCATGCCACTGGCGCCATCAAACTTAAGAGTGGAACTGCTATGGCGGCCAAGCTGCAAAAGATCTTTTCCGAGCTCACTGTAATCATCGCCGAACACCGGCCGGCAATCGTCGCCATCGAGGATGTTTTCTACGCGGTGAACGTAAAAACCGCCCTCAAACTCGGCCAGGTGCGGGGCGTGGCCATGCTGGCAGCGTCGTCAGCGGGGCTGGACGTGGCGGAGTATTCGCCGCTATCGATCAAATCTGCCGTGGTAGGTTATGGCCGGGCTGAGAAGCACCAGGTGCAGCAGATGGTTATGCGGTTGCTCAACCTTGGTGCGCCTCCGGAACCAACCGACGCTTCTGACGCGCTGGCCATCGCGATTTGCCACATCCATACGGCGAGCACGAATGACCGCTATGAGGCGGCGAAACCATGAGGTTCAACTCCGCAATGTGGCGCCTTGGCGTAGCGTTGCTGGCTGCGCTGGCGCTGCAAGAGCAGAATCAGGAAGAACATTCCGCGGTACCGACCATCACCTTTGTGCGCGTATGGGAAGCCTTTACCCCACAGAACATTGACGTCACCATCCAATCCACAGGACCGGCCAAATATATTTCCCGGAACCCATTCAAGCCGCCGACTGAAGGCAACCCCGATCCCGAGTACGTGCTGAAATTCACCATGTCAGCGGCCAACCGGGACAAACTGTTTCGCGACGCCCGGCAAGCAAACTTCTTTCAGGGCGATTTCAGTTATAAGAAACATACTGTCGCCAGCACGGGCAAAAAAACCTTGATCTATGCCGACCAGGCCCGCCATGTAGAAACCACCTTTGACTATTCGGAAAACAAGTACATCAAGGAAATCACAGATATTTTCCAGGGCCTTTCCAACACCATTGAGTACGGGCGAAAACTCCAGTTCCTGCACCGGTTTGACAAACTGGGGCTGGAAGCGGAGCTGAAAGGCATGGAAGATGCCGCTGAGAACCACAATCTTGCGGAAGTGCAGGTGATTGCGCCTACCCTGGAAGGCATCGCCAACGATCCTGCGGTCCTGAATATCGCTCGCGAGCGAGCCAGGAGGCTGCTGGCGAAGAAATCCCTCTGAATCCCGCGCGCACTCTATCCGGCATGCCCATTGAACAAAAGAGTTAAGATTAGTCAATAACACTTAACATTAAGAAACTAAGTGTTCTGCCTTCCATCTAATACGATATGCACGTAACAGCAACAGGAGGGTTTATGCGGAGCTATCTTACCCGTACTAAACACTGGCTGCTCCTTTCAATTTCGCTGATTCTGGTCCTTGCTGCGGCGCCGCTATCGCGGGCCCAATCTGAAGACCAAGATCCGAACCAAGTTCAAGCGCAAGAGCCATATCAGGATCAACAGCTAGACCCCAACCAGGTCCAAGCTGACGACCGAGACCGGATTCACGGTGAAGCTCCGCTCGTTGGGCAGGCGAGTCCCAGCGGCGACTCGCATGCGCGCATCGTGCGCATCAGCTACGTCGACGGCCAAGTGCGCCTGGATAGAGGCCAGGGCTATGAAAGCGCCACGATGAATGTTCCCATCACTGAGCGCAACTGGCTGCAAACGCGCTCTGACGGCTGGGCCGAGGTACAGATGGAAGATGGCAGCGTCATTCGCCTCTCGCCGGATACAGTGATTGCTTTTACCGAACTGGGTCGCTCCTCTTCGGGAGCCACCATCACCACGATTGATCTTGACCAGGGTGAAGCGGAGTTCAAGGTCGCCAAACACGGTGACAG
Source organism: Candidatus Angelobacter sp. (assembly GCA_049802395.1). Lineage (GTDB taxonomy): Bacteria > Acidobacteriota > Terriglobia > Terriglobales > Acidobacteriaceae > Angelobacter. Next base: position 15,836 of record JBARMK010000280.1, read on the forward strand.
TGAGTTTCAGGTGACGGTGAAGAATAAGACCATCATGCTGGACCGGTCCGGTTCATTCCGCGTCACCAGTGTCAATGCCGATCCGATGGAGGTCGTGGTATGGAAAGGCGAAGTGGCTGTGCGGGATTCCGACAGCGGCGAGGACGTAGCAGTCAAGAAGAATGAAACATTTGTGCTGGATGCCACGGATTTGGGCCGTTACGCTTTGGACAAGGCCGTTGAAGCCGATGCGCTTGACCAATGGAGCAAGGAGCGCGACGACTATTTGAGCACTTACGCCGCCAGAGGCGGGAATTTGCAATCGCCTTACCAATATGGCGCAGGAGACCTCAATTACTACGGACAATATTTTGACGATCCCGGATACGGCACGCTGTGGCAACCGTCTGGTGTGAACATTGGCTGGGACCCATTCATGAACGGTTACTGGGCGTACTCGCCCGGATTCGGCTACACGTGGGTTTCGGCTTATCCATGGGGTTGGATGCCCTATCGTTACGGTCGCTGGGTTTATCTGAATAACCGCGGCTGGTGCTGGGCGCCAGGCGGCTGGAACAACGGATGGCACACCGGACCGCGCTGGGCCAATGCGCCTCCGGGATTTCACCCGCCTGTTCCTCCAACTGAGCGCAGGATTGTGATCAGCGGTGCGCCCGGCGGTCGCGTGGTTATTCCGGGCACGCGAAATGATAGAGGCGGCCCAGGGCGACTTGGGTCAGGCGGCGGGGGTGAAAGACCGGGAAGACTCGCCAATGGCGATGACCACGATCGGCAGGGCGCCAGAGACAATGGCAGACGCGTGTTCACCAACGACGATGTGCAGTCCCGTGTGCCACGCACCGACGTGCCGGCAGAGCGCTCCGTTTCGCCGGGCGAGGTTGATGCAAATCGACCAGCAACTGCAGGGCAACACGCTCTAAGAAGTGGTGGAAGCGGTACACCCCAGAGTCGCTTCGATGGTGGTGAGCGCAATTCATCTGCTCCAGCAACGGGAGGACGGGCGGTGAATGCAGCGCCTCCAGCGGAACGCACCCGGATACTCAATGCGCCGCGCATGCCTCAGCCGGTTGTATCGCAGCCAACGCGGTCATACACTCCGCCACCACAGGCTCCGCAGCCGGCACGGCAATATGTCGCTCCGCCTGCTCCCGCACCGATGCACCAGTCGGCGCCTGCGCCAGCGCCAATGCGATCATATTCGCCACCGGCCGAAACGCATTCAGCGCCCAGCAATGATGGCGCTCGCGGCGGCAGGGTACGGTAAGGCTTTGACCACAAAGGGCACAAAGGTTCACGAAGATCAAACTTTGTGTCCTTTGCGGTTAATTTTTATGAGTATGGTTTAGCTTTTTGTGAGCTGCCGAAAAATCTCCGCGCTTCGCTCCAGGGGCAGCGCTTCAGCGCGAATATCCGGGCGGATGCCTGCTTCCTTTAAAGCCACACGGACGTTTTGTTCTCCGTAGTTGCCGCGCAGGTTATTGAGCAGTGTTTTGCGTTTCATGGCGAACGCCGTTTTTAGAAAGTTGATAAACTCCGCGGGTATTACGTGGAGGTCGGCAAATCTGGGCGCCACGGTCAGTCGCAGCACTGAAGAGTGCACCTTGGGGGGCGGCGTAAACGCTCCGGGCGGCAGCGTGAAAAGGTTTTCCACTCGGGTATAAAGCTGCGCGGTAGCGGAGAGCAGCCCGTAATCGCGCGAGCCCGGTTTGGCGGCAATGCGGTCGGCCACCTCGCGCTGCACCATGATCACGATCATGTCGAACTGGTCGTGAAACTCGAAGAGGCGCAGCAGAATGTCCGAAGTGATGTAGTAGGGCAAGTTTCCCACCACGCGCGCGCGCGCCGGCTTGAGCGGCCGCAGATCGTTCAGGGGGCCGATGGTTCTATTGAGGATAGTGCGAAAGTCCACTTTCAGCACGTCCGCTTCAATGATCTCCACCTGTGGCTGGCGGGCGTAGTTGTAACGGAGCCGCGCGGCCATCATGCGGTCGATCTCAATGGCAATCAGGCGTCCGGCGCGGCGAGTCAGCACCTGCGTGAGAGCGCCACCACCCGGCCCAATCTCAATCGCCACGGTTTGGGAGACATCGCCCAAGGCGTCTACAATCTGCTCGGCTGCGCCCAGGTCGGCCAGAAAGTTTTGTCCCAGCTTAGGTTTTTTGCTGTCGCGCAAAGTGGCCCTTTTTGTTGTCGCCATTTAGAATTTTATTTAGCTCGCGCCCTGTTTCGATTTAACGGAGGCCCCGATGAACATCGTCTTCGCCGCATCGGAATGTGTGCCCTTCGCCAAGACCGGCGGACTGGCGGATGTTGTTGGCGCCCTGCCGCAGGCCCTTGCCGAACTGGGCCACACGGTCTCCGTCTATCTCCCTAAATATAAACAGACAAAGCTGCCGAACGCCAAGGTGCTGCTGCGCAGCATCACTATTCCGTTCGACGACCAATACCGTTTCTGCTCGGTGTTGGACGGCGGAAAACGGCAAGGGGTGCAATTCTACTTCATTGACTACCCGCCGTTCTTTGCCCGCGAGGCGCTCTATGGCACCCCGGCCGGTGATTACC
>JBARMK010000281.1:0-38889 GCA_049802395.1 Candidatus Angelobacter sp.
GCGATGGACCCAGGAAGCCATATACGGGCCTGCTGCGCCACCGATGTTTACCAGCGTGTAGTAAATGGAGTACCCAATCGAGCGGACATTTTCTTTTGACGCTCTGGCTGTGGTGCCGACAACCGACGGTTTCACCAGCGCAATACCTAAAGCCGGCAGCGCCAGAACAACACTTACGAGCACAATCAGAGGCACATGATCACGAACCGGCGCGAGCCACGGCGCGGCGAGCGATCCCAACAGAAAATACGAGCAGCTAAGAATGAGGTAGGCGAGAGAAAGCGCACGGCGGAAACCCAACCGGTCAGCGACTGTACCGCCGAATGCAGCCAGGAACCAGACCAAGCCACCGAAAAGGCCGGTCAAGCTACTGGCCTCCTGCACTGGAAATTTCAACGCTTCATGCAGGTAACGAGCCAGCGAAGCAAACGCTGCGTAATACGAGAGCCGCTCAAACAATTCAGTGATGTTGGCAACCCAGAACGGGCGCTCGAAGCCATTCTTAATCTGCTCTAAGCGATCAGAAAAGGACAAAGTGTTCTCCTTGGTCGGCAAATTTCAGTTTGAAATTTACAGTTTCAAAATCTCAGCCAGCCGCTGTTCTGCCATCGGCTTACTCGCTCCCGTGACCCGCACCACTTTGTTTCTGCTGGTTTCGCCGCTGGCTATGGTAACGGAGGAACGGGGAATTTCAAATAAAGCAGCGAAGAATTCAATCACCGCCTGATTGGCACGGCCCTCGACGGGCGGAGCGGTGAGGGACAGTTTTAGCGCGTCGCCGACAACACCGGTGATTGCGTTCTTGCGGGCCCGGGGGTGGACTTTAACGGCAAATGCTATCCCCTTGGCGGATTCAGAGATAGGAATCATGCGGCGGGCGCGGGTCTCGATCCGAAGATAGCGGCGCCTACACGCACGCAAGTCGAGCCTTCTTCGATGGCTACCTCGAAATCATGCGACATGCCCATGGAGAGCACGTCCATCTGAACGCGCGGCAGGTTGCGCCGGGCGATCTGGTCGCGCAGGTCGCGCAGCATGCGGAAATACATGCGCGCGCCTTCAGGGTCTTCAGTAAAAGGAGGCACGGTCATCAGCCCGCGGATCTGGACGTGGTCCAACCGCGGGGCGGCGCGAAGCAGATTTTCCAGTTCGGGAGAATCCAAGGGCAGGCCGGCTTTGCTCTCTTCTGCACCAACCTTGATTTCCACCAGCACGGAAAGCTTTCTGCCGGCCTGTTGTGCGGCCTGGTCCAGTTTTTCCGCCAGACGGAGTGAGTCCACCGAATCGACGGCGGCAAAAAGCTCCGCGGCTTTCTTCGCTTTATTGGACTGGAGATGGCCGATCAAGTGCCATTCAGCGTCTTTGCAACCTGCGAGAGCGGCGGCCTTCTCGGCGAATTCCTGTACACGGTTTTCGCCAAAAATGCGAAGTCCAGTGGCATAGGCTTGCCGGATGCGCTCAGCGTCTACGGTCTTGCTCACCGCCATCAGCGTGATGGAATCCGAGTTACGGCCTACGCGTGCCGCCGCATGGGCTATGCGCTCGCGAATAGCAGCGACGTTGTCGGCTATCGACATGGAAGGATTATAGGTCGAAAGAGAACTTCACCGCGAAGACGCGCAGGCGCGGAGAAGATCGGCTGATCTGATAATCAAAAAGCCAAACTGTGATGTTTGGAGAAGAAAGTTCCCCGCTCGCGCCGCATTGGGAGAAACCGCAAACGACGCAAAGGGCGCAAGACTCGGATTTGAGACATCGCGACCTTTGCGCCCGTTGCGGGTAAATTTATTTCTTTTCGCCTTCCAGCGGCTTCCGCGCGAAGTGGTAAAGCGAGTATGCCAGCACGCCAAACATGATTACCGCCAGGATATTGCTGTTGGCGAGCGCGGGAATCTTCTGTCCCCAGGAGATCGCCCCTTCGCGAATCCAGTGCTTGGCTTCAGCCACCTTGATCACCATTCCGGCCAGACCAACGATTCCACCCGCGGCGATCAAGCCGCTTGAGTAAAGCGAGCCGGGGCTTACTTCGCTGTCCTCGACTTTTTGTCCTGCTTTGGTGGCCCTGGATTCAACGAGCCAGCGCACCATGCCGCCACAGAAGATGGCGAGGGTAGTTGCAATGGAAAGATAAAAACCAACCGCAAAAGAAAGCGATCGAATGCCCAGAAGTTCAACCGCAATAACCATGAAAACGCCAAGAAGAATGAGTCCCCAGGGAAGCCGGCGCTGGAGAATTCCGTTGATCACCGTGGCCATGAGTTGCGCTTGCGGAGCAGCGGCGCGTTCACTGCCGATGCCCTGGATCCACTGGATCTCGAACTTCCCGCTCTGCGGGTTAAAGAAGTAGTAGCCGTTGGGGACCGTGGGGGAGTTGATGGAGGTGTACAGGGTCATGCCCTGGACCGACTGCTCTTGCTTCGTCTGGGCGGCGGTCGCGTCCGGTCCTTTTGTGGAAGTCACAGGAACGCTCTGACGCTCGAACTTGCCCGAGTATTGTGAAACCCCGGTTGGCAGGTTATGGACGTCCACGGCGATATTCGCGGGACGGAACTCTTCCAGGCCGCTGTTCATCAGGCCCAGAGTGAGACCAATCGCGACGACTGAGACGGTTACGCCCACCATCAATGCAAGCTGTTGTTTGGCGGGAGTGGCGCCCACCAGAAATCCGGTCTTCAAATCCTGAGAAGTGTTACCGGCATTGGCCGAGGCGATGCAGACAACGCCGCCAATGGTAATGGCCAGAGCGGAGAAGGCGGTGCCGGTCCAACCCATCACCAGAAACATGGCGCAGGTAGCCATCAGTGTGGCAATAGCCATGCCGGAAATCGGGTTGGAAGAGCTGCCGATCAGACCCGTGATGCGTGATGAAACGGTTACAAAGAGGAAGCCGAAAACGACCACCAGGAGCGCGGCAAAAAAGTTATTCAGTCCATGGGTCTCTGCATTTTTAATGGGGAAAAATGTGAGCATGGCCCACATGATGAGCAGGAGAACGCCCGCGCCCAAAAGCGCCCACTTAAGGCTGATGTCCTTGTCCGTGCGGCGCAGGCCAGCCGCTCCGGCGGCGCCTTTGGCAAGATCCTTGGCGCCTGCCCGTAACGCGTTCACGATGGTGGGAACAGTGCGGATGAGGGTAATCAAACCGGCGGCGGCGACGGCTCCAGCGCCGATGGGCCTGATGTAAGCGCGGTATATTTCGTCCGGAGACATGTCGGCGATCAGCTTGGTTCCGGGAAATATCGCCGATGTGGCATGGCTGCCGAAGAATTTGATGGCAGGCATTACCACCAGCCAGGCAAAAGCACCGCCGGAAATCAGGACACCCGCGATTTTCGGCCCGATGATATACCCTACGCCCAGATATTCTGAGGTCGTGTTGGCGCGGATCGAAGATCCCGGAAACCATGATGGCGTGTTCGTGGGCGTGCTGGGCCACAGGGAGAACATGTTTTCGTTCTGGAACAGCGTATACAAGGCGCCCAGGCCCAACCCGGCAAATACGCGGCTAGCGAATGATCCACCTTTATCTCCTGCAATCAGCACATCGGCGCAGGCGGTGCCTTCGGGATACAGCAGATTACCGTGTTCCTTCACAATCAACTGCCGGCGTAAAGGGATCATGAAAAGCACGCCCAGCCATCCACCTATGAAGGCCAGCAGAAAGATACGAGCATATTCCAGCGGGAAACCAAGGAAGATCAACGCCGGCAAGGTGAAGATAACGCCGCCTGCGACCGATTCACCGGCCGATCCGGTGGTCTGCACAATGTTGTTTTCCAGGATGCTGGCCTTGCCCAGGGCGCGCAAAACGCTAATGGAGAGCACAGCGATAGGGATGGACGCCGAAACCGTTAGTCCGGCGCGCAAGCCGACATAGACCGTCACCGCGCCGAACAGGATGCCGAACAGTCCGCCAAAGAGGATGGCGCGAAAGGTGAACTCAGGTCGCACCTCCTCTGCCGGCACGTACGGTTGAAATTTTGGTTCTTCTACTTTCGTAGGTACGGATTCGGCCACAGGTTTCCTCCCTGACAAGTTGATACGCGCTGATGGAATGGACGGCAAGTTAGCACATTGGGATGGGTTGTTACAAATTGAGCCGCTTTTGGGTAATGGGCCTAAATCCAAAAAGGCCCACTACCCACTTTTGCGTGAGCGAGCGGGAGCCCGCAGGCGAAATCCCAAGCAGAGCGAGGGACCAATATTGCCGATCCGGTGATCTAAGGACCCCGAACGGCGGCCGCTCTTCAATTCTTCATTAATCGCCTCGGCTAATCGCATCGGCGTATCTGCGGGGCAATCAGATTCTACGACCTTTAACTACAACGTTTTCCCATCCTGGTTTAACAGTCATTTCATTGCACTCCAGCAGCAACAAAGCTATACTTGGCGCAGAACATCCTTCTACGGATTCTTCAGGAGGGTCGTCTTCAGTAGTAGTGGCCCAAGCCGGTCAGACGAGCGTTCTCATCGCACACTGTCTTTTCGCGATGGCGTGGGGATTGCGTTCAAAGCTGCCGCCGAGAGCTTGTTCTCGGTGTTGGTTCCCGCGGACTGCCGGATCTGCCGTTCACCTCTTCTTAGCATCTCAAGCCTTCCTGTCTGCCAATCGTGCCTGGAAAAAGTGGTCCCGCTCGATGGCTTGCTGTGCCGTTTCTGCGGGGAAAAACTATTCAGCAGCTACGCGCAGGGTGAGGAAGGTCCAGTGTGCGGCCTGTGTCGCCGCGTACAGCCACATTTCCGCCGCGCTGTTGCTTTTGGAGCTTATGAAAGCGCGCTGCGCGACCTGATTCATCTTTTCAAATACCACGGAATCAAGCCCGTTGGGCCTTTGCTGGGAAGGCTGATGACCCAGGCGGCGCGTTCGCTCGCACTTCCCGGCCAACTGCTGGTGATACCAGTCCCACTCTGGTCCGGGAAGCGACAGACACGAGGATTCAACCAGGCAGAAGCGATTGCGCGGGCTTTTTTCACCATGCGGCCTTCCGGCAGCATCGAATTAGATACATCTTCCCTGGTCAGGACGCGCGATACAGCGTCGCAAACCGGGCTTACGCGGCACCAGAGACGCGCCAATGTGCGCGGGGCATTCGCAGTGCGACGGCCGGAAAAGGTGAAGGGACGCAGCATTCTGCTGGTAGACGACGTGATGACCACTGGAACCACCGCAGGTGAATGCGCGCGGGTGTTGCGCCGGGCGGGAGCAAAAGAGGTTTTTGTGGCTACGGTAGCGCGAGCCACCAAAGAAGCAGAGAGCGTTCTGGCCAGGGCAGCCGGCGCTCACGGAGGTACACAGGGCCATGCATGAACGGGACAGACGAAACAAACGCCATCATGGTGAGCCGCCGGCCGAGCCGCCAAAGCCGCGCAAGACACTGCTGATGCAAACTCCGGTGCTGGTGTTGAATGCCTCCTATGAGCCCATCAATATTTGCGCTGCGCGGCGTGCGATTGTCCTGGTACTCAAGGGACTGGCCATGCCGGAGGAGGAGAATGGACACTTTCTCCATGCCGCGCGACTGGCCATGCGTGTGCCTTCAGTGATCCGGCTGCTGGAGTATCGCCGAATTCCACATCAGACCCGCGCACTTTCTCGTAAAAACATCCTGTTGCGCGACCGTAATGCCTGCCAATATTGCGGCGTCGTGCTGTCTTCAAGCGAGCTGACCCTGGATCACGTGGTCCCTCGCTCACGGGGCGGCTCTTCGACCTGGGAGAACCTGGTGGCTTGCTGCCATCCCTGCAATCGCAAGAAAGGCAACCGCATGGTGGCCGAAACGGAGATGAAGCTGTTGAAGGAGCCGCGACCGTTTACGTTGCACACCAGCCGGCACATCATGCGTATGATCGGACGGTCGGACATCAAGTGGAGAAAATATCTTTTTTACTGAACCGTTACCAAAAGTTCGAGCGAAATCCGCGCAAGGCATCAGTAGTCCCCTCAGATGGTTCTTATGCCCGTTATGCTTCCGAATTTGGGCACTCCAATACTCTAGGTAAAATCTGCTCTCTTTTTTTGCTTGTAAACCATTGTTAGCCAGTCACTTACTTCCAATCTTTGTGGCAGCCCGTGGCCCTAAAGCTGCATCTACTTAAAACGAGTGCCTGCCGATTCGTCTGGTTTTTTGACGATGAACTCACACAACAACGAAAAAACCAACGAGCGCGAATGCAATGCGCTTAGGGCAACCTATCCCAGGGAGAAGGAATGGCAGAAACAGTTTTGGAGCAGATCCTTGCAGATTTACGGAACAATGCGACAGCGCATTATCCTCGGCGGGGCGAGCTGAAAAATCTGCGAGTCGTGGGCCATACGCCCAAGAGCGATCATTTTATTTACGACGTCTCGGCTGAATTTGATCAGGGCATCGAACGGATCGCGATCAAAGTCTATCGTCCCGGCAAGGCCGGGGGCCATGCCAAGATAGTGGCGCGGCAGGAGAATGCCAACCTTCAGTACGTAAACCAGACGATGCTGGCGAAGAAAAAGCTGGACGGAATCCCAAGAGTGCTGGGCGACTACAGCGAGTTCGGCTCAGTGGCCACGGACAAAGTTGCCGGCGTGCCGGTCCAGTCCATTATTATGAAGGCTGCTTTGCTTCCCGGTTTTGCCGACAATGGCAGCATTGCCCTGGTGGCACGGCGGGCCGGAGAATGGTTGAAGACCTTTCATAAAGCCACTGCTGACTCGCCGGAACCGTTTGACAGCGGAGCCCTGATCGCCAGCCTGGAAAAGCTATGCCATAGCTGCAAGGCTGAAGGGCTGGACGAGAGTTCAGTCCAGATGATTCTGGGCGGCGCCCGCGCGGCGCTGGCGCGCACCAAAAAATCTTTGCCGAGCGCGGCGGTACTTGCTGATTTTACGCCGCTCAACGTGATCGTCACGGAGAACGGCATCGGGCTTTGTGATTTCGCGCGCATGAAACGCCGGGGCAATACCTATGAAGACCTGGCTACATTCCTGGCCGCAGTGGAAGCGCTGGAAAAATATCCTTTCTGCAATCGGAGCATTACCGGCCAGATCCAGGAACATTTCCTGGATGCCTACGGCATCAGCCAGTCCGATGCCGCTGTGCTGCGCGTATTTAAGATGAGGGCGCTATTGGGTATGTTTGCGCAGGGCCGTCTGGTAAAGGAAAGCGCGGTGCGCAAGAAAGTAATGTGGGCCAATGTAATGAAGAAATTCATTCATCAGGCCGCACAAAGATCCATGTCACCGGCTGCGCCGGCAGCCGCAGCATAGAACGAGCACACTTGAGCAGAGAAGCCATCAATGAGGGTGGCTTCTTTTGTTTTCATGCGCAACAAAAATGAGCCGGGAATTGGTTATTGCGCCAATCCGATTTGTTTCATAAAGTCCTGGTTATCCCAAAATAACCACTCGTGGTCCATTGTTTTGCCGTTCCAATGACCAATTGTGGCCATCCCAATAGCGAATCGCTTTCCTGTGGGGGCTATCGATTTGCCATCCGGCGTTGGCATAGGCTTAGTGAAAGTACCCGTCATAACGCCGGTAACCGTCGTCCACGCCCCGGAACCAAAGCGGATTGGATGGACCTTGATTTTGATATCGGGAGCGAAGACGAAAAGGGCCTTCAGATCTTCAATGTGCTTGTCGATGCCCTTGGTTTCATGGCCATCGGGCCAAGTCACCACGATGCCCTGGGCATGGCTTTCCTTCAGGCGGTCCCATTTCTGGTTGCTGAATACGTCAAAATCAAGAGTGTCGAACGTCTTAAGATTTTTTTCCACTGAAGGCGCCTGACGCTCGTGTGGCGGTGGAGGTGTTGGCGGCTTCTCAGCCAAAGATTGAGCAGTTGCGGATCGGTTTAAGCAGACCACTAACGCTACCGACAGAACATGGGCAATTCGGTTTTTGAACATAACGAATTCCTCCTTGTTGGCCCGTCGTTAGCACGGCTCATTGTAGCGTAGTCTTTGATTTGCGGGCTTTGGATTTCTTTTTCGGAAACTTATACTCGAACTCGGCCATGCGCACTTTTCTGCCGCTGAACTTCACGCCCTCCATTTCGAGACGAAAGCGCTGATCGAGGCCTCCCTCACCGGGGATGGCAATGCGGCCTTTAGCGGCGACGACGCGGTGCCACGGGAGTCCGTGCGACTGGCTGAGCACGCGTACTACCACGCGGGCCCCTCCGGGCAAGCCGGCGGCGCAGGCGATAGCGCCATAGCTTGACACTTTTCCGCGCGGGATTTTCATGATGGCGGCGCGAATCCGGGGAAACGTCGCCTCCTGTGCCTGCTTTGAGTTTGCCATCGACCGATTGTAACCGCTGGGCGCACGTTGTTCGGTCCGCCTTGTAAAGACGTGCTGAGTAAGGACTAAATTCAGCAGTGCCGCAGGCTCAGAACTAAACATGGAAGCGTTTGTAATGGTTTCGTCATTTTGCGACGTAAATCATTGACCCGAAATTCGAAGCTGTTTTAAACTAGGCATTCTTGATTTTGAAATTGAAATTCAATTTCATTTTCAAAATGGATTGAGGCCCAAAGCTGCGCTTACCTATATTTTTCCCGCCGCCTGAGGCCACTTAGTTAACAACGGTCTTAACGCATTGGTGAAGTTAGCTCTTACATTTCGAAGTACCAAGTTGTTTTGCGCTCGCGCCAAAGTCGCCGCCATGCTGCTGGCGTGCTTGTTGTTCTTTCCCCGGCGTTCCAGCGCCCAGGAAAATTATTTCGTAACTTACACGCACCACATGGAAGAGCCCGGCAACCTGGAAATTGCCACGAAATCGGTGAGCGGATTTCCCCGCGAGGGCAACGCTTTCATGGGTAATGCGCTGGAATTCGAGTATGGCGTGAAAACGTGGTGGAGTTCAGAGCTGTATCTGGATTCGCAGACCACCGCGAACGAAAGCAGCTTATTTACAGGCTTTCGTTTTGAGAACCGCTTCCGTCCGTTGCTGCAGGAACATTGGATCAATCCCGTGCTATATGCCGAGTTTGAAAATATCAACAGCGCGGACAAGGCGCTGCTGGAAGTGGTGGGGCATGATGGGGTTGCAGACTTCTTGGGCCGTAACGACCGCAGCGAGAAGAAGCGCGAGGTAGAGCTGAAGCTGATCCTGGGCAGCAATTTCAAGGGTTGGAACGTGGCCGAAAATATGATCGCGGAGAAGAACATTGCCGGCGCGCCCTGGGAATTTGGCTACGCGCTGGCCGTAAGCCGGCCCTTGTCACTGGCGGCCAGCCCGAATCCGTGCCGATTCTGCCGAGAGAACTTTACGCTGGGCGCCGAGCTTTACGGCGGACTGGGTGATCGCTACAGCTTTGGCCTGCATGACACCTCGCACTATCTGGCACCGACCATGGCTCTCCACCTGCCCGGCGGCCCGACGTTCGCCGTCTCGCCTGCGGCGGGACTCAACAGCAACAGCCATGGCATGCTGCTGCGTTTTGGCGTGTCCTATGAGATTGATCAGGTCTTTTCGCGGCCCAGAGGGAAGCGATGATCGCGCGGAAAAAAAGATTTATGGGAATGGCTTACCTGCTATCTTGCGCGACTCTTCTGTTTGCTGCCTCGGTAGGCGATGGCGCATGGAAGTCCAGGGTCCCGGAAAAAGAACGTGCGCGCGAGAACCCCTATGACAGCCAGGCCGGCGCCATTGCCGCGGGCGGCAAGCTCTTCCGGCAGAACTGCTCTTCCTGTCACGGCGCGGAAGCCACGGGTTTAAACAATCGTCCTAACCTGCATTCTGATCGCATTCGCAACTCAACGCCCGGAGAGCTGGAATGGCTGCTGAAGAATGGCAGCATGAAGAACGGCATGCCTTCATGGTCCAAACTTCCGGAGCAGCAGCGATGGCAAATTGTGAGCTATTTGAAAAATCTGCAATAAACCGCTTTACCACGGAGGAGACTGAGACACACAGAGTTGTCAATTCAAGTTATTCTGACTTACTCGGTGTGCCTCTGGATTAAGTGCCGTCAATTTCCGTTCGGGCGGCGTTCCCGCTCGTAGGGTTTTTCCAGATATTTCCGGGCCTCGTCCAGAGCGCCCTGCGTGGGATCACCGGTTTGTATGGCCTGGCGGTACTCATTCACCGCGCGCTCGCGCTGTCCGGTAGCGTCAAAGATCTTGCCCAGCATGATGTGGCTCCAGACCTCGGTCCAGCGGGGATCGCCATCGCCGTTGAGCGATTCGCGGAACTCATTGGCGGCGGACTGGTAGTTGCGCTGCATAAAGAAAATATCGGCAATGCGGTAATGGGCCAGAGAACTGTTGTGATTGACGGCCAGTGCCTTGTTGAGTTCGGTGAGCGCCTCAGAAAGATTTCCCTGTGCGGTCATTTCCTGGCCGCGGCGAATCGCTACCCGCACACGCAAGTCGCCTGAGTTTTTGAGCACCCAATTGTTAGGGTCAAGCACCAACCGTCGCGGCTTACCGAAAGTCTCGACGGAGAAGGCGGAGTCCGTGCCGACCACCTCAATGCGCTTCATCTCGGTTTGACCGTCGGTATCCACCTTGAGCTCCAGCGGCATGCGGAAGAGATCCAGGTCCTGGTTAATTTCGCCGACTACGCGGAAGCCTTTTTTCACGCGATAGACGGTATATTTCATCTTGAATTCCGGCGCGCCGGTGCCATCTACCCATTGGGTAAAGAAGGAAGTCAGCTTGTCGCCATGGTATTTTTCCGCGATCGCCTGAAGGTCGGCCACCTGCACCGCTTTACCCGCGTGGGTGGACATGAAATCCTTCATGGTTTTATCGAATGCGGCATCGCCGATGACCCAGCGGAGCATGTGGAAGATCATTCCACCCTTGTCGGTAACCAGAGACTGAAACTCAGGAGAGAAGGCGTCCAGCTTACCGGCGCTGCTCAGCGGGGTAGTGTCATAGGCCAAAGCACCCACAGCCATGTCGCGCGAGGCGTCTTCAAACGCCTGCTGCCCACCCACATTCTGAACGTAACGCATCTCAGCGTCGCGCGCGCCGCCATCGATCAGCCACCAATCGTTTTTGCTGGCTGCGCTCACCATACCGCCCCACCACTGATGGGAGATGGAATCAGCCAGGAAGCGGTAGTTCACCTTGTCGCTGATGTCGCGCGTGGCCAGCGCGGCAATCTCCGGCGCCCACCACATAGGGACGGTGTCATCCGGGAGTTCCACCACTTTCAACGTGCCGCCCGCAGGCGACGCGCCATACAAAGAAGAGAAGTATTCCAACTCTTTGTTGGCAGTATCGGCATAGGCCGAAGCGAACTGCTTTTTATTGGCGCTAAAATAGACCTTGAGCGTGCCAAACGCGCTCTCTTGAAACGGTCCCGCGATGATGGTCCCGGGGAAGCTGGGTTTTTGCCAGCTAAACGAGGTTACGGTCTTGCCTGCCGTCGCGGCTTTTGCCGGACCGACGCTTCCGCTGCCGACCACGATGAAACCCGCCGGAGCGGTGATATTGATGGCAGAGGTAAAACGGTCAATGCCGTAATTGGTTACAGGGAACCAGCGGGCGGGATACAGCAGATAACTAATGTCTTCGCCGATGTAGGCGAGTTTCAGTCCTTCCACCGGGCTGTCATCGGCGGTGGCCAGCGCTCCTTCATACTCGAATGTGATGGTCGTGGAGCTACCCTTGGCCAGGGTCGCAGGGAAGCTGACGCGGACCGCGTTCTCCTGGGTAATGCGCTCGGCGGTCAGGGCGCGGCCTTTTTCATCCAGCACCTTGATGATGCGCAGGCCATTATTGAGCTCGAAACTGGCGAAGTTGATATCGTCAAGCGCGGTGAATTTTACTTTGGCGCGCGCAGTCAGGTGGTGGGTCTTGGGCACGATCTCTGCGTCAATGACGTAGTCTTCGGCCTTCACTCGCGCCCGATCGGCTGCTAGCGCCGGCAGGCAAAAAGAGGCGATCAGGCCAATAAAAATGAAGGCACGTCGCAGGGGTCGTCGTGCAAATTGCATGCAGTTCTCCAAAGCAGCTGAATAGTCCTATGGGTTAGATGTAAATTTTCGCAAAAAAGCTGCTTATATACCAAATCGAAACCATGCCGGGGCTACGTTCGGATGTCCTGGCGCAGCTTTTCTAGCCCGAGAGAGACGATGATCTCGCGGGCGGCGCGCAGAGCCGGCGGCTCGGCGCTGGGGCTGTTATGGAGCTTCTGCTGCACCATTTTCAGTGCAACCTGCATCTCCGTGCGTGCCGGGCCGTCAGGGACAATAGTGTTTAGTTCGCGGGCCACGTTTTTTGCCGTGAAGTCTTTCTGAATCAGTTCAGTGACCACTTTCTTTCCCGCGATCAGGTTCGGCATGGCAAATGTGTCAAGCTTGACCAGGCGGCGGCCAAGAACCCAGGTGAGCGGCGCCAGCCGATAGACGACGACGAAAGGCGTGCCGGAGAGCGCAGCTTCCACCGTGGCCGTTCCGCTGGCAACTGCCGCCGCGCGGGCATGCATGAGCGTGGCGCGAGCGTTGTCAGTAAGATGGACCAGGGGGCCTTCATGTGTGGAAGCTATGGCTTGTTGTTTATGGTCAGCCACCTCAGCGGCTGAAGCCGGATTCTTTAATGGCTCTGAACGCAGGCCTGAAGGCCTGCTCCACCCCGCGGTACAAAGAGCAAGTTGCTCTCGCAGCCAATTTTGGTTCAGAGTGGAAGCCACCGGCAGAAGGAACTCAAACTCTGCGTTTTGCTTGTGCAGAAGTCCCGCGGCCTGAATGATCGTCGGCAGATTCAGCCGAACTTCCTTCCTGCGGCTGCCGGGCAGCAGCGCGATCCATTGCTTTTTGGAATCGAGATGATGTCTGGCCGCGAACTCTTCGCGCGAAATCTGCGGCGCGGGCGCGTAAGCCAGCGGATGCCCGACATAGCTGACCTCCACTCCGTGCTGGCGGTAAAACTCCTGCTCAAAGGGAAAGATCACGATCATCTCGCGGACGTATTTCTTGATCTGCTTGACCCGTCCGCTGCGCCAGGCCCAGATCTGCGGGCTGACGAAATAGAAAACCGGAATGCCCAGACGATGAAGCTCCCGGGCCAGGCGCAAGTTGAAGTCGGGGAAGTCGATGAGCACGGCGGCCGTGGGCTTGCGGCGGGCAGCTTCAGCCACCAGCTGCTTGAAGCGGCGGCGAATTCCCGGCAGATGGGTGAGCACCTCCACCAACCCCACCACAGCGACCTCATTGGCGTGGACCAGAAGCTCACAGCCGGCGGCGCGCATCTTTTCTCCGCCCATGCCAAAAAAGGTGGAACCGGGCGCCAGTTGCCGGAGTGCTTCAGCAAGCTGCGCGCCGTAGGTATCACCCGAGGCTTCGCCGGCGGAGAGGAGGCATTGCATGCAGCCTCGATTATGACATCTCCTTAAAATCCGAGCGCCGACCGGCGCGACCGAGAATAGCCCGGTACGCCGAGCGCTCGGGCGGCTTGACCGCCCAGGCGCTCAAGTGCCGGGTAAGCATTAGCAAAAACAAAGTCCCGTTAGGGACGGCTGAAGTTACAATCAACCGCCTAATGTCGTACCACACGCACACCACGTTGCTGTTTCATTGCGTATTTGCGAGCAAGAGCCGAGTTCCGAGCATTCCTGAAGACCTGCAACTCCGGCTCTGGGCGTACATGGGCGGAATTGCTCGGACCAACAGCATGAAGGCACTCGCTGTCGGCGGTATTGCCGACCACTCCCACATTCTTCTCTCGCTCCCGCCCACAATCACAATTGCCAAAGCAGTTCAGCTGGTGAAGGCCGGTTCTTCAAAATGGATACACGAGCAAACCAAAAGCCGCCGCTTCGAGTGGCAGGAAGGCTATGGCGCATTCACCATCGGGGCCTCACAGGTGCCGGCGACCGTTCGCTACATTGACAATCAGCCGGCGCGTCACAAAAAAATCAGCCTGAAGGAAGAATGGGAGATGTTTCTCAGGCGGCATGCCCCATTTCTGAATCGAGATTGAACTCAGCCGTCCCTAGCGGGACTCGGTCTCTGTTGGACGTTTACCCGGCAGTTCCTGCCGGGCTATTCTCAACCGCGCCTGGCGGCGCTGCCCAGCTCAATGTTCGCATCAGCTGTCACCCTGGTAAGGGGGACCTGTCCGGTAATAGCGCTAAATCGATATCGGCGGGTCGCGCGGCTCGCTTGACATTAGCGAACAAAAAGCGGTATACATGGCGCAAGATCTCAGGTGGTCTGAACGATAAGCTCTTTGAAAATCGATTAAGCAGCAACAAAACGGGCATTCCATGCGCGCTGTTAAACACTAAGTGATCTTAGGTTTGGGATTGGGCTTGGGTCACCTTTAAGGGTGACGCAAGGGCACCTCCTGTGTTGTTTGTGTCAGGAAAGCTCTGGTCTTTAAATATTGCAACTGATAAAGCTTCCAGTAAATGCCGCGCTGGCCGGGCTGACGCGTGGTACGGAAGGCCGTTAGGGCTTTCGTGCGTCCGGGCCTGCACAAGGAGCAGTGGTGGGTAGTGAAGCAATCGGCCAGGGCAGGTGGGAATGAAGGTTTTCAAGAGAACTCCCTGAAGCCGCATGGCGGAGGAGACGTTGTCGGGATTCCTCGACTCCCGCTTAGTCCCTTCGACAAGCTCAGGGTCCCGCGCGGTCGCTCGGAATGACAGCCGCAAAAAAGACATCTACGGCACGGCTGAAGCCCGTGCCCTGATACGAACCGGGTCTTGACGGGGGCTATCCTGATACGAACCGCGTCTTAACGGGGAGCTATCCTGATAGGAACCCCGTCTTAACGGAGGCTATAAAGAGCCGCTCTTCCCGCCACTTTCTGCTTGACTCGCGGGGCGAACAAATGGTAAAGTAAACCATTGTCCCTCCAGTGGGGAAAAGCAGTACTGGACGATCTTTGAAAATCTAGCACTCAGCGGTGGACATTCAGCCAAGCAGGAAGGCTTTTAAGATCGTTCGACTCCCGGCTTCGCCGCTCTCTCACGATGACAGGCCGAGGCGCGGCGATCTTTGCGCCGCGCGGCTTTCAACTCAACTCTACGCCAATTCAGGGGTCGGTGGCTGAAACCTACGCCAAATTCGAACCAGCCACGCGAACACCACGCGCGGCTGGGGGCCGTTTTGGGGGTATGTGGGTCAAACCCCGCCAATCTGGGATCACGTGGGATGAACGGGGAGGGGGGAGGGGATCAGGACAACGGGCGATCGGGACATCGGGAAATCTGGTGATCGGAAACCCAACCTCAGCGCCGAGAGCGACGCCACATGCATGGTATCGCCGGCGATGAATCCGCTAAGTCCTTATTTTTCGGGGTTGACGGGGGACGGGGTACACACCGGGACATCCTGGTGATCGGAGACCTAAACCTCATCGCCGAGGGCGGCGAAGCCACATGGGTACGGGTGAGGCAGTGGGAGCTCGCAATTTCAGCTGCGAGGCTCCCGCGATCTAGCGATCTGGGCTTCCTGAAATTGTTTCACCAGCTCAGATTCGTTCAATCGTTTAAGGTTCTTGATAATGCGCTGATATTCAGGATGCGTCCAGACATTTGCGTCAGACAGAAAGGTAATCACCTGCTCGCACTCTTTCACTGAAAGCGCGTGAAGAAAGCCGGCAAATGCTTTGGTGTAACTGCTGGCGTACGTTGCCGTGACATTTTGAAGACAGCTGGGGGCGTCGGCCTGGTATTCTGCGTCTTTGGTGAGTTGGACGAGCAGGCGCCCAACCTCGCTTGAATGACCGACCTGCAACGGGGAAAGCGCAAATATGTAATCGCATTGGTATCCGTCTGCCAGAGATCCTCCGGCGCCAAACAGAGCCAGGAATCGCCTGTAGTCATGCGGGAATACCTGCAGATATCGTCTTTGCGCGACTTGATCGTCGGGGTTGGCCTTTAACTCTGCGAATGCGGCCTTTAATTCGTCGCCACGCGACCCTGAGACGCTTTTCGGCGTTCCGGTCATTGTCGCCGAGTTGATCGCCAGCAACAACAGACTGACTGTTAGCGCGCGTTGAACCATGTGGTTTCCTAACACCATCGGCTGGCAGCTTGTGCCTCTTATGACGGATCATTTTACATTTTGCCACATACACAGGTTGAGGCAATTCCAGGGATTAGTCGTCCGCCCCCACCTGCGGTTGCGCCACGCCCAGTTCCTGGTCCTTGTACTGGAGCTGGTACAGCTTCCAGTAGATACCGCGCTGGGCCAGCAACTCCTGGTGGCTGCCGATCTCGCGCACCTGGCCTTTGTGCATCACGATGATTTTGTCAGCACGCTGAATGGTAGAGAGCCGGTGGGCGATCATGACCGAGGTGCGGCCTTCTACCATGCGGCCGAGGGCCGCGCGCACGCGGATTTCGGTTTCCGTATCCACGCTGGAGGTGGCTTCGTCAAGCACCAGGATTTTAGGGTCGTGGGCCAGAGCGCGGGCAAAGGAGATGAGCTGCTTCTGGCCGGTGCTCATGGTGCTGCCGCGCTCCATTACCGGTGACTTGAATCCCAGCGGCAACGATTGCACGAAGTCGGCAACGTTCACGTTTTCCGCAGCGGTTGCAATCTGCTCGTCGGTGATCCATGCGGAGCCCAGACGAATATTGTTTTCAATGGTGCCGGTAAACAGGAACGGGTCCTGCAGTACTACGCCAAAGCGCCGCCGCAGGTCGGCCAGGTCCATCTGGCGGATATCGACGCCGTCAAGCCGGATAGCGCCTTTTTGGATGTCGTAAAAACGCATCAGCAGGGAGATGATGGTGGTCTTGCCTGCGCCAGTGTGTCCGACAATGGCCACGCTATCGCCCGGTTCGATGGTGAAAGAGACATCGCGCAGGATCCAGTCGTAATCGCCAGAGTGTCCGTGTCCGTTGCTGCCGGCTTCCGGAAACGTCTGCTTCTCATCCGATGTTTCCACCTGGCGATAGGCGAACCACACGTGATCAAACTCAATGCGTCCCAGCCCGGCGGCTTTGCGCGGCTGCGCGGGCGAGGTGATCTCCACCGGAGTATCCAGCAGTTTGAAAACGCGCTCACTGGACGCCATGGCCGATTGGAGAATGTTGTACTTGTCGCTCAGGTCCTGGATTGGACGGAAGAAGCGCTGGGCGTATTGCATAAAAGCAGTGAGCACGCCGATGGTCACGGCGCCGCGAAGCACCCCGCCTCCGCCGTAATAAATCACCAGCGCAATGGCGAAGCTGGAAAGGATTTCCACCACGGGATAATAGAGCGCGTAAGCCATGATGGCGTCTTTGAAGGCTTCCATGTGTTGCGCATTGACGCGGTCAAAGCTGCGGTAGGCCCGCTTTTCACGATTGAAAAGCTGCAACACCGCCATGCCGGTGACGTGCTCCTGAAGATAAGAATTGATGCGCGCGATGGCGGTGCGTATGCGGCGGTAAGAGTCACGCACCGATTTGCGGAACACCATGGTCGCCCAGAAGATGAACGGCAGAACGGAGAAGGTGATCAGCGCGAGCCACCAGCTCATCGACAGCATGATGATCAGAATTCCGGCCAGAACGAAAACATCTTCAAAAATAGCAACCACGCCCGAAGTGAACATTTCATTCAGCGCGTCCACGTCAGTAGTAACGCGCGTAACCAGGCGGCCAACCGGATTCTTGTCAAAAAAACCGATGTGCATATGCTGCAAGTGACGGAAGATCTCCTTGCGAAGATCGAACATTACCTTCAGGCCGGTCCACTGCATCAGGTACGTTTGCGTGTATTCCAGGCCAAAGCCGATCAGCAGCAGCGCCAGATAGATCGATCCCAGCTGGGCGATGCCGACGAGCGGCCGCGAGCTGAGAAAGCGATCCATAAAGCCGTGATTATGCAGGCTGGCGGCAGAAAGGTACTTGTCGATGGCGGTCTTGGTCAGGTAGGGAAGGAACACGTCCGCGCCGGCTTTCATAACGATGGATGCCAGCGCGATTACGACCTGCCATTTATAGGGCCGTAAATAACCGAGAAGCCGCTTCATCAGCCGGCTGTCATACGCTTTACCCAGTACTTCTTCTTCCTGCGACATGTCCTGAACACCATTCTAAAACAAGACCATTAACCCCAAAGGGCACAAAGGAGCACCAAGTCTCATTTGTGGCAGACCCAAAAACCTTTGTGGGCCTTCGTGGTGGTTAAGTATCTGCTGCAAAAAGGGCGTTAAAGAAGATATGAGTAGCGTGAAGAGGCAAAAGATTCAGCGCATGGAAGATCGGCCCTTTAGGGGCCGCGTACAGCATCTTACAAGCCGGGCTTGGGCCCCGTCATTGCTAGCTTACGCGCCGCAGAACCAGCGCCGAGTTCTTCGAGCCGAAGGCGATGCAGTTGCAAACCGCGTACTCGATCTGTGCGGTGCGGCCCACTTCAGGAACGTAATCGAGATCGCACTGAGGATCGGGATTTTCGAGGTTGATAGTCGGCGGAATCTGGTTGTGCTGCATGGCGATGAGTGTAGCCGCGATACCCGCGGCGCCACAGGCGCCTTGCGGGTGTCCGATCTGCGATTTCAAAGCGGACATCGGAACGTTATAGGCCTGGTCGCCCAGCGCGAGCTTGAGCGCGGCGGTTTCAATGCGGTCGTTGAGTTCGGTGGAGGTGCCGTGCAGGTTGACGTATTGAACGTTGTTGGTCGAAATGCCGGCTTCCTTCATGGCCAGGCCGATGGCGCGGGCAGGCTCTTCTCCGCCTTCCACCAGGCGCACACGATGGAAGGCCTCACACGTCGAGCCGTAACCGGCGATCTCGCCATAGATGTGCGCGCCGCGGGCCCGGGCATGCTCGTACTCTTCAAGAACAAACATCCATGAGCCTTCGGCCAGGACGAAGCCATCGCGGTCAAAATTAAACGGGCGCGAACCGCGCTCCGGTGCGTGGTTCCAGGATTCAGTCATGATGCGCATGAACATGAAGCCTTTGAGGATGCCCCAGGCGAGAGGCGAATCCACGCCGCCGACGAGCATCATGGGAAGCGTGCCGAGTTGAAGCTGCCGCGTGGCGTAAGCAATGGCGTCCGTGGACGAGGTGCAGCCGCTGGTAACCACATGGCTCAGGCCGCGGAAGCCGAAGCGCATGCTGATTTCGCTGGACATGGTGCCCATGGTCCCGCTGGGAATGCTGAAAATGCTGATCTGTTTTACCTTGCCGGCGTAATACATGTGATACTGCGCGTCAGAGAAATCGTGCGCGCCGCCGCCGGTGCCCAGCACCACGCCGATCTCGCGCTTCTCGTCGAGCGACATTTTGTCAGGATCAAGACCGGCATCTTTCAGCGCTTCTGTGGAAGCAGCCACTGCCAGCGGCACGCAGCGCGAGACGTGCTTGCGCTCTTTGGCTTCAATCCAGTCCAATTCGTTGAAGTCCTGAATTTCGCCGGCGATTTTTACGGGAAGATCGGTGGTATCAAAGCGGGTGATGAGTTTCACGCCGCTCTTGCCATCAAGAATGGCCCGGCAGAAGGCTGTTTTTCCGATTCCGTTGGGGCTGACCACGCCCATGCCTGTGATTACAGCCCTTTTGAGCATAGACACTGATTCTATAATTGATGCAGGATTTATGCGCCCCATGATTGAGTTTTAACAAATCTATGCATTTGGGTATTTACATCTCGGTACCGTTTTGCCGGACAAAGTGTACCTACTGCAACTTTGCGTCGGGTGTGTTTTCGACGGCGCAGATGGAGCGGTACGTGGAGCGTTTGGGCGAAGACATGAGATCGTTCCGGCGGTATGCAGCTGAATTGGATGCGGAAATTCCTGAAACCGTGGACTCCATCTATCTCGGCGGGGGAACGCCGAGCCTGCTGCCATCCGATGAATTGAAGAAGCTTTTCTTCACCCTGCGGCAGGAGTTCAAGGTTGTGCCGAAAGCGGAAATCACGGTGGAGTGCGCGCCGGGCACGCTGACGGACCGGATCATCGATACGCTGCGGACTTGCGGCGTGAACCGCGTGAGCTTGGGCGTGCAGTCGTTTGTCGATAAGGAAGCGGCATCCGTAGCTCGGCTGCACACGCGGGAGAAGACGCTCGATGACATTGCCCGGTTGTGCCAAATGGGGATCAGCAATATCAACGTCGACTTAATCGCCGGCCTGCCGCACCAGACGCGCGAGAGCTGGGAATATTCGGTGGCCGAGGCGATCGCCAGCGGCGTGCCGCATGTAAGTGTTTACACGCTGGAGGTGGATGAAGACTCAAGGCTGGGCCGCGAGTTGATCGCCGGCGGGACCAAATACCACGCGCATTTTGTGCCGGACGACGATCTGACGGCAGAGTTTTATGAGACCGCCTGCGAGAGGCTGAACGCAGCGGGGATCGACCAATATGAGATTTCAAATTTTGCGCGGGCGAGTTTTGAGTCGCAGCATAACCTAAAGTACTGGATGCGGCAGCCATATCTTGGCTTCGGCGTGGACGCACACTCGATGTTGCTGTCCTGCAATGGCGAATCAGAAAGCGTGCGGCTGGCGACGACGGATGATTATGGCCGGTTCTTCGTCTTGGCGGATTTCAAGACTTCAGCGGTTAGCCCGGAACAGGCGTTGGAGGAGAGTTTCTTTCTGGGGCTCAGGCTCAATCGCGGCGTGGAGTTGGAACGGCTGCGGGAGAAGTTTGGTGGAGAAAGCAAGAAATACGATGAGACAATCGCAGAGTTGGTGGAACAGGGATTACTGATTCTTTCGGGCGACAATCTGCGGTTGACCACGCGTGGACGCTTGCTATCGAATGAGGTGTTTCAGAGGTTTATCGGAAGCAAGCTGCTTCTGGATGCGTCCCGTTTATAACGATGCATTTTTACCTCACGCCAGAGGCGCTCGGTGTCGCTCAGGATGACAAGGGTCAAGTATTATTTCCAAGGCAGACGATTCGTTGCAGCCATCGACAATAGACTGCCATGTATGCGTGTTAGTTGGTGGCACCAGCAACGGACAGACGAGGCCTATGAATCCCAATCTGGTTGAAAGTCAAGACACTATAGTCGCGAAGCCCAAATTGAGGCCGGCGATCGATCTTCGCAGTGACACCGTGACGCAGCCCACGCCGGAGATGCGGCGCGCCATGGCCGAAGCCGAAGTCGCCGATGACGTTTACGGTGAAGATCCCACGGTGAACCGGCTGCAGGAGCGGGCATCGCAGATATTTCAAAAAGAAGCGGCGATCTTTGTTCCCACCGGCACCATGGGCAACCAAGTGGCGATCCGCGTGCACACGCAGCACGGGCAGGAGATCATCTGCGAGGAGCGCGCGCACTTCATCAACCTGGAATCGGCTACTGTGGCGGCCTTTTCCGGCTGCCAGCCACGGACCATCTACGGCGAAGACGGCGTGATTACCTGGGAGCAGATCAAAAAGAAGATCGCGCCACCGGCCTACTATCGCGCGCAGACGGGATTGATCGAACTGGAGAACACGGGAAGCCTTACTGGAGGCACGGTCTTTCCGCAGGAAGTGGCCGATGAAATCTGCGATGGCGCCCACGAGTTGGGATTGTCGGTGCATCTGGATGGCGCGCGCATCTTTAATGCGCAAACCGCTCTAGGCAGACCGGTGGCAGAAATCTCTAAAAAATTTGATTCGGTGATGTTCTGCCTGTCCAAAGGGCTGTGCGCGCCGGTGGGATCGATGCTGGTGGGCAGCAAGGCGTTTATTGATAAGGCGCGCGTGTTTCGCAAAGCGATGGGTGGCGGCATGCGTCAGTCAGGCGTGCTGGCGGCTGCGGGGCTAATTGCGCTGGAAAAAATGCCCGCGCGCTTGCAGCAAGATCATGACAACGCTCGGTTGCTGGCCGAAGGGCTGGTCGAGATCAAAGGCATCAAGATCGATGCGAAAAAAGTTCGCACGAACATTCTGGTATTTAGCGTTACTGAAACCGGAATGGACACAAAAGAGTTCAGCCGAAAGCTGTCGGAGAAAAACGTGCTGGCGGCTGGAATCGATCATGAGCAGATGCGCTTTGTAACGCACAATGACGTAACCCGGGAAGATTGTGGAAAGGTGCTTGTGGCTGTTAGAGCGGTCTGCTCCCGATAAGGATACTGTTGGCGAATTCTCACGTGATGTACTGCCCCGGCGGCTTGGACCGCAGCTTTCGATCACGCCTTCTTAATAACCACCGACGTGTTGGCCCGTCTAATTCAGTGAGCGCTTATAATCGACCTGAACCCTTTCTCATTTCCTGACGTATTGCTCCTCATACGTTGCCGGAGGCTTGATCAAAAATGGAACTGCGCATCGAGAACCTCTCCAAACAATATCCCAACGGAACCAAGGCCCTGCAGGACGTCTCTCTGACGATTCCCCTGGGCATGTTTGGATTGCTCGGTCCGAATGGGGCAGGAAAATCAACCCTGATGCGAACGCTGGCAACCTTGCAGGAACCCGACAGCGGGCGCGCATTTTTAGGAGAAATCGACGTCCTCAAACGGAAGGACGAGGTGCGCAAGCTGCTGGGCTATCTCCCACAGGACTTTGGGCTCTACCCGAAGGTGACGGCGGAAGCGCTGCTCACGCATTTTGCCGCGCTCAAGGGCATCGCCAACCCGAAGGAACGGCGTGAGGCCGTCCACGCTTTGCTGCAACAGACCAACCTGTATGGACATCGAAACCAGTCACTGGGCAGTTTTTCCGGCGGGATGAAACAGCGATTCGGCATCGCCCAGGCGCTGCTGGGCAATCCACGGCTGATCATCGTGGATGAGCCAACCGCGGGCCTCGATCCTGAGGAGCGTGTCCGCTTTCACAACCTGCTGAGTGCGATCGGCGAGAACATCATTGTGATTCTTTCTACGCACATCGTGTCCGACGTGAGCGTTCTGTGCCGCAAGATGGCGATCATCCACGAAGGCCGTGTGCTGGCTACGGGCGACCCAGTGACTCTGGTTCGCGAGCTGGAGGGAATGGTCTGGCGAAAATCGGTTGAGCCGGCAGAGCAGGCCAGCTTCCGCGAGCGCCACCGCGTGATTTCCATGCGGCTTTTTGCCGGGCGCACGACCGTTCATGTGTTCAGCCCGGCGCGGCCTGACGCCAGCTTCGAACCGGTTACGCCCGATCTGGAAGATCTTTACTTTGCCACCATCAAAGGTGCCGCATTGGCCCAACCCGTGGAGGCGAACTAGTCGTGATCGGCGCCATTGCTGCTTTCGAATTCCGCCAGCGCTTCCGCCGGATTTCAACCTACGTTTATTGCGTTGTTCTTTTCGGCATGGCCTTCCTTTTTCAGTTGGTAGTAGGCGGGGCTTTTCCCGGCGCCAGCGTGGACTTCGGGACAGGCGGCAGAGTCTACGCCAACGCTCCTTATGCGCTGTTTGCCGTGATCGTCTACATCAGCACCTTTGGCGTCGTGATTACGGCAGCGCTGGCCGGCCAGGCTACCTACCAGGACGTTGACAGCAACTCCACCCAGTTCTTCTTCACTGCTCCCATCACCAAGTTCGAATATCTTGCCGGGCGATTTCTGGGGTCAATGCTGGTGCAACTGGTGCTCTTTTCTTCTATTGGACTGGGCGCTCTTGTGGCCACGCACACGCATTGGATGGACGCGGCCCGGGTTGGCCCGGAGCATTGGTTCGCCTACGTCGCGCCTTACCTGATGTTTGTGTTGCCCAATCTGCTGATTACCAGCGCGGCCTTCTTTGCCGTGGCTGCATTGACGCGCAGGATGCTGCCAGTCTACATTAGCGCGGTCCTTTTTCTCATTGGCTACCTGGTGGCCGGCATTCTTGCCGGTGACGTCACCAACTCCGTCATTGCTTCGCTGGTGGATCCCTTTGGCGGTAATCCTGTCGACTACGTGGTGCGCTACTGGACGCCTTTCCAGCGCAATACGCAGCTCATTCCATTCACAGGACTGATCGTGCTCAACCGGCTTATCTGGCTGGGGGTTGGGCTTGTTGTGATTGTGTTCACCTATGCGCGATTCAAGATGGGGCATGTGACTCAAGGAGGACGAAAGAAGCAGCGGCGGACTCTGACGGATAACGATGAGCCTGCCCCAGTACAGGAGATTGTCGTGCCGGTCCTGCATCCGGCGTTCTCTTTGCGCTTATCCCTGACTCAGTTCCTCTCGCTGGCGTGGCTGCAATTCCGGGAAATCGTCACGAACGTTTTCTTTGGCGTAATCGTCATCGCCGGGTTTGCTCTTGCCCTGATCTTCTGTTTCAATCTGGTCAGCGGAGCGGCCACACCGGTCTATCCGGTCACTTACCGCATGATCGAGCAGGCCGGAGCCGGTTTCGGGCTGTTCGCGCTGGCCATCATCACTTTCTATGCCGGCGAGCTCGTATGGCGCGAGCGCGACGCCGGAGTCGCACAGATTGTCGATGCTCTGCCGGCGCAACGCTGGGTATTCTTCTGCTCCAAGCTTGTGGCTCTGATGCTGGTCGCTGTCATCGTGGAAGTGATCGTGTTGGCAGCCGGGGTGACCACCCAGATCAGCCTGGGCTACCACCGTTTCGAGTTCGGATTGTACTTTCGGGAGCTGTTTGTCAATCGCTTGCTGGTTCTCTGGATCCTATGCATTTTCATTTTGACGGTACACACCATCGTCAATAACAAATACGTCGGCCATTTTGTGGTCGTACTCTATTACCTGACCATCTTCTTCCTGTTGCCCGGAATGAACTGGCAAGACCTGCTCTACCGTTTTGGACAGCTTCCCAATTTCCAGTACTCGGATATGAATGGATACGGGCCGTTTGTCTCCGCTCTTTTCTGGATTCATGTCTATTGGGGCTGTGCGGCCATCATGCTCGCTATCATGGCCAACATTTTCTGGGTCCGCGGTACCGATGCAGGATGGCGGCAGCGACGCGCTCTCGCCTTCCAGCGGCTGTCCCGGCCTTCGGGGATAGCTTTCAGCGCCGCGTTGCTATTGTTCCTTGTAGCTGGCTCGTGGATTTTCTACAACACGCACGTTCTGAACCGTTACCTCACGTCAAATCAATTCTCGGAGCTTCGGGCTGAGTACGAAAAGAAATACCGCAAGTACCTGGACGTTCCTCAACCGAAAATCACTGATGTAAAGCTGCAAGTGGATCTCTTTCCCGAGCAGCGAAGGATGAATTTCTCAGGAACGGTGTGGCTGGAGAACCAGACCAGCCAGAATATCGATCAGATTGCGGTGACGCTCTGGCCGCAGGAACTGCAGCCAATACCGCTGCCCAAAATCGAAATCGACAAACTGCAGCTGGCGGACGGCCAGAAGCAGGTGCTCAAGGACGATCGGCTCGGTTTTTATGTGTACCAGCTGCCGTCTCCGCTGCCCCCGCACGGCCGCATAGCGGCGGAATTTGCGCTGAAGTATGCGTTTCATGGCTTTGCCAACAATAACGAGCAAATCGATCTTGTGGGCAATGGCACGTTTGTCAGCGACGCTTTTGCTCCGCATGTCGGATACCAGCCGTCCATCGAACTGGAAGGCCAGGGAATCCGGCGCAAGTTCGGGCTTAAGCCTTTAAAAGACACGCCGAAACTGGAGGACGTTGCCGCCCGCCATCAGATCTACGGCGCGCCCGATGTAGGCTGGACCAATTCGGAAACCACCGTCAGCACGCGCCTTGACCAGACAGCCATCGCTCCCGGCTACCTGGTGAATGAGTGGGTGAAGGACGGCCGGCGCTACTTCCACTACAAAATGGATGCGCCCATCCTGTGGGGGATCTCGGTTAACTCAGCCCGGTACCAGGAGTTGAAGGACCGCTGGCACGACGTCAATCTCGAAATCTACTATGACCAGCGGCATACCTACGATCTGGAGCGGATGCGACAGAGCATGAAAGATACGCTTGAATACTGCAGCGTGAATTTCAGTCCCTTTCAATTTCATCAGCTCAGGATCATCGAGTTTCCCCGCTACCAGAACTTCGCTGAGTCCCTCGCGAATACCATTCCTTTTTCGGAAGCCATCGGGTTCATCACGCGCGTAAAGCCGTCAGACCGCTCGGCTATTGACCTGCCGTATTTTGTTACCGCGCATGAGGTTGCGCATCAGTGGTGGGGGCATCAGGTGGTTACCGCCAATACGGAAGGCGCCACCGTGCCGGTGGAAAGCCTGGCGGAGTACACCGCGCTCATGATCATGAAGCACCGTCTCCCTCCCGAATCGATCAAGAAATTTATGCGCCGCGAACTCGACCGTTACCTCTTCGGACGCGCTCAGGAACGCGAGGAAGAACGGCCGTTGCTGCGCGTCACCTACAACCAGGGCTACATCCATTATTCCAAAGGCGCCATGGTGATGTACGCTCTGCAGGACTACATCGGCGAAGATAAGGTCAACCAGGCACTGGCGGCGTATGTAAAAGAGTTCAAGTTCAAAGGCCCGCCATATCCCACTGCGCTCGATCTGGAAAAAGATCTGCGCAAGGTAACGCCTCCGGAATACCAGTATCTCTACGACGATCTCTTCGATAACATCACGCTCTATGAGAACCGGGCCAAGTCGGCGACCTACTCGCAACTTCCCAACGGGAAATATGAAGTCATTCTTGACGTGGAACTGAGGAAGTTTCGCGCCGATGGCCGTGGCGAGGAGCACCAGATTCCCGCTCACGACTGGGTCGACATCGGCGTGACTGACTCTGCGGGTCACTACCAATACCTGCAAAAACACAAGATCGACGGCGATTCGGCCGAGATCAAGGTTGTGGTCGACAAACCACCCGTGCAGGCTGGTATCGATCCGCTCAATATACTCATCGACCGCAAACCGGATGATAACCTGATCAACGTCGTGAAGGGCAAGCCGGCAAGTATCGCATCGCTCCGCTGACGCTCAGTAAACAGGGATTTCGTACCCCTGCTTTGGTAGACTCTTAAGTCGCGATTTTGCGAATTAGTAGAGGATTCCAGCCATGTCTACCCAGGTCTCAGCCGCTCCCGAAGTTTCCCTGCGCGAGTTTCAGGACGCCCGCAAGATCGTCTCCTCGTTTGCCTATCACACGCCGCTGCTTACGTCGCGCATCCTGAGTGAGCGCACCGGCTTTGACGTGCGACTGAAGGCGGAGATTTTCCAGAAGGGCGGGTCGTACAAGGTCCGCGGGCCGCTGAATAAATTCAGCCACCTGACGGAAGAACAGCGCAAGCGCGGCGTGATCTGCTCGTCGGCGGGAAACCATGCGCAGGGCGTGGCGCTGGCGGCGGGTGTCTACGGGATAAAAGCCGTGGTGGTGATGGCCAGCAACGCCACGCAATCCAAGGTGGACGCGACGCGCGCCTACGGTGCAGAAGTTGTGCAGCACGGCCTGATCTGGGACGAGGCCAATGAGAAAGCCAAACAGCTTGTGCAGGAGCGCGGGCTCACATACATTCATCCGTTCGACGATCTGCAACTCATTGCCGGACAGGGAACGCTGGGCCTGGAAGTGTATGAAGACTTTCCCCAGATTGATGTCGCGGTGGTGCCGATCGGTGGCGGCGGGCTGATCTCGGGCGTGTCGATGGCCCTGAA
This sequence comes from Candidatus Angelobacter sp., assembly GCA_049802395.1. Taxonomy (GTDB): domain Bacteria; phylum Acidobacteriota; class Terriglobia; order Terriglobales; family Acidobacteriaceae; genus Angelobacter. Next base: position 27,364 of record JBARMK010000281.1, read on the forward strand.
GGCGTTGAACCCAAAGGTCAAGATCATCGGCGTGGAATCGTCCGACGGGCCGGGCATGAAGCGCAGCGTTGAAGCCGGCCACGTGGTGACGCTGGACAAGATTGACTGCATCATCGACGGGCTGCGAGTGAAGCGCGTGGGAGAAAATAATTTCTCCATTGTGCAGCGCTTTGTGGATGACATTGTGACGCTGCCGGACAAAGATATTTTTGCGGCGATGATCTGGACCATGTCGCACTGCAAGCTAGTAGTGGAAGGCGCGGCTGCGGCGCCCGTGGCCGCTCTGCTGCATGGATTGATCAAAGCGCCCGCGGGATCGAAGGTCGTTGCGGTGCTCAGCGGGGGAAATGTGAATCTGGACCAACTCAAAGGGCTGAAGTGGAATTAGCGGAGGTGTCGTAACCAAACGCAAGGTCCCTCAGTCCTATTCGCGCGCCGATGAATGCGCACGCTCGGTTACGGGCCTTCGGGATGACGAGTATTTTTCTTTCCGTCATCTATATATTCCCGTCATCGATAACCTGCCATCGAGGCCGCACAAATCCTTTGCTTAGCTCGTAGACATACGATAGTTTAGCCGCATGGCCAATCCACAGGACGAGCTAGAGGTTCTGCGGGCGCAGATGGCGTCATTGACGGCGCGTATCCATCGTCTGGAGCAGCGCGCAGGAATCGAGCAGGTTTTTCAGGGAACGACTCCAGCGCCGCTGGCTTCTTCCTCAACAGCGGTACCAACACCGCCGCCACCACCGCTCACTGTGTCCCAGCGTGAGATTAACAGCGCGGCAATGCCGCCGATCCCTCCGAGACGAGACGTAGTCACGCCAAAATTCGGCCAGGGACCGCAGCGTTCGAGCGACCTGGAAGGAACGATTGGCAAGCTATGGCTGAACCGGATTGGGATTGTTGCCATCCTGATCGGCGTTTCGTATTTTCTGAAATATGCTTTTGACAGCGGCTGGATCGGCGAAGGGGGGCGCGTTGCCATCGGCCTGCTTGCTGGAATCGCGGTGGTGTTGTGGAGCGAACGTTTTCGCGCCAAGGGTAGCCCGGCATTTTCCTATTCGCTCAAAGCGGTTGGCATTGGGATTCTCTATCTGTCGTTGTGGGCCGCCTCGCAGCGCTACGGATTGGTTCCCCCGAGCGTTGCGTTTGTCGCCATGATTGTGGTCACGGCTTCCACAATCACGCTGGCGCTCACACAAGACGCGGAAATCCTGGCAGTTTACGCCATGATTGGCGGGTTCAGCACGCCGGCGCTGGTATCCACCGGACAGAACCACGAGATCGTTCTGTTCTCTTACGTATGCCTGCTGGACCTGGCCATCCTGGCGATGGTGACCTACAAGCCGTGGCGGCGCATTGTCTGGGGCGCCTTTATCGGCACCGTGACGATGTATCTCGGGTGGGCGATCGATTTTTACGACGGCACAGAACGCTCGGTCACGGTATTGTTCGCGACCATCTTCTTTGCCATGTTTGCCGTGGTCCCGCTGGTTACGCCACTGACCCGATCGCGCTGGCATAGAGGATTGTCTGTCACGCTGACCCTCCTGCCCCTGGTGAATGCAGCTTTTTTCTTTCTGGCGCTCTATGGGATGTATTGGCGAGAGACGGTTACGCTAACCTGGTACGCGCTGGCGCTGGGAGCAGTTTACCTGCTACTGAGCGGCCTGCTCAAGCGGCGCGTAGGCAGTGCGCCGGACGTATTGAAAGTGATCGATCTTCTGCATGTTGCTATCGCTATCGCGTTCATTACCATCGCCATTCCGCTTAAGTTGAATCAGCATTGGATCACCATTGGCTGGCTGATTGAATCGGCCGTCTTGTTGTGGGTGGCCGTGAAAACGCAGACGGACCTGCTGCGTTACTTTGCCGGATGCACGCTGGCGCTTGGGGTCTGCCGGCTACTTTTCTATGACAACTTCCGCACTGAGACGCTGATTTTTAACGCACGCTTTGCCACCTATCTGGTGGCGATCGCCATTATGGCGGCGATTGTAGCCGCGGGCGAGCGCTATGCTTCACAACGGGAGACGCCGCTGGTGAGATTGGCCGGCGTGGCGCTGAACCTGCTGGCACTGTGGGCCCTCACACTGGAAGCCAACGACTTTTTCAATCGGCAGCGCAATTCAGATATAGAGCGCGATTTCAGCTTCTCCGCGATCTGGCTGGCGTACGGCGCGGTGCTGATGCTGATTGGGTTCGTGAAGCGCAAAGCATTCTTACGCTGGCAGGCGCTGGTGCTGATGGCGGTGACAATCGTGAAAGTATTTTTGTACGACTCGCGAGAGTTGGAGCAGGTATACCGCATCCTGAGCTTTATTGCGCTGGGAGTGGTGCTGATGGGAATCTCATACGCCTATCATCGCGACTTGTTGAAACTGTCTCCCCGCAAGACCAGCAACCCCGGCCAGGAGCCATCAGCATGAAGATGAGCGCGGTATTTCTGGCGTTAGTGGCATTTGCGGGGTCGTCCATTTCATATTTCAAGTACCAGCGGCCGGTGCAGGAATCAGGCGGCGGGCAGCATTACCTCACGGTTGAAGAATCGGTGTGGAAGAACGCTCGGCGCGATCTGGGAGACCTGCGTCTTTACAACGGGCAAACGGAAATTCCATACGCGCTGGTAGTTGAGCACGGCAGTCTGGAGCGTGAGCATAAAGACGTTCGCGTGCTGCAGCAAAGCACGGTCGCTGGCAAGACACAGTTCATCATCGACATGGCCGGAACGGTTGAATATGACCACATTGACCTGAATCTGGCGACGAGGAATTTTGTGGCGCATGCCAAAGTGGAAGGCCAGGACGATATGCATGGTCCGCGCTGGGCAACTCTAGAGCAGACGATTCTCTACGACCTCTCCAAAGAAAGTCTGGGCGGGAATAGCATGCTGCGCCTTCCGGTCTCCACATACAAATACCTGCGCGTGACCATCGACGGCCCGGTAAAGCCGGAGGACATTCTGGGCGCGAGTTCAGAATTCCGGCAAGAGCAGCAGGCGGTATGGCGGGATGTGGCTACGTCTCCAAAATCCGCCATCCATGGCCGCGATTCTGTGTTTACGTTTGAGGTGCCGCAAAGCATGCCCGTGGAAAGGGCGAGCTTCACTATCGATCCCGATCAGGTTAATTTTCGGCGCGAAGTGGAAATTGAGAATGATAGGGGCTTCCGGATCGGCTCGGGCGAGATCAGCAGAATAAAGATGGTCCGCAATGGAAACAAAATCGATACGGAAAACCTTGATGTGGACCTTTCTACCTTTCGCGACAAAAATCTTACGGTCATTATCCACAATGGCGATGATAAGCCGCTCAAGCAGAGCGTGAGCCTGCAACAGCATGAGCGCCGCATCTACTTTGACGCGCCTGCAAACGGGCAGCTCACGCTTTACTACGGCGACGAAAAACTGGAATCTCCGGTCTATGATTACGCCAAGTTATTTCAGGTGGAAAAGAATGCTGCGGCGGCGCGGTTGGGAGCGGAGCAAGCGAATGCCTCTTATTCGGGAAGGCCGGATGAACGTCCGTGGACAGAGCGGCACCCGGCGGTCTTGTGGATCGCGATTCTCGCCGCGGTAGTGGTCCTGGGCGCAGTAGCGTTGCGCTCCATGAAGACGGCGGCAGCTTCCTAGTGGAACACCACCATCGAATCTTTCTTTGGCTGGCTGGCCAAATGCGCGACAAAGGATTTTAAACAATCTTCGGCATCTTCCCGCGTGAAGCCGTTGAACGCTATTCCCATGCCTACGCCGGGATGCGAGCTTACGGTCTTTCCCGCAAGGTTGATCTCTTTGTCATTGACCTTGATGGCCAACGTTACAACCTGCCCTGCGGGCAGCGGCGAGAACGTAAAAATATAACAGCCACCCAAAGAGATATCGCCAACGGTTCCCCAGTAGCCGGCATTGCCGGTTTCCGGATGCACGCGCACGCCGGTATCGCACACGTAGCGCGGATATCTCCGCTTTTCTGTGTATTCAACTGCCATACAACTGCTCCTTAGTTACCCTAGTTACCTCCAGGCCCTGATTGCCGCTATTGTTCCACCATTAGGGCAGTACAGCGCATTACGTTGGGCAGAGAAGCTAACGTACAAAAGGGCCATGTACGGTGGAGCAGAGAGGTTTTTTGTGCAGGAGCGGGAAACAGCATGCTGAACAATAGCTGTGCGCGGCGCGAATCTAACGCGGGTTTATGCGGTGTTTGACGAGACGCGCTTTATCCACGAAAGGCGGAAGGAAAAGAGGCTGGCAGGAAGAAGATTACCGCAGCGCTTCTTCCACTTCGCTTAGCCAGTCAGGTTTTTTCAAAACTTCGCGCGGCTTCGGGCCGTCGGCCGCTCCCACAATCCCATCTTGTTCCATAAGATCGATCAAGTGTGCGGCGCGACCGTAGCCGATGCGCAGCCGCCGTTGCAGCAGGGAAGTGGACGCTTTGCCAAATTCAATGACCAGTCGCACGGCGTCATGGTAAAGCTCGTCGTGCTCTGACTCCCCGTCATCGCCCTCACTGCCGGGATTGGCGCCGGCAGCGCCTTCACGCTCTTCTTTCGGGACTTCCAGAAACTTCTGCTCGTACTGCGCCTGGGCCTGCGCGCGCCAGAACTCGACCACCGCATGCGTCTCCTTTTCCGACGTATACGGAGCGTGCAACCGATGTACGCGCGCCGATCCTGATGGCAGATACAGCATATCGCCTTTGCCCAGCAGAGACTCCGCGCCGTTCGCGTCGAGAATCGTTCGCGAATCGATCTTCGTCGCCACGCGGAAAGAAATGCGCGATGGAAAATTCGCCTTGATCAGGCCAGTGATCACATCCACTGACGGCCGTTGCGTCGCTAGCACCAGGTGAATCCCCACGGCGCGCGCCATCTGCGCCAGCCGCGTGATGGACTCCTCCACATTCGATTGGTCCAACATCATCAAATCGGCCAGCTCATCAATAATGATCACAATCTGCGGCAAGGGTTTATGGTCGCTGTCTTCTTCAAACAGGCTGGGCGTATCGCTCTCAAACAACTTGTTGTACTGCTCCAGATTGCGTACGCCTTTTTCCGCCAGCACCTTCAGCCGGCGTTCCATCTCGCGCACGGCATTGCGCAGCGCGTTTGCGGCCAGCTTGGGCTCGGTGATGATTGGAACATAAAGGTGCGGGACGCCTTCATAAATTCCCAGCTCCAGCCGCTTTGGGTCGACCAGGATCAGCCTCACCTGTTCCGGCGTCGACTTATACAGAATCGACATGATCATCGCGTTGATTGCCACAGATTTTCCTGAACCAGTAGATCCTGCGATCAGCAGATGCGGCATCGTGGCCAGGTCCGCGGTGATGATGCGGCCGTTGATGTCCTTGCCCATGGCCAGCGTCAGTTTCGACTTCGTGCCCAGAAATTCCGGCGACTCCACCACCTCGCGCAGCCAGATCGTCTCGCGATTATGGTTCGGCACCTGGATCCCCACAGTCGACTTGCCCGGCATGCGCTCAATCAAAATGCTTTCCGCCCGCATGGCCAGGCAAAGGTCGTCGCACAGGCTGGTAATGCGGCTATATTTCACGCCCGCTTCCGGCTTGAATTCGTATGTGGTTACCACCGGCCCGGGATTGATCTGCGTCACCGCGCCGCCTACGGAAAATTCCGCGCATTTTTCCGTCAAGACCTCGGCCAGCGCTTTTACTTCTGCTTCATTAATCGCCTGGTGGTCTTCTCCGCGATGCAGCAACGAGCTCGGCGGCAGCTTGTAGCCGCCGGCAGCAATCTTTGGCAGCAGGGTCTTTCGCTTCGTCGCCTCATCGGCTCGCGCGTTAATCGCCGGCTCAGGATCGATAAGGGCTCCGTTTGCGCTCAGCGCATTTCCGCCGGTGGGCGTTCTTTGCGCGGCCCCAGCTTGCATGAACGCGTCAACCTGCGCTGGGTCCACGGGCTCCATGTCTTCAAACGTGCGCTCGATGCCGGTCTTTACCGGGGCAGCAGGCTGCATGCGTTGTGCGGCTTGGGTCCCAGGCTCGATAATCCGCCCGGCATCTGCCGCGCGATCAGCCAAAGCACGCTCGCCCGCCGCGCGATCGTTCATCCGGAGCCCAGCCGCGTTCCGCCGCTCCAACTCTTTCTGCGCTTTCTTCTTCGCCGCCGCAACGGCCCGCGCGCTGCGCCAATCCTGGAAGCGCTGCCACAGCGCAAACGCAAAGGCAAAGCGCGTATCCAGCCATATCCGCATCCCGACAAACGAAAACGCCGTCGAAAGATACATCGCCACGGCCACCACGGTCGTGCAAACGATATAAGCGCCCACGGTATTGAAATAGTGGAGCAGCACGTCGCCCACAATGCGGCCCAGCAGGCCTTCAATGGCCACGGCATGCATCCAGCGCAAGTGCCACGGCAGCAGCGCCAGCAGCGCCGGCGTAAACACCAGCAAAATCGCGGCGCCCAGCGCCTTCGCGCCAGCGGACGCCACCGGCTTGCTCTTGAACCAGCGCGCGCCCAGCAGGCCAATCATCAGCGGGGCAACAAACACAAACACGCCCATCCCCTGCAACAGCAGGTCGCTCATCATGGCGCCAAACAGGCCAATCCAGTTGCGCGCGGACCCCGACGCCAGTGAGCCCGCCGTATTCAGTGAGGGGTCCAGCGGCGAGTAGCTGGCCAGAGCCAGAAAAAGGAGTGTCGCGGAGACGAACAACAGGAACCCGATCAGCTCATTGAGCCGGCGGTTCCGGGTAGGCGTGAACGCACGCAGAAAATACTTCATTGGGATCTGTCCTTTAGCCCGTAAGCCACAGTAAAAGCCGCATTTTCGCTAGCCAAAGCAGCGTTCCCGGCCAAAAGTCCAGAGTACACCAGAGCCTGCTCATTATAACGGAATCTCCGCGCGAAATAGGACTGAATTCCGTAGTCCTTTAGGACTATGGGGTAACAAGGCATGTTCCTGCTGGATCTGTCATCCTGACCGACCGCGAACGACCCTGAGCTTGTCGAAGGGGAGCGAGCGGGAGTGGAAGGACCCCGAGGATGATTCATTTGCCCATGCCGCCGCAGGGAGTTCTCTCGAAAAACTTGTTCCGTTTTTTCCCAGCATCCGTGCTCGTCTGCGTTCTCTGTGGTTCCAGGTTTTGATCTTCCGCGTTTATCCGTATTTATCCGCGGTAGGCTTTTGTTTTTCCGATTCCCCGATTCCCCGATTCCCCGATTTTCCGATGTCCCGATCTCTCCGGATCAGTGCCATCTGTGTTCATCAGTGGTGAGTTTCCTTTTCCGATTCTTCTCCGCGTCTCCGCGCCTCCGCGGTGAAAACTGTCTTCCCTATCCGCGGCATGTTTGTCCTTCCGATCACCCGATCACCCGATCTCCACCGGGCCTATGCCACGTCATGGTCTTCAGTTCCAGCACCTCCAGCGGACACTCCGGCCAATTATGTTTCCAGCACACAATCAAATCGCATCCGTCCACCGGATGCAGGTGGAGCAGAAAATTTTTGCTCTCGTATTCAAGCTCAATCTTTTTCGGCTGCCAGCGTTCGGGCTCAATCTCGCGCATGGCTTCGCAGTCCGGAAAAGCCTGCTGCACCCGCGTAATGGCAAAGCCCTGTTCGCGCGCTACCGCTCCAAACAGGATCATCACTCCGGCTTCGTTCGTCGGGGCATAAACCAGGGGTGACGCCATCATCATCGGAGGTCCATAAAACGGCTGGTTGGCTGCGATTCGTCTTCCAGGCAGCAGATTTTTTGTCTGTACCGGCGTCCGTGCGGGCGGCCCCGCCACCTTCAGTGTGGCCTCGGCAATGTCCATCACGTCCTTCCATTCGTCTTCCAGGTGCAACTCTCTGGCATAGCCCAGCAGTCCGGCTGGCACGTGCGTCCAGCCGCCGTAATGCCGCACCAGCGCCTTGGTCGTATATTTTCCGTGCAGCTCGTAGTCCAGCATGCTGGGTGTCTTGCCCAGCTTCCGGGTCACCGCCGCCCAGTCCAGAAACAGCTTGTGCATGTCGATCCTGTAGCCGCACCCATGCCGCTCCAGCCCGCAGGCCGCCAGCGCTTTCACATACGGCCCAAAATCCCGGCGGATCATGTATTTGCTGATGCCGATGATTCGTACCACTTCGTCCATGCTGGGAACGTGGCCCAGCTCTTCGGCACATTTTTGGATCGCGGCAATTACTTCGTCTCTGCTCACAGCCTTCTCCTGTCAAAGCTTCGCTATTAAGAACGACACTCGTGTGGCACAGCCGCCCCCGGCTGCGGGGATAGGTTTACAACGATGCTGGTGTAGTACAGCCCGGAGCCCATGTAAGCCCGATTTTTGGCTTGCATGGGTAGAGCCGCACCGGCTGCCGGGGGCCTAGCTTTGGTTTGCCTTTGGCCAAATACCAGGAGCCAAAAGCCAAGAGTGGTTTTCGGCTATGTCGTATTGAATGTTGACTTTGGAAGGGTTGATGGCAAGAAACGCTGGCAGGGGTTGTTAAAGGCTCTCATTGGCTGAGGCTCTCTTTCCTGAATTTTTACACCAGGCCAGTTTCCCCTGATCTCTCAACTGGCCAATAGTCCCGTCCAGCGCCGAAGCCGGACGAGCTTATAGCGCATATTAAGCGAAAATAGGTGTGGTAGTCAATAGGTACGTGAAAATTTTGAAAGTTATCAGACTTGGTTAAGCAGGGATAATTATCGCCGAGACGGACAACCTCAGCACCCCGAAAGCCCAGCGTCCCGAAAGCCCAGCGTCCCGAAAGCCCAGCGCCCCAGGCGCGACATTATTGAGCCCACCCTGAAGGCGAGCGTCAGCGAAGCCGTGAAGGGTGGGTAGCTGAAAAGAGAATGAAGCCCCGGCGGGGCGGCACAATGTACCTAATCACGCCGAAACGAGGCACGGCAGACAAGACATTGGTAAAACGCCCAGTCTGTCCCGGCTTTCCCGCTGGCACGTGCCGCCGCCAGCCTCCAAAGCGCTTTGTCAGCGGTACATTGCTGTACTCTCCATTCAAGGCGTATTCGCTCATCGAGGGGACTTTTCCTAGCGCTCGCACCCACCCTGGCCCAGTCCAGGAAAAGCGACTCCCAGCTTCATCTCGTACCCGGATCCGTGGCGCTCCAGTCCGTACGCTTCCAGGGTTTTTCTATAGCAGCCAAAATTTGACCGGATGGCATATTTTCCTACCTGGCCTGTTGCCAGCGCCGGTTTCGGCTGAACACGGGGTTGACGTAAAGGGTTACAGCCACCCCTTTACGAGGCGGTTCGCTCCCGCCCAATCCGATTCCAGTACAATGTGCATCACAACAGCGCTTTCACCCCGAAGGGGACGACATGTCTTTGAACAGCAAGATTGAATGGACTGACACCACGTGGAACCCCGTGCGAGGCTGCACAAAAATCAGTCCAGGTTGTAAGCTCTGTTACGCGTCCACTTTTGCTGAGAGGTTCCGTGGCGTGAAGGGCCACCCATACGAGAGGGGATTTGACGTTAGAACGGTGCCGGAAAAACTGCTCGAACCTTTTTCTTGGGCCTCATCAAGAATGGTTTTTGTTAACTCAATGAGCGATCTTTTTCATCCTGAGATTCCTGAGGAATTTATCATCCGGGTTGCGCGGGTAATGATGGAGGCCAATTGGCACACATATCAGGTCCTCACGAAACGCTCAGACAGGTTGCGCAAACTCCTGAATGGCCCGCTCAGGTTTGCGACAAATACCCAGCATATCTGGTGGGGTGTCAGTGTTGAGGATGTCAAATACGGTAAACCCCGGATTGACGATCTCCGGCAAACGCCTGCGACAATAAAATTTCTATCAGTAGAGCCGCTGCTTGAGGATCTAGGCGAACTCAATCTGTCAGGCATCAACTGGGTAATTGTCGGCGGCGAGAGCGGTGTCGGTGCCCGCCGCATGGAAGAATTGTGGGTTCTTAAGGTTCTTGACTATTGCAGGACTTTTGCTGTCCCGTTTTTCTTCAAGCAGTGGGGTGGCGTAAGAAAGCACAAGACCGGACGCGAATTAACCGGAAGAACCTTTGATGATTTTCCGGCAACGGCGAAAAGTCACATGCCAAGTCGATTAGAACGAAGGGACATGGCTAGCCGTTTGCAACTTCAAATGTAAGAAGCAAGATGAACGACAAAGAAAAACCCGATTGTGCTCTGAATCATCCGCTCTTTCCAGATTTGCCTACGGCCATTGCAACTAAGATCCGTAAATATAAGAGAGTCCAGCAATCAATATGGACGGAAAATAAAGCAAAATTCATACAGCAATACCTCAGGTTCTTTGTCCAGATCACCCACCACGGCGCATACATTGACGGTTTTGCCGGTCCACAATATCACCAGCAGTTAAATGCTTGGGCCGCTGCGTTGGTTCTTGAAAGCGAACCGAAGTGGCTTCGTCACATTTTCCTCTGTGAGTTGACGAAAAGCGGTGTGTGCGCATTGAACAAGTTAGTATCCAAACAGCCCGAAAGAGACCGCAGAGGGAAAAAGATATATCGCAAAATAGAGGTTTTGTCGGGTGATTTCAATGTCACTGTCGATGAAATTCTGACGGAAGGAAAAATTGCCCAGAAGGAAGCCACATTCTGTCTGCTAGATCAGCGTACATTTGAATGCCATTGGGCGACCGTGGCAAAACTCGCTGCGTTCAAGAAACTGCCTCACCACAAAGTTGAATTGCTGTATTTTCTGGGAGTCGGGTGGCTCCATCGAGCTTTCTCAGGCATAAGGAATATTGAGAAAATGAAGAACTGGTGGGGAAATGACCAGTGGAGGGAGCTTAAGGCCAAGACCGAGTGGGACATCGCGGACATTGTGAGAAATCGCTTTGCTAAAGAGCTTGGATACACGTATACAGCCGCCTATCCCATTTTCGATAAGAAAGGGAGCAACCGGATCATGTATTACATGATTCACGCTTCTGACCACGATGAAGCGCCTGCCCTGATGGTGCGGGCACACCATAAAGCCGTGAGGTCATTGCCGAAGGAATTTCAAAAGCGTCTTTTTCCCAAGCAGTGAACATTGTTGATGATGGGTGGGTGGCCTACCCTTCGTACTTTTCCTTTAGCACGAGGTAAATTATGGGTTTATCAAGTCTGCTCGGTCCGCTGCAGAATTTACTCGGCTCATTTCAAGCTGAACGTCATTACAGGGATGACAAGAAAGACGCGGCGTTGTCTGCCATCAATACAGCCTTGATCGAGACAAAGAAATATATCGAGGAAAGCGACGGCAAAAGGAGCTTCAATCGTTCGAGAGAATATCAACTGTCGCAGCTCTGGGCTGACGCAGCGGCGAAGGCCAGATACGCCAGTGTAGATCTATCGCAGCGGATGCAAGACAAATCTCTTTATTGGTCTGACAACTTAGAATGGCCACGAGACGTTATCCTCGATAAAGGGATCGATATCGATTCTATTCAAACGACCGTTCGTGACTTGCTCAAACAACGTTGACAGGCAGAAGACCGACGCTTTCCCATTTCTTCTTTAACTCACCATACCGCATCCTTCGCGCTTTTCGCGAAGGATGGGTTCTACACCATTTC
>JBARMK010000282.1:0-16831 GCA_049802395.1 Candidatus Angelobacter sp.
CAGTCCGGCCGGCAGGTTGTCGGTAAAGGCAATTCCGTTCAGCGTGACGCCGGTGTTCGGGTTACTGATGTTGAAGGTCAGTGAAGTGGTCCCATTCAACGGAATGGTGGCCGCGCCGAATGCCTTGCTGATGGTCGGCGGCGATGCCACAATCAGAGTGGCCGTGTTGCTGGTCGCTCCCGTGCCGCCGTTGGTCGAGCTCACCGCGCCCGTCGTGTTGGTGACCGTTCCGGATAGCGTTCCCGTAACATTCACGACGATTGTGCAGGTCGCTCCCGGCGTCGCAATCGAACCGCCAGTCAGGCTGATCGAAGTTGAATTCGCTGCTGCTGTGACCGTTCCGCCGCAGCTGTTGGTCACGCCCGGCGTTGAAGCCACCTGCAATCCGCCCGTCAGCGTGTCGCTAAATGCGATCCCCGTCTCAGACGTGGTGTTGCTGGCCGGATTGGTGATGGTGAAAGTTGCAGTCGTTGTTCCGTTCACCGGGATTGCTGCCGCGCCAAATGCCTTCGAGATCGTCGGCGGAGCGACAACTTTAAGAGTGGCCGTGTTGCTGGCCGTGCCCGTGCCACCCTGGGTCGAAGTAATCGCTCCCGTGGTGTTGAGGGCATCGCCCTCCACCGTGCCGGTTACGTTCACGCTCAAGGTGCATGATGCGTTATGAGCAACGCTTGCGCCGGAGAGGCTGATCACTCCCGTTCCAGCCGTTGCCGTAACCGTCCCGCCGCAAGTGTTGACCACACCAGGCGTCGCCGCTACTACCAGCGTCGCCGAGCCAGGACCGCCGCTCACCGGCAGCGTGTCGCTGAAGGTCACGCCGCTCAGATCGCCGTTGGCCGGAACCGCCGGATTGTTCGGATTGCTGATGGTAAAGGTCACCGTCGTGGTGCCGTTCAGCGGGATGCTCGCTGCGCCGAAGCCCTTTGAAATCGTCGGCGGCGCTACCACCGTCAGCGTTGCGCTCGCCGTGTTGCCTGTGCCGCCATTGGTCGAGCTCACCTGCACGCTGTTGTTCTTGTCCCCTGCCGTGGTGCCCGTCACGTTCACAACAACCGTGCAGTTTGCTCCCGGAGCCAGCGTCTGTCCGCTCAGGCTGACGGAGCCCGAACCCGCAACCGCCGTAATCGTCCCGGTGCAGGTCCCGCCAACGTTCGGCGGAGTGGCCACAACCAGGCCGGCCGGCAGGTTGTCAGTAAACGCTACGCCGTTCAGCGTCAGGTTCTGGTTGGTGCTGCTCACCGTCAAGGTCAGCGTGGTGGTGCCGTTCAGCGGGATCGTGGTCGCGCCGAACTGCTTGGCAATCGTCGGCGGATTAATGACCGTCAAACTGGCTGAAGATGTAGAGAGTGCGCCCGAGCCCGCCGCAGTGGAGTTGATGGTTACGGTGTTGCTGTAAATATTGTCAATCGCGCTGGAGACGTTCACTGTAATCGTGCACGCGCCTACCGGGAGGGTGGCATTGCTGAAGCTCACGCTGCCCGAACCGGCGACGGCTGTCACCGTTCCTCCGCAGCTATTGGTCACGCCCGGAGTTGCCGCCACCACCAAGTTCGCCGGCAGTGTATCGGTAAAGTTCGCGTCTACCGCGATCACGTTCGGATTGGTTACGTTGAAGGTCAGCGCGGAAGAGGCATTGATCGCGACCGTAGCCGGAACAAAGCTCTTGACAATCCGCAGGGGCTCCAGGATCACGATGTTCGCGGTGACTGTGGCCTGGTCCACCGTGGCGTCGGCGTGCCCATTTCCACTGGTCCCTCCGGCGTCGAAGGTGGCTGTAGCCTGCGCGCTCGCGTTCAGCGTCTCCGGCTGGGCCTGCGGGATCGTTCCCAGCACTGGATTATTGAACGTAATGGGCAAACCAACAATTTCGTTCAGATTGCCGGCCAGCGCCGCGCCGTTGCCATGATTGTCTTTGCTCATGTCGCCGGTAAGCGTGGTGCTCTGATTAATCTTAATGATCGCCGGGCTGGCGGTGTGGGTCAGCTCGATCCAGGGATCAAAGCAGGTATTGTCGTTCGCCGCGGCCGGGCAGACGCTGGTTGCCGGCGAACCATTATTGCTGATCGTCGCACCGGGTGTGTTCGTGCCCCACCAGTTGTTCTGCGCCGTGATCTTGTCGTCTCTATTAAAGAGGTTGCTGCTCCCGGGGACCACCGATGCCGTGTTTCCGGCAATCCGGCTAAAGGTGATGCTGAGCGGAAATCCTGCGGCCACGCTGCCGGAATAGATTCCGCCGCCGCTCTGCCCAGTGGTGTTGCCGGTGATCGTGACTTTGCTCAGCGAGAGACCGTCATTGGCGTTGTTGTAGATTCCGCCGCCGCCAAAGCCGCTGCTGGCAAAGCCGGTCGCTGTCGCCGTGTTGTTGCTGATCACTGTTCCGCCATCGATCAGCAAGGTCGCCGCACTATCTATACCGCCGCCGATGCCCGCCGCTGTATTCCCTGAGATCACGCCGCCGGAAATGTGGCTCTGGGGCTGTGTGTGCTGACCGGAGAACCATAGCCCACCGCCCGTGGCGTTGGTGGGACCAGGCCCGCCTGAATGCGTGTGATTGTTCAGCACCTGTACATTGGTCATTACGATTTTGGAGCGCGCGTCAATTACGCCGCCGCCGCCGTCGCCGCAACAGCCGGTTGCATTGGGCGTGGCGTCATTGTTCTGGACAATGACGTTCGTGAGCGTAGCGAAGCCAGCACCATTATTAGTGTTAAACATCGTGAATCCGCCGCCCTGGCCGTCGAAGATCGCATTGTTCTGGATGGTGACGTTCTGCATCGTCAGAGTAGCGGTACCAGGGGTGCCTGTATCAAAGTCAAATGCTCCGCCGAAGCCATCCTGATTAATGCAGCAGTCGCCGCGGTTATGCCCGTTCTGGATGGTGAGGTTGGAAACACTGACCGTGGCGTTGGTAAAGGAATCAATGTCCTGATTGAACGAGATTACCTTGTCCACGCTGGTGGTCAGGTTCGTTCCGCCCTGAATGATCGTAGTGTTCTGCCCCGCGCCGACAATATTGACCGAATCCTGGACTTCTAAGGTTCCAGTCAAAGACGTATGGTGGTCAGCCGCATTTCTGGCAATCGTAAGCGTGTAGGTTCCCGCTGGAACGATGATCGTATCTGTGCCCGGAGCGGCGTTCGCTTCAATAATCGCTTCGCGCAAGCTGCACTGGCCGGGTGTGGCGGCTGCGCACGCGCCTGCAGTGACCGTATCGTTTGTAGTATTCACCGTAAACGTCGGATCGGGCAGCGGCATCAGCATGGAAGGCGCGCTCTCACCCTGATGAATGGCCAGCACTCCCGGACGCCCGTCAATGTTCACGCGTACGGGCAACGCCGCCAGCGGCGCGCCTGCGTATGGGCGAGTAGAGAGAACGGCCGGAGCAAACGTTTGCGCCCCCGGCGGCACATCAGGATGCGCTACCACCGTCAATTGTCCCGTAGAGCCGTTGAGCACCATCACGTCGTCCATCTGGTGATCGGAGATGCGGGTGCGGAACAGCACCGGAGGCTGTCCGGCGGCAGAAGTCGCTGCGGCGGCTATGTCTTCCACGATCTTCCAGCCATTCGCCGGAAATGCCCTGACCGGTACCAGCGGATTTGCTTCCGTGCGCACCTTTCCCGACTGCCGAATCGCTTTCAACTCGTCGGCGCTGTAAGCCCGTGGATCAAACTCGTTGTGCGCGGCAATGTGGATCGTGCCGTCTGAGGTCAACATTGCCAGTTGCAATCCAGGCATGCGATCGATTACGAACGTGCCCACGGCCAGCGCGGTGGCCGAGATCGGCAGTGACACCTGCTGCAGTTGCATGGTGGAAGCGCGGAGGATCTGCACCTTGCCTCCGGCAAGGAATGCCAGATCGTTGCCGCCATCGCCAAAATCGCCGAAATTCAGGCTGGAAGCAGGTCCGCTCAGAGGGAAGGCCGCCACCGGATTCAATCCATCCTGGCTGCCGCTGAAAATGGCCAACTCGGAGCCTGACTGCCCGGTAATCCCAAGCACTATTTTGTTGAAGCCTGTCGCGTGTCCCAGATCGCCGCCCAGCATCGCCGTAACGCCGCCGGGAAGATTCACTGTCTGTGGCGCCGCGAAATTTCCTTTGCCGTCACCCGAAAATACGTAGAGTGCCGCGCCGCCTTTGGCCGCGATCACCATGTCATTGTGCCCGCTGGCCGTGAAATGCCCTACGGCAATAAAGTCCGGATTCACCGGCGTTGCGATTTTCACGCTCTGAGCCACAAAGGGCGCCGGGAACTGGCCGTGCGCAATCGCCTGGAATGAGGCGTCGCTCTGCGGCGCGAATGCGTCGATATTGCCGCGCTGAATGCTTACATAACCGCTGTATCCCACCAGCAAGTCGGGGATGCCATCTTCATCCACGTCGCCCGTGGTCAGCGCCAGCGGCTGCGGAGCCGAGGCCGCCGCATTCACCCCCGCAAACGCGGCCGTCCCCCTTGGCGCCGCCGCGCTGCTGCCTTGCTGCATCGGCAGTTGTTGCCGTTCGCCCAGCCATATCTTTGGTCCCTGTGTCGAAGATTGCTGCGCTGCGGTTGCCGGCAAGATGCACAGGAGAAGAACGATAACAACAATGGAAGCAGACAGGATTTTAGCGATGGCGCGATTGCTCGCGGGAACAGACCGTCTATTCACGGATGGCACTCCTTGGGACATTAACTGCAACTAACAGCTGGTGGGGTCCGGAAGAAAACGCCTTTTTGGGGCAGGAAAACGGGCAGAGTCCACCCTCCCGGAACTTAAAAGCGGACAAAGCTCCAAATGCAACCTAAACTTGCAGCCTGGGGGTGAGTAGCTGAACAACTACTCTGCTTTGGGAGTGAAATTTTGTCAAGAAAAAATGCCAGCTAAGTACTTTAAGTACTGACTTAAGTACTAAAGATCGTCGCTTATCGTTAGAAGCTTCTTATTCAGCAGGTTGCAAAGGATTGCAACTTTCACCGATGTTCGGCACGGCAGCCCGAGAAGGCGATGATTTCTCCCCAGCGAATTACCAAAGTTTTTTAGAGAATTCAGAGTTCCTGCTGGCATTACGCCAGATAGTGGATTAACATTTGCATAACTTTTGTTCCGGGTCCCAGGTTTAACCGCGATAAGCGGAGCTTTCCCCCAAGAATTGATTTTCCTCATGGAATCAATGGATCGAACATCCTGTAGAAGGTTGGGCGGAGGTGCCCTTTGGCAGTTTCTCGACGGAAATTTTTGCAACGAAGCGTTTTTGCGGCGGCAGCATGCGCCAGCAGTCCTTTACTGGCATTGGGTGGCGGCAAGCACAGTGCTTTGATGACGGGAGATGTAAGCGACGGGACGGAATCATTAGCGCCGTCTCTGACGCCGTCTCTGCCGAATCAATCCGACAACTGGCAGGACCACGCCCGGGCGCTCGATAGCCTTGGCCGTAACATGTTCACCTCAGCGGTGGGCACAAATTTCAAGGTCTTTCTCGCCAATGCGGCGCCTGTGTGGATGACCTTAATGGCGGTGGAAGACCTGCCGCCGATGGCGCCTGCAAATCCCGGCAGCTTCGCTGTATCGCCCAAAAGTCATTCAGTCGCGCCGCCCGCCAGCGGCTTTGTTCTGGTGTTCGGTGGATCGTCGCCGGTCTCTTCAGCTACATACTTGCTGGAGCATGCCAACCTCGGACGCTTCGCGCTGTTTCTCGTCCCTGCCGGCAACGGGCAGCAAGTCTATACCGCCGTGGTGAATCGATTGGACAACCCAACGATTGTGGCTGTGCCCTTCAGCGCTGGCCAAGCGCCCGTCAAGATGAATGCTGCGCCTGCCACCTCATCAGGCAATGAAACCCCTTCTCGCGCTCTTTCAGAAACCCCAGGCGCTCGAAAAGGCGCATTGAGGGATTGAAGCTCTCCACATAGATCGTGACCGGCTTCCCGAGTTTGCCCGCCTCATGGAGAAGCCAGCCGAGCAAGTGCGAACCAACTCCCTGATTGCGGTGCTGCGGCAGCACCGTGATATCCAATATGTGAAACTCGTCTTCGCCGCGGTCCAGGTAGAGCCTGCCCACGGCAGTTCCTTGCAGCAAAATAATGTCATGCTGCGCTTGCGGATTTTCCGCGGCGTAGTGCTGCTGCTGCGCGGCAAATTGCATGCGGACGAATGCATCTTTTTGTTCCGCGCTCCAGGGGACGTGTTTCAGTTCGTCCGCGCGGGTGCTGGCATAAACCGCCAGGAGAAAATTTTCGTCGGCGGCCTGTACCGGGCGCAGCGCCACCTGCTCCGGTTCGATCATGGCTGTGGTTGGCGAAAGCGGTGGAAGATCGATTCATATTCCGTGCCCTGCGCGTCCGCGCCAATGGTGGTGAGAAAAATTTCGAACGCACCAAGCTTTTCATGCTCCAGCCGATGGATCTGCTGCGCCAGGCGTGGCGAAACCGGACCGCGGAAGTGTAACGAAAAGAGCTCCATCTTTGGGCCGGAGTCCCGCTCAGAAACCTCCGCTAGTTCCAGCAAGATTGGCTTTGCTCCGGCGATGGGGACGGTGAATTTGGTATGCAATTGCTCCGCGAAGATCCTGGCGTTGAGTGTGTCGAGAGAAATCAACATGAAAGCGACAGCCTAAGCAACCGTCTCTGCCGCTGTCAAGTTGAGCCCGTTTTGCAGGCGTGTGCGAAGCCGGAGCCCTGCAGGCGAAATCCCGAGCTTTTAGCGAGGAATTGTTTCCAACCAGGTTGCCCCCGGCGAAGGGCCGAGCCTTAGCAAAGGGCCATCGCCGCCGATGGCCCTCTTCCACAATTTATTTCTTGCGCGTGAAATGAAACGTGCCGTGCTCGTCGTCTTTTCCATCTTTACTGAAGAACCATTGCTCCGTGAAATGGTCTTTATCCAGAATCGTGAGCACCATCTTGTGCATGTGACCATCTGACGGACTCGCCAGATTGGTGGCATCGAGAAAATCGAAGGTAAAGGTCTTTCCGTCGTCGGAGACCTCGGCCTGCATTCTCGGCTGATTCTGCGCCGAACAGTAGTGCATCAGCAGCAGCCGCTCTTTGTCCAGGTGATACATCGTGACCATGCTCTCTTCTTCCATGGTCTCCATCACGGCGGACCCGGCGGAAATCACTTTCCAGTTAACGATCTGCGCCTTGCCGGCCGGGTCTTTAGTTTGCCATTGTCCCGCCAGGCCTTTCAGGCTAGTGAACCCGGAGCTCGTATTCGACGCGCACCAACCGGAAATTGTTAGTGCGAAAAGTGCGATTGCTATGGCGACTGCCTTACTTCTCATTGTTTCCTCCAGCGCCGAACCAGTCAGCGCATATTCCAGTTTCGGGCCCGGGATCCAGCACGCCGGCGTTCCTGAAGGGCGCGCCAACCTGCTGATACTACTCCCTACATTGGTCCTATTCACCTTTTTGCGCTATTCCTTTAAACCGCCAGCTCCATTCATTCCTTCTTGAATCTTGTTCATCCGTGGTAAGGTTCCATTCGTTGGCCCGCTCATCGCGCAGACTAGAATCGCAGCCATTCCAAAAGTGCCCGGTTTTCCCGTGGTCAAAAATCGAGACTAAGAGGTATCTTCTCCATGACGCGCAATAAAACTTCCCTTTTCTACCTTCTTTCCTTCCTTTTGGCTTTAGCTGCGTCGGCTGCCGTGCTTGAGAAGCCGCACGATGGCGGCCCCGCGCTGGCCGCGCCGCCCAAGACCACGGTCGCCGAAGTAAAGGAGACGATTCAGGGCACGGAGATCATTGACCCTTATCGCTGGCTGGAAGACCAGAACAGTCCAGAGACGCGGGCGTGGATCGACGCGCAGAACGCCTATACCGATTCCATGATCTCGCGGTTCGCCGGACGGGAAGCGGTTCGGCAGCAGGTGAGCGCGCTTATCAAAATCGACACCATGAACGCGCCTTCGGTAATGAATAACCGCTATTTCTTTACCAAGCGCCGGGCGGACCAGGACCAGGCATCTCTCTTTGTACGCCAGCGCCTCCAGGGTATGGATGAACTGCTGGTCGATCCGCTGCCGCTCAGCCCGAATCATACCGTTACTGTGGGCATGGGAGCAGTTTCGCGCGATGGCAAATTAATCGCATACATTGTCCGCCAGGGCGGCGCAGATGAGATCGCACCCCACCTTTTTGATGTGGACACGCATAAGGAGCTGGCGGATGTTTTTCCCAAAGCCCGCTACTCGGGCTTCTCCATCCTGCCCGACAAGAGCGGTATCTACCTCACGCGCGACACCGCGGAAGGCCCGCGCGTTTACTTCCATAAGATGGGCAGCGACTCGGCGACCGATACGGAAATCTTCGGCAAAGGCTATGGCCCGGAAAAGATCATTATCAGCAACGTGAGCGAAGACGGCCGCTACCTTCAGATCACCGTGCTGCATGGATCGGCCGCCGACCACACGGAAATTTACGTGAAAGACCTGGCCAACAACGGGCCGATCGTGACCGTGGTAAAAGATTTTCCCGCAGCGTTCTATGGACAGCTTGCCGGCGACCACATGTATGTGCGCACCAACTGGAAAGCGCCCAACTGGCGCATCATGGAAGTTGACCTCAAGAATCCTGCCATGGACAAGTGGCGCGAAGCCGTGCCCGAGAGCGATGCTGTGATCGACAGCTTTTCGGCCGTTGGCGGCAAGCTGGCCGTGCGTGTGACACAAAACGTGGTCCCGCACCTGAAGTTGCTGGACACCAGCGGCAAGCTGGTGCGCGAAGTGCCTGTGCCCGCACTGGGCTCCGTCTCCGGTCTCAGCGGCCATTGGGATTCGAACGAGGCGTTCTATTCATTTACATCGTTCCACATCCCGCAGACCATCTACCGCTATGACATTGCCACAGGAAAGCAAACGGTGTGGTCAGAAACAAAAGTGCCAATCGACAGTGCGAAGTATGAAGTGTCGCAGGTCTGGTACGCATCCAAAGACGGAACAAAAATTCCCATGTTCCTGGCGCATGCAAAAGGACTGAAGCTGGATGGGTCGAACCCCACCCTGCTCACGGGTTACGGCGGATTTAACCTGATCTCCACGCCGGGCTTTAACGCGTTTGCCGCCGCGTGGATGGCGAACGGCGGCGTCTACGCTGTGGCCAACCTGCGCGGCGGTGGAGAGTTTGGCGAAGCGTGGCACCATGCCGGCATGCTGGCGAACAAGCAAAACGTTTTTGACGATTTCATTGCCGCCGCGGAATGGCTTATTCAGAATAAGTACACCTCGCCTGCACGGCTGGCGATTCGCGGCACCAGCAATGGCGGACTGCTCGTCGGCGCGGCCCTCACCCAGCGCCCCGATCTCTTTGGCGCGGTCATCTGCGGCTATCCTCTGCTGGATATGGTGCGCTACCAGAATTTTCTGGTGGCAAAGTACTGGGTCCCGGAATACGGATCTTCAGAGAATGCGGAGCAGTTCAAGTACATCTACGCGTACTCGCCCTATCATCACGTGAAGGCCGGAACGAAATATCCATCAGTGCTGTTCATCAGCGGTGACTCCGATACTCGCGTGGCCCCGTTACATGCCCGTAAGATGACCGCTCTCATGCAGGCATCAAACGCGGCCTCGAACCATCCGATTCTGCTGCACTACGATACCGACGCAGGTCACTCCGGCGGCACTCCGGCGGGCAAGCAGATTGAAAACACTACTGACGAGTTGAGCTACGTGCTATGGCAACTCGGCGTGAGCGTGCAGGCGAAGACGGAAGGTGCAAAGGGGAAGTGAGCAATAGGGTTTCAGCGCTAATGGCTGTGCGACATCGATAATCCGGTTTGTTATCCGATCCATGACAAGGGTGGGCCCGCTGTAACAAGCGCACAAAGTTTCGCAAGTCGAAAAGAGAACTCCAGCGGGTTGGGGCGAAGCGACAAAAACAATATGGAGCCGACGATCGGACTTGAACCGATGACCTGTCGATTACGAATCGACTGCTCTACCAACTGAGCTACGTCGGCCAGAAAGGGCTGAGTTTCCATTCTAAGAGAGACCGGGGGACGGCGTAAAGCCCGCGGCCGTTTCCCCCGCAATCCGATGGAGTTAACTAAATAGGTGAGTTTTCCACATCTTAGGATGACTTTGCGCTTGCAATCGCCACCTCCTGTTTCGCATAATGTTCTGTACTGTTAGAAAAAGAGCGCGTACTTCCCAAAGGCCACTGTGGAAAGATACGATCGATCGGACGTCCTGCGAATTCTTCGCATTACAGCGCGGCAGTTGGCGGGCTGGGAAAAAGCCGGATTGTTGCCTGCCGCGGAAGCCTACTCTTTCTTTGATCTCCTGCAAATTAAAAAGTTGCGCGACCTTCGCGCCAAGCGCGTGCGCTCCGCCGTGATCCGGGAATCGTTGCAGGCCATGCGCCAGGTTGCCGGCATGGAGAATCCCATGATGGAGATGGGAACGTTTGCCAGCCAGTCGCGCGTGGTCTTTCGCCATCAGGGCGCGGCCATGGAGCCGCTGGCCGGGCAGTTCGTGATGGATTTCAACCAGCGCAACGTGGTCGAGTCGCACAAGATCCATGCTATGCGGGCCGCTGAAAGCGCGGCGGAATTTTTTGCTCGCGGTGTTGGACTGGAAGAAGATCCCGGCACGCAGCTTGAGGCGATTGACAATTACAAGAAGTGCGTCGAACTCGATCCCAGCCACGCCGCCGCTTACATCAACCTGGGCACGCTCTTTTACAATCGCCACGATTACGTCCAGGCCGAACGCTATTACCGCAAGGCCATTGAAGTTGATCCGCGCTACGCCCTGGCCTATTTCGATCTGGGCAACGTGCTCGACGAAACCGGACGCCTGCCCGACGCCGTTCGCGCCTATCAGTCCGCCATATCGCTGGCCCCCACCTACGCTGACGCGCATTACAACCTGGCTCTGGCGTACGAAAAAGCCCGCCAGCCGCGTAAAGCCCTGCATCACTGGCAAGCCTATGCCCGGCTCGATACCACTGGTCCCTGGTCTATCCACGCCAAAAATCAGATCAGAAAGATCCTGGCAGCGGATGAGCTGAAAATCGTTCCGAAGAAGAAATAAAGCGGTTCGATTTCGAGACTTTTTGTTGCGCTCCGACCCAGATTTTTCATTTATGATTCCGAAAAATTACTCACTTTGCCGCCCAATTGGGCCTGCCTAAATGTCTGTCATTTTGAGGGCTTCGGCGTAGAGCGGCGACAGTTGTGTTACAGAGCTTCGATCAGCTTCCGGTGGTAGTCCTTGCCGTAGATGTAACTGAAATTTTCTGCCAATGCCCTGGCTCTTTCGTAAAACGAAATCGTGTCTGCACTGCCCAAGCCAATAAGCGTTTTAAAGGTGGGCGGCTGGGTAAAAGAAGCAGCCGCCATGCGTACCAGCCACCAGCGCAGGCACACTATCCGATCCATTAGGTTTCTAAATATCCGTCATCTTAAGCGCTTCCACGCAGGCGGCAAAGACCTGCCGCTACTTCTTCGTTCCCGCGACCGTTACAGGACACGGAGCGTCTGATTGCGTCGCGAGAATAGGGGATGAGTCCATCAGCCCTTTCAACAACCAACGCTCTTTGTCATCGATGGGCAAGCTCAGAGAGCGCGCCACGTCTTCGCTGGACAAGCCGCACTGGCCGGTGGCTGGATCGCAGCATACTTCCGGCTCTTTCAGTTTTTTGCAGCCGTTCAACTGATGGTCAGCCACCCATCGCTTGAAAAACGACAGCTCGCGATACACACTCTCAACCAGCACCGTGGGGTAAAGCGGAGCGTTGAGTCCAACCGGCATGCTCATGGCAGGGTCAAAAATCGCGACCGTCTCGCCTTGATGTGCAAAAAGAAACGTAGCGCGATAAGAGATGGCCTGCCCGGCCAACGTAGCGCGGACTGAGAACGAAGCGTAGCGCGACCACTCGCCGGAATGCGTAACTCGAACCACGTCTTTGACGGTGGAGACGCCGGCGAATCGTATGCCGCTTGAGAGCTGCTCTCTCCGCTCCTGTTGCTGTTCCGGTTGTTGCTGCACTTTGTTCCAGGTGGTCTGGTACCACGTAAGTAAGAAACTCTGCTTGTCGATACCAATGTTGGCGCTCGCGGAGCTAACCTGGATAACACCTTGCAGCGCGTCCGGGTTGAGCAGCAAAGTCCAGGGCCGGGTCTCGATCTCGGCAAAATCACCGGTCTGAAATTCGCTCAGCTCAAAGCGGACACTGTCCTTAATCAACTTACGCGCTGCGGCGTCCGTCAACTTGGGCTGGCCGTGCTTAATAATGTCCGACAGCACCGCGATCTGAGACAGGAAGCTCAGCTTGCCGTAGTACTTGCGCACGATCTGCTCTTCCTGCGGCATGTGAAGAGCAGGATCCGGAACCGCGAAAGCCCGGGCATACTCTAGCTCTTTCGCGTTCTGCTCTTTGGCCAGCCTTTCCTCTTCTTTCAGTTTGGCGGCAACGGTCTCATTCCGGGTCTCTATACTGCCATCAGCGTAAACTATTGCGTCGAGGTTAACTTCCGTAATGCGACTACCGCTCGTCATTTCCATGAAGCTCTCGCCCGGTTTCAAATTTCCGGCGCCAGATATCGCTGTGCCAACCGAGCCGCCTTCGCGAACGTAAGAGACTCGGACGGTTGCGATAACCTTGTTCGAGATGTTCATCACATGGACTGTCGCCATTGTCTTGTCCGCGTTGTATTCGATATCCAGCCGGGCGCCAACGATGCGGTTAGCTTCAGATGAAGCAGGGGTTTGGGCAAAAAGATGGGGCGCCAGCAGGACAGCTACAAGGGCGATCAACAGAGCTTTCTTCATCTTTCTCACGATCTTTCTATTCAGCACCGATAAATCAAATGTCGGTCATCTTAAGCGCTTCCACGCAGGCGGCGAACACTTGCTGCCGGTTTTCATAGACTGAATCGGCGAGCTCATCAATCAGCTCGACCGTCCGGGGAACCAGCTTGTAGGTCATTTGCGTCACTACAGAATTTGATTCCGGCGGCAGCAGCGGACGTTTGCGCATGCGAATAAGGATCTCCGTGGCCACCTGCAAGGCCCTGCCCTGGGAGCCGTAGAGCCGTGAAGCCTTGCGGATCTCCTTCACCGCGGAGGCGGGAATCGAGGTATAGCGTTTGGCCACCGTCAGCTCGTCAGCCGGCTTACGTATCCGGCGCGGAAATGGGGAGCCCGCTACGCCCCGCTTGCCGGGTTGTTTGCCAGGCTTCATAAGGCGGGATTCTACCACCGAACACGGATGCGCCGAAGCAAGAATGAGGGCCCCTCCTCCGGAGGGACCGGACAGCCCCAACTGACCGGCCCGCTACTCCTGTAGCGGTACAAATATACATCTATAGGTGTACCATGTCAATTAGGTTTTCGTTGGCATGTAGGAAGCGGGGCGCCATCGCCGATGCACCAGCGGGCCAAGGATTAGCCCAGCGAACGGTTAAGCCGTTGAATCCACTGGCCTTCCTGTTCTAAAAACCCCACCATTTTTCATCCGCCGCGCTTTCCCGTAATGAAACCCACTATCCTTTCTTGGAGTCGCCTGCCATGCGGCAGGGGTGGGTTCCCAAAACCAAAAATCACTGAAGGAGCAAAAGGAAATATATGAAAAGAAAACTCGTTAAGCTATTGCAGGTTGTGTTGTTGTTAACCGCTTGGGGCACCATGCCGGTACTGGCCGAGGGCGGGGGGCCGACGCCGCTTTGTTTCCCGGGCACGCCATGCGCGTTCCGATGAGGTAATTCCATTGCTCCCATTGAGGGGCCTGATTTACTCTGGCCCCTCACCTCATGGCTATTTCTGCTGTGATTTCGCTTACGGTTGCGCTAGTCCTGGAAGTGTGGCTTGCCGCCCTACTCCTGCGACGTAAAATCCATCGCGTTTTCCCAATTTTCTGTGCTTATATTGTTTATTCGGTCCTGGCCTCCACTACTCAGCTCTGGGCTATTTCGGATTACCGCACCTATTATTTTGTTTACTGGGGTAATGAAGCCATTGGAGTCGTTCTCTCAATTCTGGCGCTGTGGGAGGTCTTCCGCTGGGTTTTTGCCCTGTTCTGGTTACGGTCCTGGTTTCGTTGGGTCTTTTACGGTTCAATCGCGCTTGGATTGGCCCTTGCCACTTCCAACGCTATTTTGAATCCGCCCGCGCACATGCACCCATTAAGCGCCCTCATTTTTTCTGCCGGCATAACTGTTCGTTTCATGCAGGCCAC
Organism: Candidatus Angelobacter sp.; assembly: GCA_049802395.1. Lineage (GTDB taxonomy): Bacteria > Acidobacteriota > Terriglobia > Terriglobales > Acidobacteriaceae > Angelobacter. The sequence goes on from JBARMK010000282.1 coordinate 14,157, forward strand.
GATCTTCGCTTTGTTCTGGTTGCTGGCGAAGACTCTCGAAATCGGGTTCCGGCGGTATGCCTTTGGCATCACGCTGGGTTTTGGCGCCTCGTCCATGGGCACGCTTACTGCCTGGATTACGCGTTCGGTTTTCGGAACAAGATTCGATATGTTGGCTTCCTACCTTCCGCCTGTGGCATATATCTTTGCGCTGGGCTTCTGGCTGCATGTTTTTTGGCGGAAAGAGCCGCCGGAAGCTGAGTGGGCTGTGCCCATTACGCCGGAAGAACTGGCGGAGCAGATCAGGCAATATACAAAGATATTGAAGAAGCATTGAACGATCCAAATGAACGTTGAGATACTGTTTGCAGCGTTGTTTATGGCCGCAGTGATTGGGCTCATCAGCTTTGAGTCGTTCTACCAATGGGTCTATCGTTTTCCCGATCGCACCGAGAGACAGGTCATTCCTTACCTGCGCGAGGTAAACCTGGAAGAGCTTATAGATCTTCTGAGTCTCGCTCAGGAAGGCTACCTTCGGCTGAATCTGTCTGAAGATGAGTTCCGCAGAGAGCAGCGCCACCGGATCGATCTGACCCTGGAATACTACGGCCGCATGTCCCACAACGCTTTGCTGTTGCAGGAATGGGCCAACAATGAGCTGAGAAAAAGCTGGAGAACCTTCAACCGGGAGGCGGCCAGCGCCAGCAGAGAGCTGAATAACGCCTGCATAGAATTCCGGGTCCATGCTCTCATCACGCGGATGAAGCTTCATGCCTGGCTGTTCCGGATCAAGGCCCTACCGTTCGTTTCTATCCCGTTCCTGGCCGAGGCGCGGAGGATCGATAGTTTCGACCTGGTCTATACCTATGAGCGGATCAAGCATGCCGCGGAAAAACTCAGCCGGAGCTGCGGCAGCAGCTACCAAGACAAGCTGGCGCAAGGAATGTAGTAACGCTTCAATCAGAAAATTCAATACAGGTTATCTCGGGAAAGCCGAGGCTGATCTCTTCCAGCAGGACCTCACGGACTTCGGGCGCGTCGGGAAGCCGGTGCGCGGCAAGGAATTCGCTGATACACAAATAGCAGCCGCCCGCCTCGTCCACGTAAAGACCGGCGTCGATCCGCTGGAGGCGAGGCTGCTTTGGCTTAGACATTACAAGAACCGGCGTGCAGTGAAATATATATACCCATGGGTGTACACTAATCACTTTCCATGCCGGGGGGGGATCACTTGGCCGGGACAATCCTGATGCGGGCATTCTCTTGTGGAGTTAAAAGCTTTCTAACCTGCTCCAGGGCTTGCGGGCCGGAGTCCAGCTTTACTTCCAGATAGGCCGTATCGGGATGCTCCTCCAGCAATTGCCGCAGCTCCCGCACTACCATGCCGATGTTGGATTCCCACAGGTCCTGCAACACCAGGCAGGATAGAGTCTCTTCCTGGGTGAGGGCGAAGGCATGGAAGCCTTTTCCTTCGTGCAGGCAGCGGGCGGCACGGTGCATTCCATCGAGAAGAAAAGGGCCGCTGAAACGCTGGCCGAGAGTGCCGGGAAGATCAGTATTCACGTGCGCTGTGTGCGTCTCTTCATATTGGCTGGCTGCCAGGAGCAGTGCGAGCGAGTCCATGGGGACCAGTTCAGGCGGGCGGCCGTCAGCGGCGATCTGCTTGGCCTTCTCTACATCAAATACGGAGCTGCCGCCGGGGCCTTTAAGCTCGTAGACTTCCGCGCCGCCTAGTTCGCGCTGCGCGCAGATCTTGCAGTTGCTCCGCTCGTCTTTGTTCTTTTTGGAGCGTCTCCAGGCAGTCACCAGAGCCTTCTTTCCATAAGAATCTATTTAACTCCGGCAAGAAATATTAACATATACACCGGTAGGTGTAATTGTATTGTTGACAAGAGCAATTACGCGGCGTAATTTGTCTGGCACGGCCGCATTGCGCCCCTTTGTACAAAGAGAGTGGAAGTATTACCTCAGAAGAAGGAGAATAAGGATATGCTCACGATGTCCTTTAACTGGATGCGGTTTTCATTGGCAATTACGGTCGCATTTGGTATGGTTTTTCACGCAGTAGAAACACGAGGCTCTACCTTGAAAACCAAGGATCTAGCACAGGCAGGCCTATCCATTATCGCATCCGGCGATCCTGCTTTTGCCAGCGAATTACAACAGATTGGATTGGCTACGAACCCCGATGTAGCTACAGTCAGCTCGTCCGCAGTAATTCTCAAAAACACTTCAAAGCGTTCGGTTGTTGCATTTGGCGTGAACTGGACGATTGTGGATGAAAGAGGAATCACGCGTACACGCGGATTCAATTACATACAACCGAGTGGGCTTCTCGATGGTGGTAAAGCAAAAAGAGAAAGAGCGCAGGTTGAGCACCAAATAAAACCAGGCGAATCTAGATTGCTCACAGTGAACGGAATGGCCCGCACGCAGGAAGAATTGCATGATCTTGCTAGGGCCGAATTCACGGGGACGATAAGCAGTGTAGAGCTGGATTTAGCAATCTTTGACGATGGGGAGGCGGTGGGGCCGAATCAACTCGGGCTCATGGAGCGCTTTACCGCCTATGTAAACGCGGAGCAAGACTTAATGCAGGAAGTCGAGATGCGCATTTCGAAAGGAGAAGAACTCGGGCAAGTACTGGCTAACATTCGCGGCCGCTTGACGCCCGACTCAGGGGGAATTCCTACTAC
>JBARMK010000283.1:0-4240 GCA_049802395.1 Candidatus Angelobacter sp.
CCTCAGGGCCGACGGTAAGGCCTTCAGGGCCAGTGGATCCGTCCGGCAGGACGGCAAAGAGCTCCGCATTGCGGTTGGACGACCTTTCCTCCGCCAACATGGCTGTAGAGGCGAATGCCAGCACGCTCAGCAACACAATCAGTTTTCTGGAAAAGAGGTTCATGTGATTCACCTTTCTTGATCGGTCTCTTTGTCCGTAGGGCGGCAAGACCGGATTGAAAACAAGTCCGGTTCAGGATTGTAGTCTGGGAGCCGCAGAGGACACAAAGGGGGCAGGAGGGAATAACAGGAAGTTTCTGACCACTGATTTTCATTGACTGATCGGACTGCGGTTTAGAGTAACCACAATCCGCATCGCCACGCCGGCGGTAACTTCAACGCCGGCATCGGACCATGTGCATAAAAAAGGCGTCGCTTTGCAGCAGCGCCCGGATTTTAGAATGAAAGATCAGTGTTTATCTGTGCTAATCAGCAAGAAACTACGCTTCCCTTATTCCATCCATAAACGCCTTCAGTTTCCTTGATCGCGAAGGATGGCGCAGTTTGCGCAGCGCCTTGGCTTCAATCTGGCGGATACGTTCGCGGGTGACTGCAAACGATTGTCCGACCTCTTCCAGCGTATGCTCGGAGCCGTCTTCAAGACCGAAACGCATCTTGATGACCTTCTCTTCGCGCGGCGTGAGTGAGCGCAGCACCTGTGCGGTTTGGTCCTTGAGGTTCACATTGATCACCGCTTCCGCAGGCGAGACCATGGAGCGGTCTTCAATGAAGTCGCCAAGGTGAGAGTCTTCCTCTTCGCCAATCGGCGTCTCCAGCGAAATAGGCTCCTGCGCGATCTTCAAGACCTTGCGGACCTTGGCCACCGGGATGTCCATGCGCTTGGCGATCTCTTCCGACGTTGGCTCGCGGCCAAGTTCCTGCACCAGCTGCCGCGACGTGCGGATCAGCTTGTTAATGGTCTCAATCATGTGCACCGGAATGCGGATGGTGCGGGCCTGGTCGGCAATGGCGCGGGTGATAGCCTGGCGAATCCACCATGTTGCGTATGTCGAGAACTTGTAGCCGCGGCGGTATTCGAACTTGTCCACGGCCTTCATCAAGCCGATGTTGCCTTCCTGAATCAGGTCGAGAAACTGCAGGCCTCGGTTGGTGTATTTCTTGGCGATAGAAACCACCAGGCGAAGGTTGGCTTCAATGAGCTCGCGCTTGGCCGCTTCCGCATCCACGTCACCCTGGATGATCTCGCGCTGCGTGCGCTTGAGTTCCTGATACGTGACGCCGGTTTCCTGCTCGATCTTTTCCAGATCGTTGCGGTGCTGGCGTTGTATGCGGCGGTACTCGCGACGAGTCTCCTCAACGCGCGTAGCCTCAATCTTCTTTTCCAGATTGTTGATCTGGCGGTCGAGCGAGCGCATGGAGTCAACAGTTTTGTTCACTCGGTCAATCAGGCGCTTGCGCTCCGGGTTGGTGAACTTGAGCCCGCGAATCCCCGTGGAAACCTGGACTTGTGCCCGGCCCAACGACCAGCGGTATTTGCGAAACTCTTTTGGCTTTTTCTTCTGCTGTACCGCTTCGAGCTTTTCTTGCAGCTGCTGGACTTTTTTGTAGTGCTTGCCAATGTCGTCGATCTGTCCGACGAAGTCCTTGAGCCGCGCCTGGACGATTTCGTCAGTGATCTCTTCTTCGTCGAACGCGACCAGCTCTTTAATCGAGCGGACGCCGCGTTTCAAGTCCTCGCCCAACGCAAGGATTTCCTTGATGACGATGGGAGAACGAGATAGCGCCTTGAGCACTCGCAGTTGCCCGCGCTCAATGCGTTTGGCGATTTCAACTTCGCCTTCACGGGTGAGCAGCGGGACCGTGCCCATCTCGCGCAAGTACATGCGCACTGGATCGTTGGTTTTTTCCAGCGCGCCTGGGGTCAGGTCAAGCTCAACGTCTTCGCCTTCTTCAATGTCCTCAAATTTCTGCTCGGAGGGCAGACCTTTGCTCGCATCGAGCACGTCGATGCCCTGAGTCCCTATTGTGGTCAGCAAATCGTCCAGATCGTCCGGTGAATGGACGTCTCCTGGAATAAGGTCGTTCACCTGGTCGTAGGTGAGATAGCCCTTTTCTTTGCCTGCATCAATCAGTTTTTTTATGTCGTCAAATTTGTCTTCTAGAGCCAAACCTAGACCTCATGTTTTCGTGGCAATACGGGGCTGTACGCTGGTATCCACTAAGATATCGGCGGGATTTAGGTTTGGATTGCGCGCACGTCCCGAGAGTACTAAGGTACCACAGCCATGACCGGGAAGAAAAGCGCCTTACCGGTTCCACCCGCCCTGAAACAAAGAAGATATCCGTTCCGCGCTCTGTGAATTCCTTCAAATATATAGATGCGCCCCGGTCCTCAGGGTTTCGCAAACCTTCCCTTGCCGGATGCACTAAATAAACGCGTAGAACCAACGGGTTACGGTTGTTGTCAGAACCGGGAGCATAAAACGACATGACCTATGCCGTGCTGGCGCTTCGCTAGCTTCCCGCCGCCAGCTTCCGATCCAGCTCCAGCTTCTCCTGTTTCAGTCGTAGAAGCGCTGCCACGTCGTTCCGCTGCTCCGCCTCCACAATCCCGCGCTTAATATCCCCTTCTCTCTGGCTGATCTGCACCCGATGCCTTAACGCCTCCAGCGCCCCTTGCAGCAGGTCGGGCGTGAGCGGATCATCTTCATTCATCACGATCCTTGCCAGCTTTTGCCGGTCAGCATCGTTCAGGGGCAGCGCCATGGGATCATCCACGCCCTCGCCTCGCTCTACGGCTAGCGCATTTTCTAGGATCGCTTGCAACAACTCCTCAGTCGATAGCCCGGCATGCAGCCGCTCTTCCGTCAACGCCTGGATCGCCCCGTGCCGCAGATCTGCCTCGTCTGGAAGCATCGAGCTCGCTGCCCGCACCAGCACGCGCTCCGCCGGCGTGATGTCAGAGCCCTGAATATTGCGCACGCCAGCCGACGCCCGATTCACTGCCGCCGCCTTGAATTCCTGCCGCAACACCGCCGAGTCAATCCCCAGCTTCTGTGCAATGTTGTTGGCCAGATCGTCCCTGACAATGCGGCTGGGTACGCGATGTATGTGCGGCAGCAGGTAGTTCACCGCGCTCTTCTTGCCCTCCGGCGTTTTGACCGGAAACATGTGGATCGCCCGGTCCACCAGGTAATCGAAATATCGTGGTGCGCTCTTCAACGCTTTCGCATATCCCTCGGCGCCGTGCCGGCGGATAAACAGGTCAGGATCGAACCCAGCTTCCAGCCGCAGGATCTTCACGTCAAATTCTTCTTGTACCAGCATGGCCAAAGAGCGGTCAGTGGCTGCGGCGCCAGCCGTGTCCGGATCAAAGTTCACCACAATCTGTTTCTTGTCTGAGCTGCTGAAGCGCGATAGCAGCCGCACCTGCGTCTCAGAAAACGCCGTACCTGAACTCGCCACCACGTTGTTAAAACCCGCCGAGTACACGGCAATGCAATCCATCTGGCCTTCAACGATAATGGTGTATTCAAACTTGCGGATCGCCTCTTTCGCCCTATCCAGGTTGTACAGCACGCGGCCCTTGGAATAGATCGGCGTCTCCGGAGAATTCATGTATTTCGGGCCGGCCTTCTCGTCGGTCGCCAGCGTGCGCCCGGTAAAGGCGATGATTTTCCCATTCTCGTTTGCAATCGGGAACATGATGCGATTGCGGAAGCGCGAATAAATGTTGGCCTCCACGCCTTCCTTCCAGGAAAACAGGCCGGAAGCACGCATCAACTCGTCATTGAAATCGGTTTTCAATCGGTCTTTGAGCGTGAACCCCGAATCCGGCGCATATCCAATACGGAACGTCCGGATCGTCTCCTCTATCAGCCCGCGCCCCGCCAGATATTCACGCGCATGCGCGCCTTCGGGTCGCCGCAGCTGGTCTTCAAAGAACTTGCACGCCCGCTCATGCATCTCGATGAGCTGCCCGCGCTGCCGCGCATCTTCAGCTTCAAACTCTGAGCTGTATTGCGTCTTGGGCATAGGAATGCCCAACTTCTCCGCCAGCATCCTGAGTGCTTCGGGAAAGCTGACCTGCTCTTTCTCCTGTATAAACTTGAAAACGTCGCCCGACTTGCCACAACCAAAGCAGTGAAAAAACTGCCGCGATGCGTGGACGGAAAACGATGGCGTCTTCTCGCTGTGGAAAGGGCACAGCCCGCTGTAATTCTGCGCGCCCGACTTCTTC
>JBARMK010000284.1:0-7785 GCA_049802395.1 Candidatus Angelobacter sp.
GAGCTACAGCCGATTGAGCCGGGTCGAGATCACTTCCGCGCCTGTCAGCGTTGCGACCGCGGTCAAAGCGGCCTTTGAGCAGATAGACGAGGGGCTGCGCAACAAGGTCAACTCGTCCGTCGATCCCTCGCTTACGGTTTCCGCCCATTTGCCTACACTCACGCAGGCGCTATACAACTTGATGAATAATGGGCTCAAGTTCTATCCCCCGAATGTGGCCCCGCACGTCGAACTTACCGCTCATCGCGATGGCCGCAGCGTCGTCATTGAAGTGAGCGATCAGGGCATTGGCATCGCGGAAAAACATCAAGAGCGCATTTTTCAGGTCTTTGAACGGCTGCATACAACTGAAGCGTATCCCGGAACAGGCATTGGGCTCGCCATCGTCAAGCGGGGAATCAACCGCCTTGGCGGCACAGTACGGGTGGAATCCGCGCCGGGAAAGGGGAGCAGGTTTTATATTTCCCTGCCAGCCGCATGACCGCGGATGCCATGACGATCAATAGCAAATTGCCGGAGAAACAGGTCGTTCTCCTGGTGGAAGACGATGCCTTTGATGTCCAGTTGATAAAGACCGCGCTGCGGCGTACGCCGGGGGAAATCACCCTCATTCGCGTGCAGGATGGTGACGAGGCCGTTGACTATCTCGCCGGGACCGCGCCCTTTGATGATCGCGAAAAATTTCCCATTCCGATCACGATGATTCTTGACATAAAACTTCCCAAGCGCTCCGGTCTTGAAGTACTGCAATGGTTGCGAAGCCAGGTTGGCCCCATCCGGCGGCTGCCCACCCTGATGCTTACTTCATCGAAACATCAAGTGGATGTAAACCGGGCCTTCGAGTACGGCGCAAATGCCTACCTGACAAAACCTGAAAGCGTTAAAGAACTCACCGGCATGCTGGGAGAGTTCAAGACCTTCTGGCTCAATCGGATAGAGTTTCCTGAACTGGGGTCATCATCCAGGTAAGCCAATGAGGAAACCCATTGGGCCTCAGTAAGTCGTTCCTCCCGACGGCCGTTAAGCGAGCACTCGTACTCTTAAGCTTGCGAGTAGGATTGAGAGACCTTGTGTTTGTCTGCTCGCGTCATTGAGCTTCGCAATCTATTAAAGACTTTAATCGCCCTCTAATGTTTCTCCATCTTGAGCCGGTCCATTCTGTTGAAGGTCCTCCCCCCGATCAACTTTCGGACAAAAGGACAAAGAGATGAGCGAGTCGCAACAGACGAATGATTTCCGGATATGGCTGGCGGTGGCCGCTGCGGTTGTCTATGTTTTTCTGGCTGTCACTGGAAACGCCTGAACGCAAGTTTTGAAGCGCCGGATCTACCCTGCACTTCGCAAAAGATCAGCACAGCCGAACCTGACGTGCTGATCTTTTTGTCTGATCTCAATCAATCGTACTTTTTTATCATCTCTGAGCGATGGCCGAAACAGCAGTGCGACTGAGAGCGAGTCGAAGGACCTATCCATTTAGCTGGAATATGAATGGCTAAATGCCAAGGATCTACTGCCCTAGAACCCTCGTCTTACCAGATCTGCCACCGTCAGCCCTCCCGGTTGCCTTCCCTGCGCCGCTTTTTCCGCATACTTGGCCAGCACATCCACTTCAATATTTACGGGATCTCCCACCTTCAATGCGCGCAGGTTTGTGGCCTGCCAGGTATGCGGGATGATGGCAATCTCCACTCGCTTGCCCTCAATGGCTGCCACCGTCAGGCTGATTCCTTCCACGGTAATCGAGCCTTGCGCGACGACATATTTCTCCAGCGCTTGCGGCAGCTCGATCGCCAGCCGCCAATCGTCGCGATATGGAATTTTCTGCAGACTGACGATATTTCCCGTGCTATCAACGTGTCCTTGCACCACATGGCCTCCCATGCGGTCCTGGGCGCGGGCCGAAAGTTCCAGATTTACCAGCGATCCCGGTTTCAATCGCTGCAAGGAAGTCCGGTCCAGGGTTTCCTGCGCCAGGTCTGCGGAGAACCGGTCCGCCCCGGTCTCCAGTGCGGTCAGGCAGACACCACTCACGGCGACGCTATCCCCGGTCTTAAGTTGTGCCGGGACCTGCTTCGCCAGGATGGTGATGCGCGTTACCGTGTCACCGGCTTGCCCGGTCCTTCGCTGCAGCTCGGCGATCTGACCGGTTTCCACAATCAGCCCGGTAAACATCAGAGTGGGTCGGCTAAAACTGACCCACTCTGGGTATCAGCGTCTGGCGATTCGCTTGCGAAACGCGGCCTTTTAGGCGGATGTTCATCGCGCCAGCGATGAATCCGAGTGAAGGATAACTGGTTATCTGGACAAAAGTGACTCATTAATGCTCCTCCAGTGGTACGTACGGATCGCGCAGGTAGCCCTCTACCGCGAAATCTTCACCAAAACGATGCAGCTTGATGTTCTTTACCTGAGCGGCTTCCGTCAGGCGGCGAAATCCCTCTCCACCGGCAAAAGGAACTGAGCCCGAGCCGGCCAGGATCTTGGGTGCATAGTACAGAAAAACTTTGTCTACAACTCCAGCAGCCAGCGCGGCCCAGTTTACCAGCGCGCCGCCCTCGATCAACAAACTGGTGATCTCCAACTTACCCAGGCGCGCGGCAACTTTGCTCAGATCGGGACGTCCGTCATTGGAGCCCAGTGGTATCTGCTCCACGCGAATGCCCCGGGCCTCCAACCCACGCCGCTTGTTTTCCTCGGCAAAGGAGCACAGGAGCAAAACGTCATCCTTGGCGGTCTTCACCAGGCGCGAGTCCAACGGGCAGCGCAGCCGCGAATCCAATACCACGCGCAGCAATGGCCTGCGGCGCGGCAGGCCGGTCCGGTCCGTGAGCAGCGGATCATCGGCAATGATCGTGCCCACACCCACCATGATCGCATCCGACTCGTGCCGCAACTCCTGCACGTGCGTGCGCGCTTCCAGGCTGGTGATCCAGCCGCCGGTCGCGCCCGTGGCGCCCAGCGCGGAGGGATTCACGGAATCACCCGGCGGCGGTGCGATCTTTCCATCCAGTGTCATTCCCGATTTCAGAGTGATCAGCGGCCGCCGCGTGAGAATGAAGCAGGCGAAAGCCTCGTTCAAACGTCGCGCCTCCGCCTCAAGCAGTCCCGTCTCCACCTGGATTCCCGCGGCCCGTAGCTGCGCAAATCCTTTGCCTGCCACTTTGGGATTGGGATCGGCAATGGATGCGACAACCCGCCCGATACCGGAAGTGATGACAGCATCTGTACAGGGCGGCGTCCGTCCCTGATGGCAATGTGGCTCCAGGTTGACATATAGCGTTCCCCCGCGCGCCTTGGCTCCGGCCTGCTCAAGCGCCAGAATCTCTGCATGCTTCACGCCTTCGAACGCATAGAAGCCGGCGCCTGCGAGATTGCCCTGGCTGTCCGCAATGACCGCCCCCACTCTGGCTCCAGGGGAGGTGAGCGCTGTTCCGCGGTGAGCCAGTTCAAGCGCCTGGCTCATGTATGCTGCGTCTTTTTCTGTGAATGCCATGTTTTGCAATGGCTCCAAACTATGCGCCAGAGAACAACGAGTTGGCAAAGTTCTCGGCGTTGAACGGCAACAGATCGCCGGCTTTTTCGCCCACGCCGACATAACGCACCGGCAACCCCAACTCGCGCGAGATCGCCACCACCACTCCGCCCTTGGCTGTGCCATCCAGCTTGGTAAGCACGATCCCGGTCACGCCGGCGGAATCGGTAAATTGCCGTGCCTGTTGCAGCCCGTTCTGGCCGGTTGTGGCGTCCATCACCAGCAGCACCTCATGCGGCGCACCGGGGACGATGCGCTGCGCGGTACGCTTCATCTTCTCCAACTCCGCCATCAGGCCTGTCTTGGTGTGCAGGCGTCCGGCAGTGTCAACGATCACGCTGTCCGTATGCCGCGCTCTGGCGGCACTGAGCGCGTCAAACAGCACGGCGGAAGGATCGCCTCCCGGCTTGGTCTTGATCACCTCCACGCCGGTGCGGGAGCCCCAGATTTCAAGTTGCTCGATGGCCGCGGCGCGAAACGTATCTGCCGCGCACAAGAGTACCGTCTTGCCTTCACCGCGTAGTGCATGCGCCAGCTTTCCGATAGTTGTGGTTTTCCCTGTGCCGTTTACGCCTACCACCATCACCACTTCAGGATCGCCCTTGGCAGCTTTGCCGGCGCGCACCGGCGTCGCATTCAGGATCGCCAACACCTGCTCTTTGATCAGCCGTTTCAACTCGGCTACGTCTTTGATCTGTTTGCGATCGGCCTTCTCGCGCAACTTGTCCAGGATTTCCTGCGTGGTCTTAGTTCCCAGATCGGCGCCGATCAGGATTGCTTCCAGGTCATCCAGCGTGCCGCGGTCAATCTCCTTGGTGAAGGCCATTACTTCATCAATGCGCTCGCTCAGGTTCTCGCGCGTGCGCGTGACCGCCTGCTTCATCTTGTCAAGAAACGATGGTTCCGGTGTTCCGAATAAAGTCTGGATCATTGCGTTATGACGGTCTCTGCCGAACCTTTGATTATAGCGGCAGAGCCAGTGACATTCAGCGCAGGGAGCGCCAGGCAGGATGGCGGTGTTCTACGCCTGAGTGGGCGTAGTCACCACCGTTGCAGCGGCGGCAGCTTCTTCGCCCGTGACAGTGGCCGCGCGCTGGATGCGCAGCTTGCCGGTCTCAAACACCTTGGTCATCGCCGCAACCACCGTCGGATCGAACTTGGTGGCAGCCAGCGAATTAATGATGCGGATCACGTACTCGGGGTCCATCGCCGCCTGATATGGGCGGTTAGTGGTCATAGCGTCGAAAGTATCGGCGACCATGATGATTCGCGGCATGAGCGGGATCTGTTCGCCCTTCAGCCCATGAGGATAACCGCGTCCATCCAGAGATTCATGGTGCAGTTCGATGCCCGGCAGCATGTCATGCAGAGCTTCAACCGGGCGCAAAATGGCCGCGCCCTTGGTGGTGTGCGTCTTCATGATTTCAAATTCTTCCGGCGTCAGTGCTCCCGGTTTTTTCAAGATGCGGTCTTCAATGCCGATCTTGCCGACGTCGTGCAACTGCGCCGAGATGCGGATGTTGTCAATGTCTTCCTCTTTCAAGCCCATCTCCGTGGCAATGAGCACTGAATAGCGCGTGACGCGGTCAGAATGGCCGCGCGTGTAAGGATCTTTTTCGTCGACCGCGCCGGCCAGCATCTGGATAGAGTTCAGGAACAGCGTGCGGTTTTCCTTCGCCGCCTTCTTCAACTCATCGACAAACTGCTCCAGATCGTCAGTCATGGTGTTGAAGGTCTGCGCCAGTTCGCCGAACTCGGTCCGGCTTTTCAGGCGCACGCGATGGGAAAAGTCGCCGCCGGCAATGGTGCGACTGGATTCTGTAAGTACGTGCAGCGGCGTGGTCAGCCGTCGCGCAGCCCATATGCCCACAAAGATGCTGAAGGCGATGGCGATCAGCGCGGCGCGAATCGCATCCCGGCGCATATCGGTGATGTCCATATAGGCTTCTTCCTGGGTCTTTTGCGCCACCACTGCCCAACCCAGGCCCTGGACGGGGAAATATGTCCCCAGCATCGGAGTGTTGTTCTTTCCATCGGCCACCGTGTAATCCATGGTTACAGCCAGCGGCACAATGGCTTTCTGCTCCACAAAGTTGTTTACCAGCTCATTGGCGTTCATGTCCTGCCCGGTCGCATAGCGCGAACTGGGTGATGCCACCATGCGTCCTGAGCGGTCCACCACAAAGGTGTCAAGGTTCTGCTGGTCCTTGGCTTCTCTGAGCTGCTTCACCAGGTATTGCAGGTCGATCACCAACTCCAGCGCGCCAAGATAAACGTGCTGGTCATTCATCACTGGCTTGCCCACCACCATCACTGTGCGGGCCTGTTTCCCGAAACCGATGGACAACGGCTCTCCGTTGTATTCGCGGTTGGCCTGGGCAGCGTTCAGCCCGCGTTGCAGTTCTTTTTCCAGGAAGCTATCAGGCTCGCCAATGGTGCCCAGTTTGATCGCGAAGTTGCTTTCGGTATTTACCAGGCGCGCGTACGGGACAATGGAATCCGGATCGCTGATGTAATTCTGCAGCAGTAGCTTTACATCGGGAGCTTCAACGGTTTTCCCGCTCAGGTTCCCACCGCTGGTTACCTGAATGGAATAGGCCAGGCTGGCCAGGGTTGAACTGATGTCTTTTTCCCGCTGCGCAATCGATTGCGCCAGCGTGGTGGTCACCATGTTTTGCAGAAGTTTCTCATTGCGGCCAAGCGTCTCGCGGTTCCGCACTACCATTTTGGTAGCGTAGAAGTAAAGCGGCACCACTCCCACCGCGATCAACACGATGAGGATCAGGTACAGAATCGGAATCCGCGACGGCAGGGGCAGTTTCATAAAGGCCAGCGAGTATCGTTAAATTGTATTCTGAAACGGTGTTAAATCTAATCAAAAAAGCAGGTTGGACAACCATTACGGAAGTACTCAAGACCTGCGTGGTATCAATCCAGTAACGATTGCCGACAGTGTGGCAATGGGTAAGCGACAGCGCTTCCTTTACGCGCGGCCTAAAACCTGTCTTCTACCTTGCCCGGGCGAGTCATGAGTTCACGAATGGCGTCATGAGGCGATTTGCCGCCATGCAGGATGGCATACATTTGCTCGGTAATGGGCATTTCCACCTTGTGTTTCCGCGCCAGCCCGAGCGCGGCATTGGCGGTGAGCACTCCCTCGGCTACCATGCCATGCATTCCGGCGATGACCTGCTGCAGCGGCTGGCCCTGGCCCAGAGCTTCGCCCACGCTGCGGTTGCGGGAGAGCCCTCCGGTGCACGTGAGCACCAAATCGCCCATGCCGGCCAGGCCAAACATGGTCTGCGGTTTGGCTCCGCACGCCACTGCCAGGCGTGTGATCTCGGCCAGCCCGCGCGTAATCAGCGCGGCGGCCGAGTTATGTCCCAGGCCAAGCCCGCTGCATACGCCGGCGGCAATGGCAATTACGTTTTTGAGCGCGCCGCCTAACTCCACCCCGGTGAGATCGTCGTTCATATAGACGCGGAAACTCTGGTCGCTGAAATCTTTCTGGATCCGTGTCGCCAGGCTGGTATCGGCGGAAGCTACTGTCACCGCGGTAGGATGGCGCTCCGCCACTTCTTTGGCGAACGAAGGTCCGCTGACCGCGCCAATCTGCGGCGCGAAGCCGCAAAACCGTCCTACCACTTCCTGAATCACCTCGGTCATGCGCAGCAGTGTGTCATTCTCAACACCCTTGGTCGCGCTGACGAAGAGCATTTGCGGCTGCAGCCACTGCGCCATGTGCTCGAACGTCCTACGGCAGTGGTGCGAGGGCATCACGCTCACAACGATCTCGGCGCCGGAAAGCGCTTCTTTGAAATCGTTGGTGACGGTGATGGAATCCGCAAGAGGGAAGCCGGGAAGAAACAGATCGTTGGTGCGTGATCGCGCTACGCTTTGCAAAACTTCTTTCTCCAGGGCCCACAGACGCACTGCATGATCGCCGCGGCGTCCTGCCACCATCGCCAGCGCTGTCCCCCACGCGCCCGCGCCGATCACCGCAATGCGACTCACAGCGATTTCTCCACCGTAGGCGATTTGGTTGAGCCAAAGCGGTTTTCAGTTCCCGCCAGCAGGCGGCCAATATTCTCGCGGTGTTTGACCACCACCACCAGCGAAACGGCGAAAGCAAGGATCAGCGATACCGCATCAGGGTTTTGCAGGAAATATGCGGCGACGGGAAAAGAAATCGCACCCACAATCGAACCCAGCGACACAAAGCGAGTCACAGCCACGATGAGAATGAATAGACC
>JBARMK010000285.1:0-32348 GCA_049802395.1 Candidatus Angelobacter sp.
AACCACACCGGCAATAGCGCGTTGGCTCAGCGCAGCGGGCTTGGGAATGCTTTTCAGTTCATCCGTGAGCCGGTTGGTTTCAGGCTCCAGGCGTATGTCTTCAAAGTTGGGTAGCAGATCCATCTGCTGGGCTTGGACAGAGGTGTACGGCAGCTCGATTTCCCGTGCGCCGTCCCCCGGAGCTTCCCGCGGCTGAGTAGCCGTCTCTTCACCCGGTCCTGTTGCCGGATCTTCAAAAAAGATTCGCGGCGTCTCCAGACCCGGATCGGCCAATGCGAGTTCATCCAGGGTTACTTCATCCACAGCCGGCACAGGCATCCGCGTGGAACGCGGGAACCGTATGATCTTCGGCGTCTCTTGTTTCACCACGATCTCGGCAAAGCGCGGCGGTGGCGGCGGTAATTCGTAATCGTGCGACTCAGCGGCGAAGGAATAAGGTTCGTCGGCGGTGAAGTCCAGCTCCATTGCGTTCGGGTCAGCATGCTTTCTGCGTCGGGCGCGATGCTGTTGCACCCGCGACGCCACCTCTCGCCGCCACGCCCGGTCCGCCGGCGTTGGCTGGGCGGAGACAGCGTTGGAATCGCGCGGAGATGTGAGTGAAGAAAGGTCTGGCTCGCTGGCCAAGTCAACCTGGTGGTCCACCAGTACGGCAGAGTTTTTCCAGCTATGGGCGCAAGGACGCGGCTTACCGCAGTGGGGGCAAGTCATCAACAGCTTCGAGAGTTTCGCCAGAAGCGGGAACAGCCGGAGCGGGCAGGTTTTGCTTTTCGAAAACTCGCCGTGTTAACTTGCCCAGTCTGGTCTTTCTACGGCATGCGTTCCCAACATAAGTTTGTTATCACAGCGGGACTGGTTTGTCATCTGTTTCTGGCCACGGGCCTAGTGACAAGCCAGGCGCGTCCGGAGCAATCGGCCGCAAACCTGCCGCTTGCGCCGGAACAAATTACGCAGACGCCCTCGACTCCAGCCGCTCAGTCCGCGCCCACGCCTGCCGCCGTCCCAGCCCCGCAACAGCAGGGCCATTGCCACTCGGTAATCACCTCTGCGGCTTCGGCGCACCAGCTTAAGGCCGGAGCGCCCGCGAAGCCTGGGAACGCGCCCGGAGCAAAACCTTCCGCTAAGCAAACTTTGCCGATCAGTGAAGAGCATCCCGTCACCATTGATGCGCAGGAATGCGACAGGGTCGGTTCCGTTTATACGCTCCGTGGCAACGTCGCAATCAACTTTGACGATTACGAGTTCCACGCCGATACCGCGACTTACGATTCTTCTACTGGTGACGTAAGCGCCAGCGGCAACATATCGCTCGATGGCGGCCGCCGCGATGTTCACATCACGGCTACTGAGGCCATCTACAACATCCGCTCGCGCACGGGAAAGCTCTACAACGTGCACGGTTCCACTGGCGTGCGCTTCAAAGGCAAATCGGTGACGCTCACTTCGTCCAGCCCCATTTCTTTTACCGGCAAGCTGGTGGAGCAGACCGGGCCAGACGAATACGTCCTTTACCACGGCTCTGTCACCTCGTGCGAGCTGCCTCATCCCAAGTGGACTTTTCATGCCGCAAAAATCATCCTGAGAGTCGGGGTCTCAGCGAAGGTTTACAACACAACGTTCCGGCTTAAGGGCATTCCCGTGCTCTATTTGCCTTACGCGGCGCCCCCGGTGGAACGGCTGGGACGCCAGAGCGGATTCCTGATTCCCAATGTCGGCACCTCCAATACCAAGGGGACCGTCATTGGCGACTCGTTCTACTGGGCCATCAATCGCAGCATGGATGCCACCATTGGCGGCGAATATCTTTCCAAGCGCGGGTGGGCCCTGCAGGAGAGCTTCCGCGCTCGCCCCAGCGGTAATTCCTCTCTCAATTTCAACTATTTTGGCGTGCTGGACCGGGGCATCACCACCTCAAGCGTCAACGCCGCCGGACAGACCGTAACCCAGACGACCAAGCAGGGCGGTGAAGATGTAAAGCTCAACGCAGAAAGCATTTTTGCCCACGATATTCGGGGCGTTGCCTCCATCGACTATCTCAGCTCCTTCATCTTTCGCCTGGCTTTTACAGAAAACTTCTCTCAGGCCGTCGATTCTGAGGTCAAGTCTGCCGCGTTCTTGACCAAAAACGTTCAGGGATTTTCTTTCAATACATACGTTGCCCGTTATCAGAACTTCCAGAGTAAAAATAATGACGACGTTATCACCATTCTCCACACGCCCGGTTTTGAAGTTTCCGCGGTGGACCGTCCGCTTTTCGGGACCCCGGTTTATTGGTCCTACGATGTTGCAGCCGAGGGGCTGCGCCGCAGCCAGCCTGGTTTTGTCACTCCCGGCTTAGTCGGCCGGCTGGATGTAGATCCAGACCTCAGCCTTCCCATCTTTTATCGTGGCTGGACGTTCCGGCCTGAGGTACAGCTCCGCAACACCGTCTATTCCCAGCAGCAGACGCCGGCACAGCCTGTTGCCACGATTCAGCATGACATTCTCAACCGTCGCGACATCGCCGCCAGCATTGACCTGCGTCCGCCCTCCCTGAGCAAAATTTTCGAGCACACCGTAGCTGGAAGAAAGATCAAGCACACCATCGAACCGCGCTTCGTTTACCGCTACACCAACGGCGTGGAAAATTTCCCTTCTATCATCCGTTTTGATTTTCGTGACATCCTCAGCAACACCAATGAGGTTGAATACGGCCTGTTGCAGCGGCTCTACCTCAAACGCGAGCATGCCGGGTGCAATGACGAAGCTGGCAGCAATCCTTCGGGACCGTCATCACAGACCGCATCGCTTCCCACACCCTGCGCTCCAGCCGGGGCAGACGAGTTTGTCAGCTGGGAAGTCAAGATGAAGTATTTTGCCGACCCGACCTTCGGCGGCGCAATTCTGAACGGCACGCGTAACGTGCTCACCACCACGGCGGATTTCACCGGGATCGCTTTTGTTACCGATCCGCGGCGGTTCTCCCCGGTTGTCTCTCGTTTCCGCCTGCGCACCAGCAGCAATAGCGACCTGGAATGGCAGCTCGACTATGACACCAAGAAGGGCCGCATCAACTCCAGCACCCTGTACACAGGTTTTCATTTCGGTGATTTTTTTGTCGGCGCAAGCCATGCTTACCTCCAGGTCCCGGGCGAAGTAGTCACCGATCCCGCCACCGGCAACGTGCTGCCGGTTTGTACGCCGCACGTCTTCAATCAACCCGCCTGTGTGCCGCCCCTTTTTGATCAGATCCGCGCGCAAGTGGGTTATGGAAGCCCGACCAAAAGAGGCTGGAGCGCCGCTGCCAATATCGGCTTTGATCGTGAGTTCAACCTGTTGCAGTACTCGGCGGCGCAGACCGCCTACAACTGGGATTGTTGTGGTCTCAGCTTTGAGTACCGGCGCTTCTCGCTGGGCTCCGTGCGTAATGAAAACCAGTATCGCTTTGCCTTCACGCTGGCCAACATTGGATCGTTTGGCAACTTAAAGCGCCAGGAACGGCTATTCTGATTTCAACCAGACGCGAAGCACAAAGGTTTGTCTTTCGCGGAGGTGCCCACGACAATTCCATCCTCTGCAGCCAACATTTGGACTCTCCTTTGCGTTCCTTTGTGTTTAAATCTTGCTATGGACTTGTCCGCAAAACAAGGCCGGCTTGAAAACTTGCTGCAATCGCTTGGCCGGACCCTGGTGGCATACTCCGGCGGCGTGGACTCAGCTTATCTTGCATGGGTGGCTCACCAGGTTCTGCGTCAGGATATGCTGGCGGTCATTGCCGATTCCCCCAGTCTGGCGCGCACCCAGCTTCAGGACGCGCTGGCTTTTGCCCAGGAGCACGGAATTCCCATTGAGGTCGTTAGCACAGCCGAGATGGAGCGTCTGGAATATGTTCGCAATGACCGGCAGCGCTGCTTTCATTGCAAAGATGAACTCTTTCAGGTGATGCAGGACTTTGCCTCGCAGCGTAGCTTCCAGTCCATTGCTTACGGCGTGAATGTGGACGACCAGAGCGATTTTCGCCCGGGCCAGGCGGCCGCACGCCAGCACCATGTGGCAGCCCCGCTTCTGGATGCGGGCCTCACCAAGGCCGATATTCGCGAACTTGCCCGCCAATCAGGACTGCGCGTGTGGGACAAACCCGCCTCGGCGTGTCTTTCCTCCCGTATCGAATATGGCCGGCCAGTCACGCTGGAAGCACTCTCTGCGGTGGAACGTGGAGAAGAGGCCCTTCACGGGCTGGGCTTCCGCCAATGCCGGGTTCGCCACCATGGCGAGATCGCTCGCATTGAGATCGCCAGGGATGAGATGGCACGCGCTCTCACTCCGCAAATGTTTTCTGCCTTCACCCAGATCTTCAAGGCCCTGGGATTTACCTTTGTGACGGTAGATACCGAAGGATTTCGCTCTGGTTCCATGAACACCCCCGAAACGGCCTCGCCGCTGATTAAGCTTTAGCTGGGTTGCGGGCGTGAGCGAAGCGGGAGCCCACAGGCGAAATCCTGAGCGCAGCGAAGGATCTCTACCGGTAGAATTCCGATCGGCACGGAGATGACTCCCCCCTTATTAACCTCATCTCCTTAGCGCCGCCTGGGCCTTCATGAGATAATCAGGAAGGATTTCTCTCGATGAGGTGGCCCGTTTTGGCAAGATTTGGCGCGATTTTCATAAGCATTTTTCTACTCATTCTTGTGATTGGCCAGGCTGGTCCCGCCCAATCCGGTAAGGACAAGGCTGGTGCGGCCAAGAAAGATACGCCACAGTCTGCAAAAGAGCAGACCACCAAACCGGCCGACGATGCTGCTCTTCCCCAGGAGATCAAACACCGCATCGAAATCGAACTGCGCTCACGCTACAGCGTGCCTCCGCAGATCAACATCTCTGTTTCCGATCCTAAACCTGGGAATACCCCTGGCTATGACGACGTGGTAGTGACCTTCACCGGCGGTACACATACAACTACACATGATTTTTTGGTGTCCAAGGACCGCAAGACTCTCGCCCACTTTGAGAAAATTGACATTTCCCAGGACCTGATGTCGAAGATCGATGTGAAGGGACGCCCGGTAAAGGGCAATCCTGACGCCAAGGTCACGATCGTCAACTTCGATGATTTTGAGTGCCCCTTCTGCTCGCGCATGCACCAGACTCTTTTCAGCAACGTCTTCAAAGACTATGAGGGCAAGGTGCGGGTGATTTATAAGGACTATCCACTGGTTGAGATCCACCCGTGGGCCATGCATGCGGCCATCGATGGCAATTGCCTGGGTGAACAGAACAGCCCAGCATACTGGGATTTTGCCGACTACGTTCACGCCAATCAGAAAATGATTTCGGGCAAGTCGATCGCTGACGCAAATGCCAATCTGGATAGCCAGACCAAAGACCAAGCCCAGAAACATCAGCTTGATCAGGTGAAGTTGCAGGCTTGCATGCAGAAGCAGGATGAGTCCGGGGTGCGCGCTTCCATGGCCGAAGGCGATAAGCTGGGCGTTGACTCCACGCCTACTCTCTTCATCAATGGCGAACGGTTTACCGGCGCGGTTCCGGAGCAGGAACTGCGGGCCGTCCTGGACCGTGCTTTGGCGGATGCCGCCCAGGCCCCAACAAACGCAAAAAAGTAGTCATACCGGCAAAAGTCGGGTATCGTACTCTATCTGAATTGGCTTGGGAGGCAATGGTTGATCCAGGCGTGTAAATATTGGCGTAATATCTTTTTTCTTTTTAGTATCTCCACTTTGGGGCTGACTCTCGTCGGTTGCCAGGGCCATGGCACGGACAAAGAAGTGCTGGCCAAGGTAAACGGATACAAGGTCCTCCGCTCCGAGGTGGACAAGTCTTTCAACAGCCAGTTGGCTGGATCTCCGCAGAAGCCTACTCCCACGGAAGAAGAAGCGCTCCGCCTGAACGTGCTCAATCAGATCATCTACCGGCAGATCCTGTTGCAAAAGGCCGAAAAGCTCGGCGTGGTGGCAGCCGACGACGAAGTGGAAACCAAGTTCAATCAGGCCAAGGCCCCATACTCCCAGGAGCAGTTTCAGAAGCAGCTCAAGGATAGCGGCCTCACGGAAGACGACTACAAGTTGGACCTTCGGCGGAACCTGATTGTGGAAAAACTGCTCAATAAAGAGATCGCCTCCAAGGTGACAATTTCTGATCCCGACATCAGAGGCTATTACGATCAGAACAAAGTTGAATTCAACCTGATTGAGCCACGGTATCGTCTGGCCACTATTTATGTAAGCAATCAGCCGTCTGACGATCCTGCCCGCCCAACCGACAGAGCTCAACTTGATGCCCAGGCAAAGAAGAAAATCCAGATGATCCACAACCGGCTGGATAGCGGAGAAGACTTCGGAGAGCTGGCGCAAAAATTTTCTGAAGACCCGGACACCTCCCGTTCAGGCGGGGTCGTCCCCCCCGTGCCAGAGTCGCAGGTCAAGAATCTTGATCCCGCCACCAGGGACGCGGTACAGAAGCTTAAGCCGGGACAATACACTGATGTAATTCCCGCAATCAATCCCCAGACGCGTCAGCAAGGCGGCTATCAGATCATCAAGTTAAATGGGAAAGACGTCGCGGGACAGAGAGATATTAACGATCCGCAGGTTCAACAGTTTATCCGCAACAAGCTGCGCAGCCAGCGGGAACAGATCCTGAAGGCCGCCTATGACGAGGTTCTGCGCGACAATGCAGAAGTCCATAATTATTACGCCGAACAGATATTGAAAGAGAGCGCGACTAAGTAGTTGTCGCTGCGCTCCAAACCGCTTGAGCTTCTTTATTCCTGGAGAACTGGATTCAGCGCCTGATGCTGGGACCTCGGCGCGCAAGCCGGCCTCGGTCCTGCTTTGCCAATCAAGTTGTCGCTGCGCTCCAAATCGCGGCGTTTCACTCTACTTCGGCCAGCGTTTGCCCGGCCTCCACTGCGGCGCCTTCTTTTACGTTGATCTTCTTCACCATTCCGCTCTTTGGGGCCTTCAACTCATTTTGCATCTTCATCGCCTCAATCACAATCACGCTCTGGCCAGCCTCCACTGTGCTTCCTGCCGTGGCCAGCAGACGCACCACCTTGCCGGGCATTGGCGCTCTAATTTTCTTCACCCCTTGTTCTGCTGCTCCGGTCTGCGCACGGGAGCGGAATGATCTTGGATCGCGCACGGACGCATTAAAGCGCTGGTGCCCCACCACTATGTCGGTGTCTGTTCCGTCGCTCTCCTGTTTGATCTCATAGGATTTTCCATCGAGCAACAAAGAAAGCACGCCATTCTGCGCAGAGATCACATCCAGAAGCAGTTCGCGCCCATCCAGTCGGCACTGCCACCCAACGCCACTGCGATGCAGTTCGACGCGATGTATCTTGTTCGCGATGGTGACCTCATAGATCATTGGTTGCCGATACCTTCAGAGCGGGCGGCTTGCTTCCACGATGAGGGTTCTGCTTTTTTGACCGGCTCCGACTTAACTGTGCTCTGTCCATTTCTGGGCGTTGCCGTAGCCGCAAAAAGTGCGGCTGAAATTGCGGCAATCTCCGCAAGTCCGTTCGTGGCCGCTGCCAACTCCGGCTTGGCCGCCAACAAACGGTCCAGAAAGCCCGTGTCGATGCGGGCGGCGGCAAACTCGGGGTCGTCCAGGATTCTATGGAATAGCGACAGGTTGGTCTTGATGCCGCCAACAAAGTATTCGTCCAGAGCGCGGCGCATGCGCGCGATAGCCAACGGGCGATCGGCGGCATGTACGATCAACTTGGAAAGCATGGGGTCATAGTCCAACGGCACAGTCCATCCCTCATAGACGCCGCTGTCCTCGCGCACCCCCGGTCCTGAGGGTTGTATCAATCGCGTGATCTTCCCCGGTGATGGGAAGAAGTTGTTCTCCGGGTCCTCGGCATAGATGCGGCACTCAATGGCATGCCCGCGCAGGGTCACATCCTCTTGCTTGAAGGGGAGCTTTTCGCCGGAGGCAATCCGCAACTGCAAATGGACCAGATCCAGCCCGGTAACCAGTTCTGTAACCGGGTGTTCCACCTGAAGCCGGGTATTCATCTCCAGAAAATAAAAATTGCGGGCTGCATCCACCAGGAACTCGACCGTGCCTGCATTGGTGTAGCCGGCTGACTTTGCGGCCTGTACTGCGACCGCGCCCATTCGTCGCCGCATGTCTTCATCCACAATTGCGGATGGGGCCTCTTCAATGACCTTTTGATGGCGCCGCTGTACTGAGCACTCGCGTTCTCCCAGATAGACCACATTGCCGTGCTCGTCACCCAGCACCTGTATCTCAATGTGACGCGGGTTTTCGATGAATTTCTCCAGGTAGATTTCGCCATCATTGAACGAGCGCATGGCCTCGCTTTGCGCCGTGTCAAACGATGGCCCAAGTTCAGCCGTGGTGCGCACCATGCGCATGCCTTTGCCGCCGCCGCCCGCTGCTGCCTTGATCATGACGGGAAAGCCAATCTTCGCCGCCATAGCCTCAGCCTCCGCGCGTGTGAGGCCACGGGCCGATCCTGGAACCATGGACACCCCTGCAGCCTGCATAGCGGTACGTGCTCGCGTTTTGGAGCCCATCAGCTCCATGGCTGACGCAGGCGGGCCAATAAACTTTATTCCCGCATCGGCGCTGGCACGGGCAAATTGGGCATTCTCGGAAAGAAAGCCGTAGCCGGGATGAATGGCTTCAGCGCCGCTGCGTCGGGCAACATCCAGTATTTTGGCGATATTCAGGTAGGATTCTCGAGCTGCGGCGGGCCCAATGGGATAAGCCTCATCGGCTTTGGTCACGTGCAGAGCGGCACGATCCACTTCAGAGAAAACCGCGACCGACTGGATTCCCATCTCGCGGCACGCGCGTATCACCCGTACTGCGATCTCACCTCGATTGGCAATCAAGACCTTTTTGAACATAGACGAATCTTTAATTTTAGCAATAAAGAGAAGGTACTACCTTCTAGCCGCTAACTGCTGGCCCAATGGTTAGAACAGTTGGCTGCATACCGTAAAGGCATCGAGAGTTGAGGAAAAACAGAAGCCCCTCCCACAAGGAGGGGCTTCTGAAATCAATCTGATTATTGTTTAGGTTTTGGCTGGTCCATCACGATACCGCCGCTGGTTTTTTTGGCGGCCTCGTCGGCCTTTTTCTTGCGTGCAGCCATGGCCTTGTCGCTCCAGTCATTCGCGGTTTTTACATATTCAGCGCGCGCCTGGGCATCTTCGCAAGTCATGTCATTGGCCTTGCGGCGATAGAGCAAATTCATGTATGCCATTGCATCGTCATAATCCTGGCGCTTGTCGATGGCGGTCTGCAGCACCTTCATGCCTTCGTCTACGATTTCCCCGTCCTTGGCCTTCATCTGGTCGCAGATTTTCTGGCTGCCTTTGCCCTTCAACTCATCTTCCACCCGCAGACCCTCTTTGCCCTTCAGCTCTGCTGCGTCTTTATAGGTCTGCGACCAATCGATTACGCCCACCGAATAATAAGTTTCAGGATCGTTGGGATCGGCTTCGATGGCCTTTTTGTAATAGTCGCGGGCTTCCTCGAATTTCTTCTGCTGCATGTAAAGGAAGGCGATGCCTTTTAGGCTGGTCATGTTCTGCGGATCGCTTTGCAGAACGTTTTTATATTCTTCGATTGCCTGTTGGGCATTGCGCAGGTTCTCCGGGGTATCGACGCCGGGGACATACTGTTGCGCATAGGCCGTGGCCAGATACATCTTCGCCACTTTCAGGTCACTATCGAGGTTGACCGCATTCTTGAAATGCTCGATCGCCTGCTCGTAATTGGCGCCGCGATATGACTGCACGCCCTTGTTCAGTTGGTCGCGCGCGCGCAGTTTGTTGCAACCTGTTGTTCCCAACAGGGTAGCTGTGACCGCCATTACCGTCACGAATCGTGCGGCTCTGTTCATTTTTGCTGCTCTCCTTGCCGGAGTTAAAATTTTCTATGTCCCGAGTTGGATAAGTTTCCGTGGGGACCGACGGCTCTTCCACCGGACCCCACGCTGAGGAGTTGTAACTCGCTTACTGCCCCGCTTCGATCTTGGCCGTGATCAATCCCACTCTATCCACTACCTGAGTGCCACGGGCAATATCGATGACCTGCGCCACATTCTGGAACTCGACATCCGGGTCGCCTTTTACAAACATGACCCTTTCAGCCCGCGTCTTAAAAATGTCGGTAAGCCGCGTCTGCAGATTTTCCCAGGTTACATCTTCCTGATTGATCTTCAGTTTTGGCTTCTCGCCCGGGGCTTGCAGGATCTGGACCACCACCGTCCTGTCAGTCTGTGTTTCTGGCTGGTGCGGCGGCGGTGGTTGTGGAACCAGCGCCTCCAGTCCCTTGGGAGTAAGAGGCGTGATGACCATAAAAATGATCAGCAGCACCAGAAGTACGTCGATCAGCGGCGTCACGTTAATATCGGCGGTCTGTCCGCCCGAACCGCCACCCATTGTCATTGCCATACGATTTGTTCCCTTCGTCCCGGTTTACTGCGGTTTATTGGGATCGTGTCTTTGTTCGGTCAGCAAACCCAGCGTGTCAACGCCGGCAGACCTCACGTCATCCACCACTTCCACTACTGCCTTGTAGTGGGCGCGGGCATCCGCTCTCACAAATACCTGTTTGTTGGTGCGGCTGGAAACGCGGTCTTTCACCTTCTGCGTAAGGTCTTCAGGCGAAACCATCTGCGAATCGAAGAAGACTTTGCCGTCCCTCTGCACTGCCACGATCAGGGCGTCGTCCTTATCTGCGTCGGGCATTGGCGATGGATTGTTGGTTTTGGCCATCTCCACAATCGTGCCCTTCTGCAGCATCGGCGTGATCACCATGAAAATGATCAAAAGCACCAGCATCACGTCCACCATGGGTGTCACGTTGATGTTGGAATTTACTTTTGCGCCTTCGTTGCGAACGTTAATTGCCATCGGGTTGCTCCTCGCCTTACCGGTTTACCGCCGGACCGTAGCGGACCGCTTCAGGAAGTAATCCACGAGTTCGCTGGATGAGTTGTCCATTTCCACGTCAAAGGCTTCTACTTTGCCGGTGAAATAGTTGAACATCATCACGGCGGGGATGGCGACGAACAATCCCAGGGCGGTGGTGACCAGCGCTTCTGAAATACCGCCGGCGACTGCGCCCAGACCGGTAGCTTTCTGCTGCGCAATCTTGTTGAAGGCGTTCAGAATTCCGATTACCGTGCCCAGCAGGCCGACGAACGGCGCGGTGGATCCGATGGTGGCAAGTCCGCCCAGGCCGCGTTTCAGCTCGGCGTGGACAATCGCTTCCGCCCGCTCCAAAGCGCGCTTGCTGGCTTCAATCTGCTCGCCCGGAATCTCGGCAGATTCGCCATGGGCCTTAAACTCCTGCAGGCCGGCAGTGACTACCTTGGCCAGATGGCTCTTTTTGTTGCGCTCGGCCACGCGGATGGCTTCGTCCAGCTTGCCTTCACGCAGAGCGCCGGCAACCACCGGAGCGAACACGCGCGATTGCTTGCGGGCAGCGCTGAAAGCGATCCAGCGGTCAATCATCACGCCAATGGACCAGGCGGACATGACGAACAATATTGCGACGATGGTGAGAGCGGGCCAGCCCATGTGCTTAACCAGCGAGATGGGGTCCGCCCAGTTGACGCTGGTGTCATCCTGCTGGAAGAGCCAGAAGGCTAACAAGTGCGCTTTGGCGAGCGTGAGAGTTGCGATGTTTGCGACAAGCATGGGTTTAAGTTTTCCTCCTCAGAACTATTAAGAACTTTTTGCCGAGAGCCACTGGCTGGAACAAAAGAACCGCACGCTACAACGCGACGCTTCTAACCGTCATTTTTCTCGGGATTTTTGGGGTTGGGACGGCCCACGTACCGCCATCCCTAATCTTCTGAATTCTTCCTTACATGTGGAACTTGACCTGGACCGTTGTTTCCACTTCCACTGGTTCGCCATTCAAGATATACGGCTTATACTTCCATTGCCGTACGGCATCCATAGCCGCTTGAATGAGAATAGGATGCCCACTTACCGCACGAAGGTTTTCGATGCCTCCAGTTTTGCTGATGGTCGCCTGGAGAGTTACATCTCCCTGGATATGCGCAATACGGGCCATCTGCGGGTAAGTCGGCTGGACATCATGGGTTTTTAAACCTTCGGCGACTCCGGAAGAAACGCGTAACTTCTGCGGTGCCGCCACTTTAGGAGGAGGCGCGGCCGATCCAATGATGCCGCCAATCACTCCACCCGCTGAACCGCCCGGCACGCCACCCATAACTCCGCCCGTAACTCCTGTGCTGGGCGGGGCCTCTTCTTCCTTGATCATCTGGATTTTTTTGGGGATCTTGCTGGGCGTGCGCAGTGCTCCATCCACAATCTCGCTCACCTTTTGCACATGCTGAATCTGTGGCGCTGCAGGCGGCGGTGGCGGTGGTGGCGGTGGCGGTGCTACAAGCCAGGTCGTGAGCTGCCCTTTAGGCAGGGCTTCTGTGAAAATCAGCGGCACCAGGACCAAAAATCCTACCAGCGCCAGTTGCACCATAGTCGAGATCAGACCAGTCCATTTCTGGTTGGTCCGTATCTTGCCTCCGGATTCCATCAGGCTGTCTTCAAACATGCCTATTCTCCAATCCTAGGGGACTTCAATAGTTAATTGGACACCGGGACTGCGTATTTTGCTCCCAAACCGGAGCATTTTTCTTGGGGCCTATACTTTGACTCGAACTTTGCCTTTGCTGCCCTGGGCTGGGAGTGCCACCGAGCCGGTTCCTGAGCGGCGGGGCCCTTCCGTGTAAGCCACAAGCATGGGAGCTGCCACGGCAATCGACGAGTACGTGCCTATTAAGATGCCAACAACCAGGGCAAAGGAGAACCCGTGAAGTACCTCTCCGCCAAAAAGATACAATGAGAGTACCGTCAGGAACGTGAGTCCGGAGGTCAGGATCGTCCGGCTCAGGGTCTGATTGATGCTCTTATTTACGATCTCTGACAGGCTCTCCCGTCGCATGAGCTTCACGTTCTCCCGGATGCGATCAAACACCACGATGGTATCGTTCATGGAATAGCCGACCAGGGTCAGAATCGCGGCGATAACAGTAAGCGTTATCTCCTGATTCGTCAAGGAGAAGGCTCCCACAGTGATCAACGTGTCATGGAAAACCGCCACCACTGCCGCCACACCGTATATCAGTTCAAAACGGAACCAGAGATACACCAGCATGGCAATCAGCGAGAAGACTACGGCCAGAGTGGCCTGTTTTTTCAACTGGGCGCCAACCTGGGGTCCAACCGCATCGCCGCCGCGTATGCCAAAGTTGCTGGTATAAAAATCCTGCTTCAGCGCTTCAATCACAGGGTCCGGAACCACGCCCTTCAGCTCGTCCATGCTCCGGATCACGCCGCCGTGTTCCTTGTCGCGGAAATCCAGAATACGCCTCGCCAAGCGGTCGTATTCCGCTGGTTCAGCATGCAAGGGGTCGCGCGCTAACAGAGCATCCCGCACAGCTGAAAAACCTATCCTGTCGCTGTTGTTGACATTTTTCTTGCCGGGAACCGGGTTCGTCTCCAGGGCGTCGATGATCTGGTTCTTGCCTTTGGAGAGATCGGCTTCGCTGGTCTCTTTCAGGTCCAGCTTGATTACCACTTCGTTGCTTCCGGCTTCCAGGTTCTGGATGACTGCATTGTGGAGTCCTGCTTTGTCCAGCGCGGACCGGATGGCCGCGTTGTTCGGAGGGTCGCTAAATTTCACGTACACCAGCGTGCCGCCGTGAAAATCCACTCCCAGCGGGATCTTGTGCCAGAACAGCATGGAAAGAATGCCGGCCACGCTGAAGATCAGCGAGAAACTGAGGAAGTACCATTTCTTGCCCAGGAAATCGATGTTGGTATTGCGAAAAAATTCCACTTTGTTTTGACCTTTTGAACTAGATGCTCAGCGCCTCGCCGCGCGCTTTGCGGCTCAAGACAGCATCGAAAATTACGCGGGAAACAAAGACCGCGGTAAACAAGTTGGCCAGCAGGCCGAAGATCAACGTCAGACCGAATCCACTCACCGGCCCCGTACCCACAAAAAACAGGATCAGCGCCGAAACAATGGTCGTTACGTGCGTATCCAGAATCGTGGTCCAGGCGCGATCAAATCCCTGGTCCACCGCCGCTGCGGGGGCCTTGCCGTTGCGCACCTCTTCCCGTATGCGCTCAAAGATCAGCACATTGGAATCCACGCCCATGCCAACCGTAAGAATTACTCCGGCAATGCCCGGCAGGGTCAACACAGCGCCAAAGTACCCCATGAAGCCCAGCAGGATGACCAGATTCAAAATGAGCGCGAGATCGGCATTGATGCCTGCTCCGCGATAGTAAATCAGCATGAACAGCAATACTGCCGCCATGCCCGCGATGGCCGCTTTTACGCCCGCGCGGATCGAATCTGCGCCCAACGACGGCCCTACGGTACGTTCAGTAAGGTAATGCAAGCTCGCTGGAAGCGCGCCTGAACGCAGCAGCATGGCAAGGTCCTTCGCGCTTTCCTGGGTGAAGCCGCCATGAATCTCCCCGCTATCGGAAATCTGCCCTTCAATCCCTGGCGCTGAAATCACCTTATCGTCCAGAATTATGGCTAGATTGGCAGGGTCTGGGCCACTCTTCAAGTGCGCCTGGGTAAACTGGGCAAATTTCTTCGCCGGCACCGGATTCAGGTAAAAATTTACGATCGGCTCGTTAGTATCGGTTTTGTTTCCCTCGCGGGCATCGCGGATATCCGTCCCGCTTACGACTGAGGTTTTCGATACCAGATAGACCACATCGCCAGTGCCGCCGTTGCCAGGCTTGCCGTGCAAAAGGACCATGTTTGGAGGCAAAACACCGTTGTGGGCGGTCATGGCTTCTTGCTCGTTGGCGTACTCCCCGCGTGACTCCCTCAGCTCCAGCCGCGCTGTCGATTGCAGGATATCTTTTACCCGTCCTGGATCATCCACGCCCGGCAGCTGGACCAGGATCTGGTTCTCGCCCAGCCCGTTTTTTTGGATCAGCGGCTCACTCACGCCCAGGCTGTCCACGCGGTTCCGGATGGCTTCAATCGATTTATCCAGTGTGTCCGATTTCAACTGCGCCAGCCGGTCCGGTCGCATGGTGAGGACCTGCTGGTTCTCGGGGGCCATGGAAATCGAGAATTCCTGCTGCAGCTTGTCATTCACGATGCTGCGCAACTGGGAACTTCCGTCCAGCGGCACACCCTTGATTACGAGCCGTTCTGGGTGGCTGGGGTCCGGCTTGCTAATATCGGAATAAGTGATGTGGGCTTTGGCGAGTTCGTCTTTGAGCGTCTCACTGGCCCGGTCGGTCTCGGCGTTCACCGCATCATCTACCATGACCTGCAGTATCAGGTGCGTTCCACCCTTCAAGTCCAGCCCCAGATGGATGTTCTTCAGCACTGCCTGCTTCAAGCCATCGCCAGAAAACGATGTGGGAATGCCAAAAATGCCGTACAGGAAGGCCAGCAATACGCCAACAATCACTACGATTTTTATGGTTATCTTCTTCTGCATTTTCTCTGCGTCACTTCTCTATGATTTCTTTTCTTCTTCGTCGCGGTTGATGGAAACAATGGAGCTCTTTGCCACTTCCAGCCGTAAATTGTCGGGCGGTACGCGCAGATGAACGGCATCATCCTTAAGCGCGATAACCAAGCCGCGGATTCCTCCGCTGGTTGTCACGCGGTCGCCGTTTTTCACGTTACCCAGCACTTCCTGCCAACGCTTGGTTTTTCTCTGCTGGAAATAGAATGTGGCAAAAATAAAGAGCAGCGGCAGAAGCAGGAATATCCCCAGCCCGCCACCAACGGATCCACCGCCCTGAAACATCAATAAGTTGATCGTGATTTGCATCATTCCGATATTGCCTTAACCAAAAGCCTGCTCGCCCATAGCCCGCGCATACACACGTTCGCCTCTTGGAGAGGGATCGCAAAAAACCCTGATTTTTGACCGCTGATGAATACCACCCGGGTCTCCGCACATGACCTGCTGGTGCTGGAGTAATTCGGAAGGTTTCTTTTTTTGACGCCTGAATCAGGGGCGCTCAGGCCAAGGACACACTTCCTGACAGCATTCCCGAGAGGTCCCCAAGCGTTATAGCATGACGCACTGCTCGCATGGTGTCAAGGTAGAACGCCAGATTGTGAATCGTGTTTAACACTGCGGCCAGCGGCTCTGCCGAGACAAAAAGATGGCGCAGATAGGCACGGCTGTATCGCCTGCAAACCCGGCACCCGCACTTTGCGTCAGGCGGCAATTGGTCCTGGGCATAACGCGCATTCTTGATGTTCATCCGCCCCTCTGACGTGAATAACAGCCCGTGCCGCGCGGCGCGAGTGGGCAGAACACAATCCATCATGTCCACGCCCATCGCTGCATACTGGACTATTTCCTCGGGATATCCCACACCCATGACGTACCGCGGCTTGTCCTTTGGCAGTATCTCCAGAGCTGCCGCAATCATTTCCATCGTCTTTTCCCGCGATTCGCCCACGCTCAGCCCGCCAATCGCATACCCCAGGAAGCCAATTTCCACCGTCCGCTCCGCTGACTCCCGCCGCAAATCGGCATACATCCCTCCCTGGACAATCCCAAACAGCGCCGGGCTAGTAGGCAGCTCAGGATTCAGACTCACCGGCGCTGGTACTCCATCCTTTGCGCGTTTTTTGCGCAAAGGGTGGAATTCCGAAATCGTGGACTGGGGACTCCACGGGCACTCATGCTTGTGTGCCTCAAAGTACTCTTTCGACCGCCGCGCCCAGCGCAGCGTCATCTCCATCGACTGCCGGGCGCGCGCTTTTCCCGCCGGATGCTCCGTGCACTCGTCAAATGCCATTACGATGTCGGCCCCCAGCGCAATCTGTATTTCCATCGAGCGCTCCGGGGTAAACAAATGCGACGTACCGTCCAGATGCGACCGAAAACTCACGCCTTCTTCGCTCACCTTGCGCAGCTCGCTCAGGCTGAACACCTGGAATCCGCCGGACTCGGTGAGCAGCGCGCGCTCCCAGCTCATAAACTTGTGCAGCCCGCCCAGATTGCGCACCAGTTCATGGCCCGGCCGCAGATAAAGATGGTATGTGTTGCCCAGGATGATCTGTGCGCCCAGCTCTTCAAGAACGTCCTGCGGCACAGCCTTCACCGTTCCCGCTGTGCCTACGGGCATAAAAGCAGGAGTCTCCACGTCGCCGTGAGCGGTGTGGATACGCGCCTGCCGCGCCGCGCCACTCTGGGCCTGGATTGTGAAGGGAAGAGTCACAGCCCTATGGTACAAAATCCGTTAGAGCAGCACTCATTGAAACTCCGCGTTCCAATTCACGCGGACTACGGTTCATACAAACCAAGGCTGAACGTCCGCAAGACGGTCGCAAAATTACTGGACTCCACCCCAGGTTGGCGCGCTGGCGCTCACGTGCGAAAGAGCAAGTAATCGCTGCGCGGCTTGGCCGTTTGCCAATTGCTTTACTGACTGCTGCCTGCTGGACGCTCTGGTAAACTACAGCAGCAAAGAGGGCTCAAACACATTGCGACAACTCCCCGTACTCGTGGTCCATGGCGGCGCCTGGGCCATCCCCGATGACATGGTGCAATCCCATCTGGCCGGCGTGCAAAAGGCGCTGGACCAGGGTTGGCACATCCTGGAAGGTGGCGGCAGCGCGCTGGATGCTGTTGAATCCGCCATCGTCTGCATGGAAGAGGATGAAACTTTTGACGCCGGGCGCGGCAGCTTTCTCACCCGCGACGGCCGCGTCCAGCTTGACGCGCTCATAATGGATGGCGCCACCCTGCGCGCCGGCGGCGTGGGCTGTGTAGAGCGCATTCGCAACCCCATACAAGCGGCGCGCCTTGTTCTAGATAAAAGCCCGCACGTCTATTTCGTCGCCGAAGGCGCAGAACGTTTTGCCCAGGAGCACGGTATGCCACTCTGCCGCAATGAAGAGCTGGTTATCGAGCGCGAGATCAAGCGCCTGAAAGAAGCGCAGGAAAAAGAGGCCGCCGGACATCCTGATCTCACCTTTGCAGGTCCGCTATCCAGCCATGACACTGTGGGCGCTGTCGCGCTGGATGTAAATGGCAATATCGCCGCGGGCACCTCAACCGGCGGCACACTGAACAAAGCCCCGGGCCGCGTGGGAGATTCTTCCCTGATTGGCTGCGGCTGCTATGCCGACAACCTCAGCGCGGCCGGCTCCTGCACCGGCTGGGGCGAGCCCATCATGAAACTTGTTCTGGCCAAGTGGGCAGCCGATCGTGTTCGCACCGGCGGCGCGCCTGACGCAGTCGCCCAGGAGGCCATGCAGTACCTGCAAAAGCGGCTCAACGGCCACGGCGGCATGATCCTGCTCGACCAGCGCGGCCGCTTCGGCATCGCCCACAACACGCCGCGCATGGCCTGGGCTTACAAGAATACTGAAAGGGAAAAGGCAGGAATCAACTGCTAAACTTTGTTCCTTCTCGCCAGCGAGGCGCTTCTGCTGCTGCGAAGCTTTGTGTTTGCCCAGGACATCACAATCCGGCTACCACATGCCAAACACAACGTGATCGCGTCGAACGAAGCAGATGTGCTACGCGAAATGAATGTATTTCTAGCCTCCCTCCTTTGAAGCAGAAGCAGGGAGAGTGGATGAATGGATGCGTGCGCTTAGCTGTTAGAAGGAGCGGCCCGCAACTTCAATAATCATGGCCGTATTCACCGGCTGGCCATTGCATGTGGCAGGTTTAAACCGCCACTTTTTGACCGCGTTTATAACTTCAGCATCGTAACTGGGCTGAATCAGGCCCAGCATTTTCAGCGCGGCTACCTGGCCCTGCTTGTCGATGAAAGCATACAGAGCAATTCTGGCGCTCGTCGTTGTCAGCGCCGTCTCAGTGCGTGGCGGAAGTGTCGCATCCACTGCCTGAAGCTGCTCTCCATTCTCGCAGCTTTCCAGTTCCATCGTTTTTGAGGGAATCTCAAACAAGGCGCTTTCCACCGCATAGGGAGAAATTTTAATGTCGCGGATTTCGATTGGCGCCTCGTAATGGCCTGTGATCCTGATTTTTTGTGGGAACATCACGCGCCCTGACTGCATGTAGTCCGAAAATTGATCGCTGCCTGAAGTAAGCACGACGTCGCGGACCGCATCAACGCACAAACGTTGCTTGTCTGGATCATGCCCTTTTTCCATACACCAGGCTGTGGTGTCGCCAATTTTGTGCCTGGAGACGTTCTCCCATTTGTCCTGAGAATGCCGAACGCCCTTTCCCGGACGCTTGGGGTCCCAGAGCCGGTCCGGTTCATTGAGCCACCAACCGCTGAAAAGTATTCGATCAGGATCAACATAGTCCTTGTTGCCGATCGTGATGCGCGTCTCGTTTCTACCCGAGATCTGCACATCAACCCGCGCGCGATCCCGGTCGCGATAGACCGCGAGCGAGCCCGTTAGCTCCTTTTTTGTTCCGGGGTTCACCACCAGGGTTCCGGTGAGAATATACGGTCCGAGCGTCGAAAGATCCGCCATTTTGTGGGCGGCGTCGAGCAGAGTTTGTGGCGTGGGCTTGTCCTCGCCGAATGCGCCATGCGTCAGCAGAGCCAGCAGTAGCGCCAAAACAGCCTTACTTGTCATAGTGCAGCAGCGAGAATACTTCTGTCCCGTCGAACCTTTTGCGTCCACTGAGAAAATCAAGCTCCACCACAAAACCCATGCCTTCAACCTGTGCGCCCAGCGACTTCGCCAATTGCAGGCAGGCATTGGCCGTGCCGCCTGTCGCCAGCAAGTCGTCCACGATAATCACGCGCTGCCCGGGCTGGATCGCGTCTTTGTGGATCTCCAGCGTGTCAGTGCCGTATTCCAGGTCATAGGTCCACTTCGCTGTTTCCGCCGGAAGCTTGCGCGGCTTGCGGATGGGCACAAAACCGGCGTTGAGCCGGTATGCGAGCGCCGGTCCAAAGATGAAACCGCGGGCTTCAATGCCCAGCACCAGGTCGATGTCGCGATCCAAGTAGTGCTCAGAGAGCGAGTCAATCAGCGTGGCAAAGCCGACTTTGTCCTTGAGCAGGGTCGTAATGTCGTAAAAAAGAATTCCCTTTTTGGGGAAATCTGGTACCTCGCGGACCAGCCTCTTTAAGTGCTCACAGCTCGCTGCCGGATTTGGCTGCATCTACCATGCTCCTTCAATGCGAAAAGTTGTAAGGCCTTCCACCGGCTCCGCCGGTATCTCGCTTACTTCATCCACACGCGCCGCCCGTGGGCCCTGGCGCAACTTATTGCGAAACGCGGTGTGCTGCTCCTCTGTGCCGATAGCCAGCGCTTCCACTGTGCCATCGAAGTTATTTCTTACCCAGCCGGACAGCCCCAGGGAACGCGCTTCATGGTCGACAAACCAGCGGAAGCCCACACCCTGCACTCGTCCGCGAACAATGTAACGCCTAGCAATCATAGAATGGAATTTATTCGATTGGCCGCTATGGCCAGAACGGTTTTTTACGCCCGCGAGAGATACGCGCCCTCAGCGGTGTCCACGCGGATCTTTTCGCCTTCATTGATGAAAGGCGGCACCTGCACCACCAGACCGGTCTCAGTCTTAGCCGGCTTGGTAACGCTGGACGCGGTCGCCGACTTCAATCCCGGCTCGGTTTCCACCACCGTCAACTCCACGATCTGCGGTAATTCGATGCCTACCGCCTTGCCGTCATAAAACTCTACTTTGATTTGCAGGTTCGGAGTCAGGTAATCTACCGAATCACCGAGCACGTCTCGGCTCAAATGCGTCTGTTCGTAGTTCTCCGTGTTCATGAAGCAGTAGCTGTCGCCATCCTGGTAGAGGTACTCCATGGGGATTTCGTCCACGGTGATCTTGTCAATGGGATCGCTGGAGCGGAAGCGATGCTCAAACATGGCGCCGGTGCGGATATTGCGCAGCTTGGCCTGGATGAAGGCGCGCAGGTTGCCGGGTGTGCGGTGCTCCACGGTAAAGACCAGATGAAGGTCGTTGTTGTGTTTGATGATCATCCCCGGACGCATCTGGGTTGCTGGAATTGCCATGTCTTGAACTCACTCCTTGAAACTTTACAGATTTGATGGGTCTGGTCCGCTTCTCGCGGGAAAACGATTGCAAGCAGGCGGCCACGCTTCTTATTTCGAAAGCCGGCGGCAGGCGAACTAAAAAATTTTACCTCAAACCTGCGCCTCGCTGCACCAAAACCTGCGTTTCCCCAGTTTTCACAACGCGCGGATATCGTCGCACCATCAATGGCATCTCTCGTGGTGCGCAGGAGTTACGCCAGCGTGGTTCCAATCTTTTGAGCTTTACGCGACGCCGTTTGCCGCAGGAGCATGAATTCAGCGAGGCTGAAGTTCGTTCGGCCTGGCGAAATCCACCTGTTACTGGTTTTTGCCTTGATTGGGTTGGTGCTCCGGCTCGCGCTGGGACGTCCTGTAACCTGATTTCTACTCACTGCAATCAAGTCTTGCTGTAGCGGTTCTTCTTCTTTTCCGCGTAACGCTCCAGTGCCAATTCGATCAGCCGGTCAATCAGCTTGGGATACTGCAGCCCTGAAGCCGCCCACATCTTGGGATACATACTGATGGAGGTAAAGCCCGGCATGGTGTTGATCTCGTTCAAGTAGATCTTTCCGTCTTTCGGGTCCATCAGGAAGTCCACCCGGGCCAACCCGGAGCAATCCACTGCCTGGAATGCGCGTATCGCCATTCCTTGCACCAGCTTAGTTTGTTTTTTGCTGATGTTTGCCGGGATCACCGGTTGCGATCCCTCATCAATATACTTGGCATTGTAGTCATAGAATTCCGCAGCTGGCACGATTTCGCCCACCGTAGAAGCCTGCGGCTCGTCATTGCCCAGGACGGCGACCTCCAGCTCGCGCGCTTTGCGCTTCTTCCCACCCACGCCCTGCTCGATCACGATCTTGCGGTCATATCCCGCTGCCACTTCAATAGCTGGGCCCAGATCCTTGCGAGCATGCGCCTTGGAAATGCCAACGGACGAACCCAAATTTGCCGGCTTAACAAACACCGGATACTTCAGCTTGCTTTCCACCAGCTTGGCAATTTTCTTCGAATCTTTCTCCCATTGGCTGCGCAGCACCGTTACATGCTTCACGATTGCCAGCCCGGCGCCGGCGAAGAGCTGCTTCATTACGTCTTTATCCATTCCGGCGGCAGAGCCAAGCACACCCGCGCCGACGTAAGGAATGTCGGCAAGTTCCAGCAATCCCTGGATCGTTCCATCCTCGCCGAACGTTCCATGCAGGACCGGGAAGATAACGTCGACTTGTATTCCGCGTTGCGAGGATGGCGCCGCACTCTCAAAGGGAATCAATCCGTGTGCCTGTGGCGTCGGCGGGACAATCACGCCTTCGCCTTTGGCCAGCACCGCTGCGCCCGGAGTAGCCTGCGGATCGCCGGCGCGCAGATGGCGTCCGCTCGCCTGCCCGGTCTCTCCGTGTAAGAGCCGCTCTGCGTGCGTCTCAATGAGCCATCGGCCTTCTTTGGTAATGCCGATTGGCACCACATCGTATTTGTCTTTGTCGATTGCCTTGAGAACCGATGCTGCGGATAGCAATGAGACTTCGTGTTCGCCGCTCCGTCCGCCAAATAAAATACCGACCCTGAGTTTCTTCATCTGGAATACTCTAAAGCTTTTTTCTGAAATCCCGAAGTGAAGCGAGGGGAGTCTTCGATCAGCCGAGTTCCAAGACCTGGGTGAATCCGCAGGGCTTTTTATTCGCGGATTTTGGTCCTGGCTTTTCTAGCCGGTTGAAACCTGGCGCTCACCAGCGGAGCTCAGAAGAAGGTTTTGCGGCTTTGGCCAATTGCCATTTGCTAGTTGCCATTTGCAGCATTTGCTTATTGCTATTGTTCTCTTCAGTGGCAATCCTTCACCGCTACACCCACAGTCTCGGCCAGCTTGCCTTGGGCCTGCTTCTGCAGAAATTCATCCAGCGACTTTACCGGGGCCTGAGGATCGGTTTTGAGAATTGCTTGGTACGCCTTGAGCACACCCTTCATGCCGCCAATACTCTGGACCGCGATGCTGTCTCCCAATTCGGGATGCTCAATGAGAAACGCCGCACTGGAAATTAAAAGCTGATTGACCATCTCCGCGCGATATTTGTATCTGGGCCGGCGCAGATCGGCCAGCAGGCTTGAGCAGACTCTCACATGCAGATCGGGAGCAGCCACCAGCCATTGCACCGCCCAGTCGCGTTCCGGACCGAGTGTCTGATCCAGCGGTGCGGCTTCCAACTTGTGCGCGATCGCCACCAGCCGCTCACGGTCCTCCGGCGTCGAATGCTTCTCAGCCGGTTTTTGCGGCTGCTCACCCGCCGCTTTTTCCTGTCCCTGATGGATCCCGCCGGCCACTAGTAGAGGGGCGCTCGAAGGCAAAGCTGCACAACTTAAGGCAAACAGAAGACACGCCAGCCCGTAACTCCATCGGAGCTTTTGTGCCGGTCCTTTCATCGCCTATTCAATATGCCTTCTTTTTTGTCTTCGCATCCCTTGCTGGCCTCGCCGACGAACTCCGCCAGCTTGCCCTGCTTTTGTTTTTCCAGCAGTCCATCAAGCGCCTTGGACTTGGCGTCGGGATCGCTCTTCAACAGGGCCGCGTAGGTCTTGAGTGCGCTCTCAACTCCGGCGACAAACTGTGCCGTAGTGTCGCCCTTTTTTTCTGGATGCTCAATGATGTACACCGCGCTGGCAAAAGTGACCTGGTACGAAAGCTGCGGAGTGTACTTGTTCTGCTCCGCTATAAAATCCGTGCCAAAGACCAGAGGAGCGCAGATATTCACGTTAATGTCAGGAATGTCTTCCAGCCACTTCTTTGCCCACCTCTTCTCCTCATACAGGCTCTTATCCAATGGGGTCTGTTCCAGCTTCCGCGTGAGCGCGACAAAGCGCGTACGTTCTTCCGCGGTCGATGGCGGATGCTTAGGCTCATTCTGCGCGAAGGACCCAACAAACAAGAAGAGCAGTATCAGTGAAAGTGGCCGTGCTTTACGCATTCTTCCTCCAACAATCAGGCAAATTCGGCTCGTTACAGGATCTTTTTTCCAAACGCCGAGAGCGCGAGCTCCACAGCCAGGTCAGCCGTGCGATTGTGCTCATCGATCACCGGATTTACTTCCACAATCTCAAAGCTGGTCATCCGCCCGTGGTCCGCAATGATCTCCATGGCCAGATGGGCCTCGCGATAGCTGGCTCCGCCGCGCACCGGCGTGCCTACGCCCGGAGCGTCTTCCGGATCGATCCAATCCATGTCCAGAGAGACGTGATATCCCGCGGTATTGCGTCCGGCAATGCGCAGGGCTTCTTCAATCATTGTGCGCATTCCGCGCTCGTCGATGTCCCGCATGGTGTAGACCTCTATGCCGGTCTCCTTGATATTTTCCTTCTCCCGCGCGTCAACGTCCCGCACACCCACCAGCACGCAATTTTCCGGCTGCACCTTGGGTGAAAAACCATAAATATCTGCCAGCTCCGGCGGTCCCAGCCCCATGATGGCTGCCAGCGGCATGCCATGGACGTTCCCGCTTGGTGAAGTCTCTGGTGTGTTGATGTCGGCATGCGCGTCAATCCAGATCAGCCCAATCTTTTGCTCCTGCACCCGCCGCTGTTGGCGGAAAAATTCTGCCACGCCGGCCACAGTCCCAGCGGCCACGGAATGATCTCCACCCAGCACCAGGGGAAATTTTCCCGCTTCAAGCGTCTTCATGACAATTTCAGCGTGCTTGGTGCAAGTGGCGGTGATTTCCTTCAGATACTTTGCGTGGGGGTCGCCTGATTTTTTTTGTTCAGCGATGGCCACGGCTAGGTTGCCACCGTCTTCTACCACGTGTCCCAGCTCTTCCAGACGCGCTTCAAGGCCGGCCACGCGTACCGCTGATGGTCCCATATCCACCCCGCGGCGGGACTGCCCCAAATCCAGCGGCACGCCCAGAATTCTGATTCTCTTGGGGACTATGTTGTCCGCTACCACCGGCGGATTTGCCGCTTCGGGCTTAATGGCAACCGGCGTAGTTGTTGGCTCTGCAGTCATACGTTTCCAGCCTTCAATTCTATGGATAGATACGGGTCAGAGTGCGTGCAAACGGGATGGTTTCGCGCACATGCTCCAGGCCGCAGACCCACGCCACGGCGCGTTCGATGCCCATCCCGAAGCCCGAGTGCGGCACACCGCCAAACTTACGCAAATCCAGGTACCACTTAAAGGCTGCCTCGGGTAGGTTATGTTCCCGGATGCGCTTCAGCAGCAGGTTGTAGTCGCCAATGCGCTGCGATCCGCCGATAATCTCGCCATACCCCTCCGGCGCCAGCACGTCCACGCACAGCGCCAGGTCAGGACGTTCGGGATCGGGCTCCATATAAAATGCCTTCACCTGCGTCGGATAGCGGTGAACCATCACCGGCTTGTCGAACTGAGACGAGATGTAGGTTTCATCGGGCGAGCCAAAATCCCCGCCATACTCAAACTTCGCTTCCACCTGCCCTTTGGCGTACGCTTCCTGCAATATTTTGACTGCTTCGTCATACGTGATGCGGGGAAAAGGCGGCTTAATGCTCGCCAGTTTGGTTACATCACGCCCAATGGTTTCGAGATCGGCCTTGCGGTTCGCCAGCGCGCTCTGCACCAGGTGGCTGATGAACTCTTCCGCAAGCTGCATAATGTCATCGAGCTGCGCATAGGCGATTTCCGGTTCCACCATCCAGAATTCGGTCAGGTGACGGCGCGTCTTGGACTTCTCCGCGCG
Source organism: Candidatus Angelobacter sp. (assembly GCA_049802395.1). GTDB lineage: Bacteria > Acidobacteriota > Terriglobia > Terriglobales > Acidobacteriaceae > Angelobacter. The sequence continues at coordinate 25,734 of JBARMK010000285.1, forward strand.
GAAGGTCGGCCCGAAAGAATAGACCTTGCCCAACGCCATGGCCATGGCTTCGATATAGAGCTGGCCCGATTGCGTGAGAAATGCCTGCTCGGCAAAGTAATCCACTTCAAAAAGCGTGCTGGTTCCTTCGCATGCCGCAGGCGTAAGGATCGGCGGATCGGTGAGCGTGAAGCCGCGCTCGTCAAAGAAATTTCTCGCGGCGCGTATGATCTCCGCCCGCACGCGTAATATGGCCGTCTGCCGCGGCGTCCGTATCCAGAGGTGGCGGTTCTCCATCAGGAAATCAATGCCATGCTCTTTGCGCGCGATGGGAAACGGCTCATCTTCCGGCACCCGCTGCACCACTCTCACATCACTAACATCGAGTTCATATCCCCCGGGTGCGCGTTTGTCCGCTCGAACCTTGCCGGTAACAATCACGCTGGACTCGTCCGTGAGGTTCTTGAGCGTGTCAAACACTTCAGGCGACACCTGATTCTTCGGCGCCACACCCTGGATCACACCTGTACCGTCGCGAAAAATAGGAAAGATCAGCTTGCCGCTCTCGCGTTTGTTGTAGAGCCAGCCCTGAATGGTAACGGGTTGGCCATCGTGCTTGCCGATTTCCGCGATGGTGGTGATGGGAGCTTGAGTTGTGGTTTCCATATAAAACTATTCCGCCGCTACGCCTGCATTTTCGAGCTTGCCATACACTTCCGCCATCTTCCGCGGCACATCCAGACCCTCTTCGCCTTCTATCTCCAGCACCATGGCTGGGCCCTTCGGCGCTCCCCGCACCGCCTGCATGGTCTGTTCCCAGTCAATGGTGCCGTCTCCGGGCCACAAATGCGAATCTTTGTCGCGCTTGTTGTCATGAATGTGGGTTGAGCGAATGCGATCTTCTAAAATGCCGAACGCCTGGTGCACAGAGCTCATCAGATGCGCGTGTCCAACATCGAAACAAACTCCCAGATCTTCATAGCGCAGCAGCCGGATTAATTCTTTTAGCTTTTCCGGGGTAGAGAGATCGTTGGGAATATTTTCCAGCAACAAACTTACGCCCAGCGGCCGGGCAAAAGCACGCAGATGCTCAATGCCGCTGAGCGCATTTTCAAACTTGCGCGGATCGTCGTATTCGTCGCTCTTGCCAATATGCTGAATCAGGAAGCGAAACGGCGCATACTCCGCCACCTCAATCGCGCGCTTGATCTCGTCCATAGCGTCAATGCGCATGCGTTTGTCTGAATCGATAATATTCAGTGCCTGCCCGCCCGAGCGGAAATCATTGCCCATATAGATGGGAGCATGCATTGAATGGAACTCGATTTTCTCTGACTTGAACCAGTTGCCCAATTCCCTGACGTGCTCCTTCTCGTCGTAGTTGAAATGACCGCGCGCCGCAAATAGTTCAATGGCCTGAGCGCCGCCGCGTACAAGGTTGTCCAGAAGGCCCGGATGCAGCCGCCTCTTGATATAAACGTAGCTCGACATTGCGCGCAGCATCAGAAGCCAACCGCCTTTCCACCGTTCCGTCCGTCTGGAGCGCCCAATAGGTTTCCGGTTTTCGGATCGACGGCAATGCACTCACCGTCACTCCAATAGCCTTCCGCTTTAATCTTGTGGCCGCGGGCTTGCAGTAGCTTGATTGTGTCGGGAGAGATGCCCGTCCGCTCTATATCGATTTCGTCCGGCTGCCATTGGTGATGGAAGCGCGGTGCATTCACCGCCTGCTGAATATCCAGCCCATAGTCCACCACACCCATCAGGATATTGGCCACCGTGCTGATAATGCGCGGTCCTCCGGGCGAGCCCAGCACCATCGCAAGCTTTCCATCTTTCAGAACAATGGTCGGCGCCATTGCACTCAGCGGACGCTTGCCCGGCGCAATGGAGTTGGTCTCACCCTGAATTAATCCGTAGCCATTGGGCACACCTGGCTTGGAGGTAAAGTCATCCATCTCATCATTCAGAAGAAATCCCAGCCTGCCTGCGGTCACAGCCGAGCCGAAACTGTCATTCAACGTGGTGGTTACAGCAACGGCGTTGCCCTGCGGATCAACCACCGAATAGTGCGTTGTGTTGTTGGATTCACGCCCCATATATGGCCGATGCAGCAATGCCGGGCGATCAAGTTCCCCGAACCCTGCAGGCCGTCGCAGCTCCTTGCTGTCACTAGCGCGCATCATCTCCAGCGATTGCCGCCAGGCCAGCGCGTATTTCTTATCGATCAACTGGGCCACTGGTATCCGGCTGAAGTCAGGATCACCCAGCAGCTCTGCGCGATCGTAAAACGCGCGGCGAAAAGCTTCCACGGTCAGGTGAATGGAGTCGGCTGAGCGATCCCCCATCTTGCCCAGATCGTAGCCTTCAAGAATATTCAGTGCCTCCACCAAAGTGATGCCGCCGGAACTCGGTGGTGGCGCGCTGATAATCTCGTATCCCCGATACGTGCCCCTGATCGGCTGCCGCTCTTTGACTTCATATTCCGCCAAGTCCTCTGCCGTCACCAGGCCGCCGCCGCGCTTGATCTCCGCCGCCAACTCGCGTGCTAGAGTGCCTTTATAGAATTCATTGGCTTTGGGATTGGCGGCGATCCGCTCCAGTGTTCGTGCCAGCTCCGGCTGCCGGAAGATCTCGCCTAGCTCGTAAAACTTACCGTCACGTTGGAAGATGCGTTTGGAGTCAGGGAACTTGCTCAGGTCGTCGTCGTGCAGTGATTGAGCCTCTTCGTACGTCAGTCGCACGCCATCGCGCGCCAGACGGATGGCCGGCTCCATCACCGCTCTCAGCGTGAGCTTGCCCCAATGTTGCTCGGCGTAAACCAGTCCGGCCACCGATCCGGGTACCCCGATCGCTTTGTATCCAAGCAGGCTGGCTGTGGGAACCACATTTCCCTGCGCGTCCAAATACATGTCACGGCTGGCGGCTTTAGGGGCTTTTTCGCGAAAGTCTAAAAAATGAACTTCGCCGTTCGCCTTGCGCATCAACAGGAAACCACCGCCGCCAATGTTGCCGGCCGAAGGATGGACTACCGCGAGCGCGAAGCCAGTGGCTACCGCCGCGTCCACGGCATTGCCGCCTTGCCGCATGATTTCCGCACCGACCCGGGCCGCTTCTTGATGGACGCTGACCACCATGGCCTTTTTGGCGTGGACCGGCCGCAATCCCTGCGCGTACGAGGCTTGGACTGCCAGACATAGAGCAAGCAACAGAAGAATCATAATTTTGCGCGGATTGTTCATTTAACAGCGGCCCCCGGACAATGAAGCAAGCCGGATTTGCCTGCACTCTCATCCTTCTTGCCGTGAAAGGCGGGGCCTGCAGGAGAGCTACGGACACCCGCAAGCCAGCTTATGAGGCTAGCTTACCCTTTGCAGCCCAGTCAAATCGGGCCGTCAGTGGTTTCCTCAATCACCAATTGCTGCTCTTTCTCTAAATAGCTCTTCTTTCTAAACCAATCTTCCATCGCCTGTTTCAGACGATCCAGAGGCACGCGCGTTCCCACCCGCATCAGCCCATCTGCCATGGGAAGCGTATCGTCAAAAATGGAGTCGTTGGTGAAATTACGCATAGAGAAATTATCGAGCCACTTGATGGGACAAGGACGAAGATCTCCGTTCGCCTGATAACGTACCGTGATTTGCCGGGAAAACATAGTTTTGAACTTGACATGCGAAGCTTACTTTCACGAAAAACGTTTGTTTACCACTGTATAAACGTTTGTTCCTGCCTCGCGGCAAATGGCGCAGGCTCTGCAAAGCCCGTAGAACGATACCCTGATAAGGCTTGCCTTATTTCACCGAACCGGCCCTTCAGGCAATCTCCCTATTCCGCACCGTATTAACGCCGGACATTCTATCCAGGTTATTGAAAACAAACCAATCCAAGCACCATCGAGTTCAGGTGGCAGCGTCACGATAGTATTAAAATCCATCAACAGACATGTCCTTGAGTAACCGACATAATTGCAACGTAGGGCGCATCCTAGACACTAATACTTGTATTACAGAAATTATAAGGAATCCCCCATGGAAAACGAGCGCCATTTACATACCGACAAAACGGAACTGGTAAATCATCTTAAGGATCTTACGACCGCGCTCACTGCGGTCCACGGAGACCTGTACTGGCTGGCCATGCAGACTCCTGACGCTTCGAAAAAAGAAGCGGCCCCGGCGGCCGAACTCAACGTTAGCCTGCTAACAGAACTCAAAAGCGCCGTGGATGACATGAGGCTTTTGCTCTGGCAATACATTGAAACCGCCTCTGAAGTCGATCCTCAAAGCGTGCACGAAGAACTGGAGACGCAACGGCTTCGTCGCGTAACCAAGTTCCTACAGCTTCTTCGGAGCAGGCTGGGCACCCCAGCGGACCAGCAACCACTTTCGTTTATTGAACGAATCAGCGCCGCAGTAAAGGAGCGGCTCAGCGACAACAAAGCAGCTTGACTTGCTTCAGCATGAAGGATGTCCGGGATGACATCCCTGAAAAAATTCCCGCTATCGATAAAAAAGAGACGCTGCGAAAATAGCGTCTCTTTTTATTTCCTCAGCTCCAACTTACTGGTTAGCTCTTCCTGGTCCCAGGACCAGCCGCTTTTATGTTCGCCGGAACACCAAACCTTTCAAAGTTCTTGGCAAACCGCGCCGCCAGGTCGGCCGCGGATTTATCATAGGCCGCCTTGTCTTTCCAGGCATCGCGTGGGCGCAGGAATTCGGGCGGAACTCCCGGCACGATCTTGGGCACGGTCAGCCCGAATGCCGGATCGGGTTCAAACTCGACATTGTTTAACGCGCCTTCAATCGCGGCATTGACCATGGCACGCGTGTAAGACAACTTCATCCGTGATCCCACGCCATAGGGTCCGCCAAACCAGCCTGTATTGACCAGCCAGCATTGCGAGCCGTGCTCCTGCATACGCCGCCCCAGCATCTCCGCATAAACTTTTGGACGCAGAGGCAAAAATGGCGCACCAAAGCAGGTGGAGAAATTCGGCTGTGGCTCTTTCACTCCCGCTTCAGTTCCCGCAACCTTTGCGGTGTAACCGGAGAGGAAGTGATACATCGCCTGATCATTATTCAGTTTGGAGATGGGAGGCAGGACGCCAAAGGCGTCCGCGGTCAGGAAGATCACATTTTTGGGATGGCCGCCCATTCCGGGGATCACTGCGCCATCAATATAGTCCACCGGATAGGCGCATCGGGTGTTCTCCGTGCGACTGTCATCGTTGTAGTCGGGAACGTGCGTCTCTGGGTCGAGGGTAACGTTTTCCAGTACCGAACCGAAGCGTACCGCATTCCAGATCTGCGGTTCATTCTCTTTTGAGAGCCTGATGCACTTGGCATAGCAGCCGCCCTCAAAGTTGAAAATGCCGGTCGGGCTCCAGCCATGTTCGTCGTCGCCAATCAGCCGCCGCTCCGGATCGGCGGAGAGCGTGGTTTTTCCGGTGCCGGAGAGGCCAAAGAACAATGCCGTCTCGCCGTTGCTTCCGACGTTGGCGGAGCAGTGCATGGGAAAAACATTTTTCTGCGGCAGCAGGAAGTTCATGATCCCGAAGATCGACTTCTTCATCTCACCCGCATACTTGGTGCCGCCAATCAATATGATCTTGCGAGTAAAGCTCACCACAATGAACGCTTCTGAGCGCGTTCCGTCACGCTGCGGGTCCGCTAGAAACTCCGGCGCTGACACAATGGTGAATTCTGCCTGGTGCGTCTTCAGCTCTTCTTTGGTGGGACGCACAAAAAGCGCGCGCACAAAAAGATTGTGCCAGGCGTATTCGTTAATCACGCGGATCGGCAGGCGATACTTGGGATCGGCGCCGGCGTAAAGGTCCTGTACAAAAAGCTCTTTTTCGCCCAGTGAGGCCACCGCGCGCTCAAACAGCGCGTCAAACTTTTCCGGGGCAAATGGCTGGTTCGCTTCGCCCCAATTCACCAACTCAGTGGTGGCCGCGTCTTTCACGGTAAATTTGTCTTTCGGCGTACGACCGGTGAATTTACCGGTATAGGCGACCAGGGCGCCGTTGTCGGCCAGCAGGCCCTCGCCCCGGCGCACAGAATGCTCCACCAGAACACCAGAATACAGGTTGCGATGCACCTTGTTGCCTTTGAGAAGTGTTTCCAGTGTGGAAGCTGTATCGATCGCTGGCAGAGTTTGTGACATGACCGCGAGATCTCCTATTCTCAAAACCTGATGGCTCCGGAAACAAGGGCCGGCGCGGACAGCGGGTTTTGGCCTGAGCGACGGCTAGGCCGTCTTAACCAACGCGTCTTGCGGCGCGCCTACTTGCTTTAAGACTGCATTTAAATGTCCGAGCGCTTCATCCACCGTCAGGGTATACATCTCCCTGCCATGCTCATACGTTCCGGACTCAATCGCGGTACTCAGAAAATGCCCGGCAGCCTGAGTGGCCAGTGGATCGGTAATGACCCGGCCTGTCCGTTTCTGGTACTCCACCCAGGTTGGATGCGGTAAAGCAATCCATACCGGTCGTCCACTGACAAGAAACTTTATGTCGACGGCGTCAGCATGGCGGGTGGCAATGGCCACAATCAGGGCCTGGTAAATGCAATGCAGCTTTTGTCCGGTCCAGCGGTCGGTGGCGTGAAAGTCCTCGTACATACTGTCTAAAAA
>JBARMK010000286.1:0-1908 GCA_049802395.1 Candidatus Angelobacter sp.
TACACGCTGGTTCCAGTGCTGGTTGATCCGGCAGGAAAACTGGGCAATTACACCGTAAGCATCACTAACGGAACTCTGACCATCAACAAAGCGCCGCTCTCTGTGGTGGCCAACAACGTCTCGCGCACCTTCGGCGCGCCAAATCTGGCGCTCACCGGCACTATTACGGGCATCAAAAACGGTGAAAACATTACCGCCACTTTTGCCACCACAGCCCTTCAGAGCAGCAACGTGGGGACCTTCGCCATCTCCGCGACGGCCGTATTCTCGCCCGCAACTCTGAGTGGAAACTACACGGTCACAGCGACCAACGGGACTTTCACGATCACGCCTGCTCCTTTGAGCATCACCGCGAATAACCAGACCATTATTCTGGGTGGTACAGTTGCGGCTTCAGCTACCTACAGCGGCTTTGTGCTTGGCCAGTCGCCGGCCAACCTTGCCGGCACCCTCACTTGCAGCGCTACCAAAGGCACCGGCAATGTGGGATCGTTTGCTCCGCCCAACGGCATTAGCTGCTCCGGACAAAGCTCAACGAACTACACGATTACATTTGCTCAGGGAACGGCTTCAGTTCAATACGAGCCCGCTGGCGCCGCTTGCACCAACGGCCCAGGCCACTTGATTCTGGCGCCGAACTCGGCGGGTGTGGGGGCCACATTCGCGAAGGCAACTACGCCAACCATCGCGGTACAGTTCCGCGTATGCGACGTGAAGGGGGCCTCGGTCTCATCACCTGTTGTGTCGAGCTTTACGCTTACCTCGGTCAATGGCGTGGCGGCTGGCACACCTGCTCCAGTCGGCGGACCCTTCGCGTTTGTGGGTGGTACGCTTGCCAATGGCGCAGGCTCGGCGGGATGGCAGTTCAACCTTGCTACCAGTAACCTGACCGCTGGTAACACTTACGCTTATCAAATCAACCTGAACGACGGAACATCGATCTCGTTCCAGTTCAAGTTGCAGTAGTCTCACGATTGTAAGAACTTCCCCCAGGTAAAGGGCGGCGGCGCAGCCGCCCTTTTTTCGCTTGCTTAAGGGTATGTTATCGGCACGGCGCGCAGGGTCATCCTGGCAGAAGCATTTCAATCAATTTGAATGCTTGACACGAAAAAGGGGCAGAAGCTGTTCCTGCAGCTGCCCTGGCCGCCATCCCGTTCCTGGCGCATGCCCTGCGCCTTCGATCAATCAATCATCCAATCAATCAATCATGCGCTGGAGGCAGTCCGAGCGTTCCTTTTGGAAGGAGCTGCTTACGCAACAGGTCCAAAAACGGACTGATACAAAGCAGGGAGCGATTCTCGGTCTGCCTTCAGCAAGCCCCACGATAGGCAACGCCGGCGTCCGAGTCCTCAAGTGCGTCTCAGTTTTTTCTCAGTTTTCGGCGTTGCCCGCGTTTTTGCGGCCGCAGCTCCTTCCACCGTTTCTGAAGCTTCTCGGCCTCCTGGTCTGCGGCTGACCGTGGTGCGGAATTCTTAAAAAGTTTCATAAACGCCTAAGAATCTCTTCGGCGATGAGGCGCAACAAATTTCATTCCTGAAAATGAATACAGGACCGAAATTAACTTAAGTGAAGTTGGGCCACCTGCCATTCAGGGAATTCTTAACTCCCAGGGGAGCTGTAGTTTACTTCGTATGAGGGGTTGCAATATTGCGCTGGGCCTGTTGATTAATTTTCCTAATTTTCTAGCCAGCCTATATTTTTTCGGCTAAGTTCGACTCATATTCAGCCCCCTTCCGGGAACTCAACGGGGCTGGACAATTTGGACTTCAAGTAACAGTCAGCAGCAAGAGTGGCGGCGCGGCGTAACCTTCCACGCCTTCGCACCCGTCTGCCTGACGGAAACGCTTGGGGCCGTAAGAATTGAGGAGATAAAGTGAAAAGCAGTCGACGGATACTCTCTATGTTTCT
>JBARMK010000287.1:0-4662 GCA_049802395.1 Candidatus Angelobacter sp.
GGTTGCGCAGCGCCAGCCGGACGGTCTCTTCGTCAAAGTTCGTCACCGGCTCGCGATTGTTCTTCTGATTGCAGGCGTTCATCAGGGCGTTTAAAGAGAGCGGGTAGTAATCGGGAGTGGTGATGTCTTTTTCCACTAGCGATCCAAGTACCCGAGCTTCACCGGCGTTGAGAATAATGGTCACGGGAATAATCTATCAGGATAGGAGAACTACGAGTGGCCGGAATATAATTTGCCGCAATGGTTCATGAAAATGAAAAGCCTGGGGTGCCTAAGATTCAGTGGGGACCGTGCTGCTATTGCGCGGAGCCTATCGCCGAGAGTGAAATCGATCCATGCCGCTTAACGATTGAGACAAACCAGGAAAAATGGCAGGTGTGGTTCTGCCACGCTGATTGCTTCAAGAAGCGACTAACGGACAGTCCAAGGGTGCCGGCCGGCTTCTTCGATCCCGCGCACTTTTAGCGACCGGTCAGCGAACCCAACCATACGCTAAACTCCATGTTATCCCGCTCACTGTTTTATAATAAGGAGTTACCTCACACTAGCAGGGCCCAGCATTCGGGTAATTGCGGCCGGGGGCCGCACAGGGATTAATTCATGGCTACAACAATCGAACTTGGAGTACAGGAACGCGCGGCACTTACGCCTCAACCCGGCCGTAAGGTCAACGATTTCAGCATTCAGGTAGCTACGGTGAACGGATCGGGGTCGCAGTCGGCCAACACGGTGCTGTTGCGCAGCATTTTTCAGATGGGAGTGCCCGTCTCCGGCAAGAACCTCTTCCCTTCGAACATTGCCGGACTGCCCACGTGGTACACCATACGCGCCAGCAAGCACGGCTATATCGCGCGCAAAAAGGAGATTGATTTTGTAGTGGCGATGAACGCAGAGACAGCCAAGGAAGATGTTATGTCCCTGGCGCCCGGTGCGGCCTGCGTTTACGACGAGCCGTTGAACCTCTCCGGACTGCGCAACGACATTACTTTTTATCCGGTGCCATTTGACAAGCTGGTGGCGCCGGTCTGCCCGGAAGCCAAGCTGCGCCGCCTGGTGAAGAACATGCTTTACGTAGGCGTGGTGGATGCACTGCTGGGCATTGATATTGCCGAATCAGAAAAGGCGCTGGTGAAGCAGTTTGGCAAAAAGAAAAAAGCTGCCGAGCTGAATACCACCGCCATCCGCGCGGGCTATGACTATGCCCTTGCCACCTTCACCAAGCAGGACCCGTACTGGGTGGAGCGCATGAATGCAAACCAGGGCAAAATCATTATTGACGGCAACGCTGCCGCGGCCCTGGGCTGCATGTTTGCGGGGGTCACTGTGGTGACCTGGTATCCGATTACGCCTTCCAGTTCGCTGGTGGAAATGCTGATTGATTATTTGAAGGAATATCGCATCGGCCCAGATGGCAAGGCGACTTTTGCTGTGGTGCAGGCAGAAGACGAGCTAGCCGCGGCCGGGATGGTGCTGGGCGCGGGCTGGGCCGGCGCACGCTCCATGACCTCTACTTCAGGCCCGGGCATTTCTCTCATGGCTGAGTTTATTGGCTTGGGCTACTATACGGAGCTTCCTGGCGTCTTCTTCGATATTCAGCGCGTCGGGCCTTCCACGGGCCTGCCCACACGAACCATGCAGGGCGACGTGCTCAGCTGCGCCTTCCTCTCTCATGGGGACACCAAGCACATTCTGCTGCTGCCTTCGTCGGTGGAAGAGTGCTTCAGCATGGCCAGGGAAGCGTTCGACCTGGCGGAGCAATTCCAGACGCCGGTGTTCGTGCTCTCCGATCTCGATTTGGGGATGAACAACTGGATGGCACATCCGTTCGCGTATCCAGAGAAGCCGATTGCGCGCGGCAAAGTGCTGGATGCAGACGATCTTAAGCGCCTGGGCGGATTTGCCCGCTATAAAGACGTTGATGGCGATGGCATTCCTTACCGCACGCTGCCCGGCACCAACCATCCGTCGGCTGCATATTTCACGCGCGGCAGCGGCCACAACGAAAAGGCGCAGTACAGCGAGCGCCCGGACGATTACGTGAACAACATGGACCGCCTGGCGCGCAAGTTTGAAACCGCGCGCAAATTCGTTCCCGCACCGGTGAAGGAGATCAGCGGAACCTCCGGGGCTTCAACTTCAAAGATCGGCATCATCGCTTACGGCACCACGCATTGGGCCCTGACCGAAAGCTGCGATCAGCTGCGCAAGGAACACAACATTGCCGTGGATTATCTCCGGGTGCGCGCTTATCCGTTCAATGAGGAGCTGCACGAATTTATCAAGACCCACGATCGCGTTTATGTGGTGGAGCAGAACCGAGATGCGCAGATGTTCCAGCTCATCAAGCTCGATATTGCGGCAGATCAAGTGACCAAGCTGCGCAGCGTGCTGCACTACAACGGGCTGCCGATCGACGCGCGCTCGGTCACCGACGCAGTCGTTTCTCAGGAGACCAGTCCCCAGGAGGCCAGGTAATGTCCGCCACTTCCACGCCTACACCCGCGCCAAAAACAAACCATATTGGGCTTACCGTGCTCGATTATCGCGGAGGCAAGACGACCCTGTGCGCGGGCTGCGGCCACAACGCCATTACAGAACGCATCATCGACGCCATGTACGAGATGGGCGTCCAGCCGGAAAATATTGCCAAGCTATCAGGCATCGGCTGCTCGTCCAAGACACCGGCTTATTTTGTGAACCGCGCGCACGGCTTCAACTCCGTGCACGGACGCATGCCTTCCATTGCAACCGGCGTGGCGCTGGCCAACCGGAAGCTGATGCTGATCGGCGTCTCCGGCGATGGCGACACGGCTTCCATCGGCATTGGTCAATTCGTCCACCTGATGCGGCGTAACTTGCCGGTGATCTACATCATTGAAGACAACGGAGTTTACGGCCTGACCAAAGGCCAGTTCTCCGCCACCGCTGACGTGGGTTCCAAACTCAAGACCGGCGTGCTCAACGATCTGCCGCCCATCGACACGTGCGCGCTGGCCATCCAACTGGGCGCGACCTTTGTGGCACGGTCATTCTCGGGCGATAAGAAGCAGCTGCTCAACCTGCTGAAGGCCGCCATCGCGCACCGCGGCACGGTGATGATTGACGTGATCTCGCCCTGCACCACCTTCAACGACCATGAAGGTTCTACCAAGTCTTATAAGTATTCCAAAGACCACGATGAGCCGGTGCAGGAAATCGGTTTTGTCCCCGTGTTTGAGAATATCGATGTGGATTACGATCCAGGAACCACCGCCAGCGTGCGCATGCATGACGGCTCACAACTTCGCCTGCGCAAGCTGGACCGCGATTATGACGCAACGAATAAGGTCGGCGCGATGCAGCTTCTGGCCGAGTCGCACGAAAAAGGCGATATGCTGACCGGCGTCTTCTATGTGAACACCACCGCGCCCAGCTTCATCGAACAGCTCAACATGACGGGTGAGTCGCTGGCCAGGTTGCCGCAAGAGGTGGTCCGTCCCACGCGCCAGGCGCTGGACGAGATCATGGAAGAGCTCAGGTAAACCGAATTGGTAGGTTGGGTAATTGGTAATTGCGTAACCCATTCGCCCGCAACGTTTAGATGACTGAAGCAAGCACGCTCTTGCCGTAAACATTCTGGGTCACGTCGATATTCGCGTGACCCAGAATGTCCCGCACAACCTTGGCCTTGCGCCTTCGCGCAGCATGTGGCTGGAATGCATGGTGCGGGAAGGTCCCGAAACTACTCCTTTATCGCTCGAATCGGCCGGGGCCGAAACTCCGCAAGTGGTTGCACGCATTCCCGGACAGATTGGAATGCGGGTGTGTACGTGCGAAATCTGCCATCGACCTGCCTATGCGTGCGTCCACTGGGGTTAAGAGAATTGAGTGGATGTCGCCCGCTTGGGGCCCGGTGACCACCGTTGCCATACCCGAGATTTGTCCGCGCTCATTGATATTGCTGGCATTGATTATGAGGAGGTTGGAATCTTCGGGAATTAGCGTGTTAAGGTCGGTCAGCACATGGTTCTGCCAAATAAAGCCGCCGGACCAGTTGAAGCCCGAATCAAAGGTGCTTCCCACCACTTGGCCCTTGCTGTTGATGCCGGTGGCGCTGGAGGCACTCTCTCCCGGCAGAATGCCGAGGACGGTGAGTGTGCCGTCCGGCTGCCAGAGAGAGGCGACGCGGGTTGAGCCGTCAGCGGTGCGGACCTGCCCGACAATCTGGCCCCGGTTGTTAATGGCGAAGCCGAAATTGGAGCGCTCAACTCCCAGGTCTTGAAGCGGGAAGGCAGTGCCGTTTTTCCACATTACGGCGTGCTTCGCCGTGAAGCAGTCTCCCGAGTAGCCCACGGCCTGGCCTTGATCGTTGATCCCGAATGCGGTCCCGTCGGGATCGGTACCTATCAAAGGAAGAGCATTGGCCTGGCCTTTTACCCACAATACCGGCAAGTCCGAAGGGGTAGGCGGGCATGTGGGGTCAGGGTTAGCCGTTTCCGCAAATCCTACGGCTTCTCCACGGTTATTGATGGCGCTGGCCTGCCCGTTATTGCCGCCCACGGTCGGGAGAGCGCTCATGTGGCCGTCTCGCCAAAGAAACGGAACGCACGTAAGGTGTGTGCCGAAGCCGCAAATGTCTTCGCCGTTCGGATCTGGATCAGCTGTTTCGGACATTCCGACGGC
>JBARMK010000288.1:0-3399 GCA_049802395.1 Candidatus Angelobacter sp.
TTGTTGCTGTGCCCTGGGGATACGTGTTTGCAAACTATTTTTACAAACTCAAGAAAGCAGAAGCCGCTGTTTGAATTGTGTCTTTAATTTTATCTGGAAAACATAATGGATCGTGAGTGGAACGACAGTCAGCCGATATACCGACAGCTTAGAGATCGCGTGGTCGCCATGATTCTGGACGGCGTGCTCAAGGAAGGCGATCCGCTACCGTCCGTGCGTAATGTCGCGGCCGAGTATCGGGTTAATCCGCTCACGGTTTTGAAGGGATATCAACAATTAGTCGACGAGCAATTGGTCGAGACCAAGCGAGGTCGGGGCATGTTTATCAATGCGGGCGCGCGCAATCTGCTGCTGCAGGGCGAACGGCAGAAGTTTCTTGCCGAAGAGTGGCCCAGAGTCCACGCAACCATTCAGCGGCTTGGTCTGAAGCCAGAAGAACTGCTGAAGAATGGCGCTGGCCCGACCCAACCGCCGTCGGATGCTGACGAGGAGGAGCCGAAATCATGAGCGTCATAGAAGCACATGGCTTGCGCAAGGCTTTCGGTACAACCGTGGCGCTGGACAACATCGACCTGCGAGTGGAAGAGGGCCGCATCCTCGGGCTCATCGGTCCGAACGGCGCAGGCAAAACTACTGCGCTCAACGCGATTCTGGGGCTCACGCCATATCAAGGTCAATTGAAGGTGCTCGGGCGCGATCCCTGGAACGAGCGCGATCAACTCATGCGCGATGTTTGTTTCATCGCCGACGTTGCCGTGCTGCCGCGCTGGGCGCGGGTTTCGCAGGCGATCGATTATGTTGCCGGAGTGCATCCGCGATTCGATCGCGCCAAGGCGGAAAGTTTTTTGGCGAAGACGGACATTCGCCACCACAGCAAGATCAGGGAATTGTCGAAAGGGATGGTCACGCAACTGCATCTCGCGCTGGTCATGTCCATCGACGCGAAGTTGCTGGTGCTGGATGAGCCGACCCTCGGCCTCGACATCCTTTATCGCAAACAATTCTATGACTCCCTGCTGAATGATTACTTCGATCGCAGCCGCACCATCCTGATGACCACGCATCAGGTGGATGAGATGCAGGACGTTCTCACCGACTTCATGTTCATTCACCGCGGTCGTATCGTGCTCAAGTGCAGCATGGAGGAATTCGAGTCGCGCTATGTGGAAGTGGTGGTCCAACCCAATCAACTCGCCGCGGCCCAGGCGCTTAAGCCAATTCACGAGCGCCAGGCGCTCGGCCGCAGCATCCTGCTGTTTGATTCTGCTGGCCGTCAGCAGCTCGCAGCGCTGGGCGAGGTGCGCATGCCCAGCATCGCTGACCTGTTCGTTGCCGTGGTCGGCAGCCAGTTCAGCCAGGCACAAGGAGCGGCCCAATGAACACCCCGTTAAATACCGTGCCCGACTCTCACGTTGGAACGCAGGAAATCGCGCCGGCCGCCATGCCGGTCACTCGGCCCCTGTACTGGTCGATCCGGCGCGAACTGTGGGAGAACCGCTCGATCTATATCGCGCCGCTGGCGGCTGCCGCCCTCTTTCTTGTTGGCTTCCTGATCAACACGATTATTGTGCGGCGCCGTATGCACGGCGGATGGATACTCGACCCGGCAAGACAGCACGAGGTGCTCGCCGCCCCGTACGAATTAGCGGCTGCCCTGATCATGGGCACGGCTTTTATCGTAGGAATCTTCTACTCTCTCGACGCGCTGTATGGAGAGCGCCGCGATCGCAGCATTCTCTTCTGGAAGTCGCTGCCGGTTTCCGATCTCACCACCGTGCTCTCAAAGGTCACCGTTCCCATCGTTATCCTGCCGCTGCTCAGTTTCGTCATCACCGGGGTAACGCAAGCGATCATGCTGCTGCTGAGCAGCGTAGTATTGCTGGGAAGCGGCGTGAGTGTCACGACGCTATGGGCTCATTCGTCGTTCTTCTACGTCTCACTGATGCTGCTCTACCACATTGTGACTGTTCATGGCCTCTGGTACGCGCCCTTCTATGGGTGGTTGCTACTGGTTTCAGCCTGGGCCCCGCGCGCGCCATTTATATGGGCCTTCTTACCGCCGTTCGTCATCTGCGGAGTCGAGAAGCTTGCATTCAATACGACGCATTTCCTTAGCATGCTGGGGAACCGCTTGACGGGACCAGAGGCTTCCACACCGCCGGGCAGTACGATGATGGATGTGATGGCAGCACTCACTCCAGTGCGATTTTTCAGCGAGCCGGGCCTTTGGATCGGGCTCGCAATCGCTGCGACCTTTCTCGCTGCGGCGGTCCGCCTGCGCCGATCTCAAGGGCCGATCTGACCCGGCCAGACACCGCCAACACATGAAGTTTGCGCGAAAAGTTCCGCAAACAAGCACTGTCTAGATCCGCGGTAAATTTTTCTTCCGCACGTCTTCAGCGTTCCGTTTTCAGAAATGAATTTCAATCGCGGCTTTGCCGAGCGCTCTCGGTGCAATACTCCTTGAGGCCGAGTCTATAGAGTCAATTCGTCTCGTCTTGAACGCAAGGAGAGCCACTTCATGAAATGCAGAAGCATTGGTTTGTTTGCTGTACTGCTGTTATTAAGCCTGTCTGGACCCGCGCAAATGCCTCCCACCCCAACCCATTTGAGTTCGACCCTGCCTGCTGACGCTCCGCCTAAACCGAATCTATCCACCACCGGCAACTTTGCTGTGATCCAAAGGAAATTCGATATCTTTGCGTGGCAGGAATTTGTCGCGCTCAACTGGCCCCCGGGAAAGGCGGGACAGCCCGGCCCAGGCACCATCGGCAAGTCTCTAAGCGGGGACAACGCTACTGTCTGGGAAAGCTACATGGCCGCATCGCAGGTGTTTCAACCCGGGGCCGCGCCGCCGCCTCCGTGGGGAACCACGCAGTCAATTCCATCTTTTTGCCCCGCGGTTCCCGCCGCTCTGAAAGGCAAGGTAGCTAAGGTGCTGCCTCTGATCGCCAAGGGAGACGTGCAGGATGAATTCACTGAGGCATTCACGCTCTCTCCTCTGATTGACGTTAAAGGAAAGTACACGCGCTATGAAATCCGGATGAACAAGGTCGAATTCGACAAAATCCTGCAAGGATCAGCCGATCCGCCAGCGCCGGCCAAGCCCTGGTACATTCCAGACAACCAGGTTGCACCCGTCAGCTTCCCTGCGGGCGTCTACCAGACAGATCAGATCGGAGCGGTGGAGGTGAAAGCCGCATGGCGCCAGATTTCACAGGCCCAGGCCAGCCGATACCACACTGCATGGGCTTATATCACCTACGCACCGGGCTCCAACAATGAAAATACCAGGTGCGCGGGGCCTTTTCTGATGGGGCTGGTTGGGCTACACATTATCCACAAGACCGCCAGCGCGCCACAATGGATTTGGGCGACGTTTGAGCATGTGGACAATGC
>JBARMK010000289.1:0-10376 GCA_049802395.1 Candidatus Angelobacter sp.
ATCATGGCCACGCCAACGGCCGCATATATCGATCCCGATCCGGGAGCCGCGGGAATTGCATGGCGATAGTGGTCCCATGAGCCGCGTCCTAAGGCCAGCCCGAGCACGATGAAGCCGCCGATCGCGCCAAACTTGGCCCAGGTAGCAATGTTTTGCAGGATTGCGCCTTTCTTGACGCCAAAGACATTGATCAGCGTTTGCAGCGTGATGGCGCCAAGCGCAATCAGATGCCCGCGCGTGATGGCAAACGGCCCCATGGCCAATGCCGCGTGCCCATAACCGACATGAAATGGCCCGAGCGACAACATCGCGCGCTGCGCTTCGAGCGCGGGGAACGCCTGTCCCAGATAGGTAGCAAAGCCAGCGCCCAATGCTGCCATGGTGCCGGTGGCGCTTACGGTAAAGTACATCCAGCCGAAGAGAAATCCCGCGCCGTCACCATAAGCTTCACGCAGGTACACATATTGGCCGCCGGCCTGCGGGAACATGGCGCCCAGCTCGGCAAAGGCGAAGCAGGCCAGCAGTGTTGCTCCCACGCCCAGCACCCATACGGCCAGAAACAGCCAAGGCGCACGCGTATTCCTGGCTACATCCTGTGCTGTGAGAAAAATGCCCGATCCAATGATCCCGCCGGCCAGCAGCAGAATGGAGTCAGAGAGAGACAGTCCGCGGATGAGCTTGGTTTCTTGAGCGCTGCTGTTGGGCAAGGGGTCGGGCCGCGTCCTGTCGCGGAATACATATCATCCTCTTTCTGAACAACGCGTCAAGTCAAACGAGGTAATAGAAGCGCTATGGCCTGTTCGGCAGCTTCACTCTCCGGTCCTCCGGCTTCATCGCGTTGAACTCCTCCGACTTCCCTTTAGGAATGCTGAGCACCGTCCATTCCGCCCCGCGCAGGTGCTTGCCAACATAAAGGACCTGCCCCACGTGGTAGGCGGTGTGCATCAGGCTGCGGTTCATCGCCTGGAGTATGCTATGTGGCTCGCCGCGGATGGTCACGGTGCGGCTGAAATCTTCCGCTGTCAGCGAAGCAATGGTGTCGAACACGAGCTTGAAGCTCTCTTCCCAGCGTCGCATCAGCTCCTGCCGCGTCAATCCGGGTTCGATGACAAATTCCTGGTCACGATTGCGGTCCGGCTTCTCGCCGTCCGTAGTCAGGAAGTCCAGCCAGCGTGAGCGCAGGTTGCCCGCCACATGCTTTACGATTGCTGCCGCACTGTTGGACTCGGAATCGGGCGCACGGAAGAACTCCCGATCGCTCAATTGGACCAGGCCGCCGTCCCCCAGGCGCTTGTAGCCGCGAAAGCTGCGGCGAACCTCGTCATAGTAGGTAAGAGCAAACGTGTGCTGGTCGATCATCCTTTTGGCTAACCTCCTGATTTACGTAGCTTAGCAAGAAAGACCAGCCAGAACAGACAGGCAAGAAAGTTGCACCCGAAAATCCCTGGCGTGCGTATAACTGTTCAGAGCGAGGGGCCTTGGAACCGCAGGCGAGAGTGAAAAACGAAGGACTGGCATTGGCGCTGGGAAGATCAGCTCAGGGCGATCCACTCGCTTTCGCCGAGTTGGTAGGGCAGCATCAGGGCATGGTGTTCAGCATTGCCTACCACTTCCTGCAGGATAGAGCATTGGCGGAAGACCTGGCGCAGGAGGTTTTCCTGGAGCTGTACCAGAGTCTTGGGAGCATACAGTCTCCGGCGCACCTTACGTACTGGCTGCGGCGAGTAACTGCAAATCGCTGCATAGACCAGGGGCGCCGCAAGCTTCGCCGCCGCGAGCTGGCCATGGAAGATGCACCGGAGCCGGCAGCGGCTCATTCCCCAGCCGATCCGCTCTTGCTCGAGCGATTGCAGCAGAGCCTGGCTGGTTTGCCGGAAAAACAAAGGATGGTTGTCATCCTGCGCTATCAGGAAGGGCTGGGCCCGGCAGAAATCGCGGAAGTAATGGAAATGCCGGTGAACACCGTGAAGAGCACGCTGCATCGGTCATTGGCCGATCTGCGGAAGAGCCTCACTCGCAGGATTCGAGAGGTACGATATGCATTTTTCTGAAGACGAGCTTCGCGAGGCGCTCAAGCGCAAAGATCCCGGCGAGGGTTTTACCCAGCGCGTAATGGCCCGGGTGAATCAGGCCCAGGGCGAGGGTAAACCCGTGCCGGCGGCAAAGAAGAAGCCCAATGGGACATTCGCGACATGGTGGAGGCTGCGTCCAACGTGGATCATCGCCGTGGCAGCGGTGCTGTTCCTGGCCTTTGGATGGGCCGGCTATCAGTATTCCGAGTATCGCCACGCCGAAGAAATGAGAATCGCCCGGCAGAACCAGCAGCAGCTGCAGCAGGAAGCAGAACGAGCCAGAGACCAGGCGATCCTGGCGCTGGAGATTGCCCGCGCCAAACTGAACCATGTTTTGCAGCAAGCGCAGCTTCCCCAGGACCGCAATGACAAGATCAGGAGACAACGTCTATGAACCGAATCAACCGAACGCTCATCAGCACTCTGGTGGGGCTTCTGCTGTGCTGGGTGGCCGCTCACGGCTATGCACAGGATGCCCGGTTACAACTCGCTAACCTGGACAAGCTGAGCGAGAAGGCGGCGCGGGTGACGGACGTCACACTGGATGGGTCTATGCTGCAATTTGCCGTCAACATGATCGAGAAGGCCGACGATGGCGATGAGGATGTTGCCCAACTGAAATCCATCGTCAAAAAACTCAAGGGAATTTACATCAAGAGCTTTGAGTTCGATGAAGCCAGCCAGTACAGCAAGGCTGACGTTGAGGCGGTCCGCTCGCAGTTGACCTCGCCGCGCTGGACCAAGATTGTCCAGAGCGTTGACAAACGCCATAACGAGCACGACGAAATCTATCTGCTCAAGAATGGCGAGCAGGTGGCCGGCGTGGTGATTCTGGTGGCGGAAGCCAGAGAACTAACCGTGGTCAACATTGTGGGGGATGTGCCCATGGACAAGATTGCCAGTCTGGAACGACATTTTGCCCCCAGCCGGAAGAAATCTACGGGCAGCAAACAAAAGAAAGAGAGCAGCCATGATGAAGAGTAGAAGGATTTTCTCATTGGCGCTCAGCCTGGTAACGGCAGCCTCACTTGGCGCCACAACCCAGAAGGCGTTTGCCAAAGACGATTTCGGACAGATCGTCAAACATATTGAAACTCAATACCATGTGCACCGCCAGCATCGATTCCTGATGGGTGTGGCCGGTTTCACGGTCAAGTTCTGGCATTTTGCCGGGGTGAAGAACTTCAAGGGTGCAATGTTCGAAAACCAGCGGTTCCTGAATGCCGATTCCGACACCCGGTTCGATGAAGTCGTGCGCGCGGCCATGAATTCAGGCTGGCAGCCCCTGGTGCAGGAATTTGACCGGCACAGTGGAGAGCGTACTTACATTTACGCACAAGACCTGGGCAAGGACTTGAAGGTCCTGGCGGTGATACTGGAGAGCAATGAAGCCGTGGTGGTCCAGGTGAAAGTGAATCCCGCCAAGCTAGAGGGATTCATCCAGGAAGCCGGCTTAGGCCATCGGCATCACGACCAAATAAACCCGCGCGAAGATTTGCCGCTGGAAGAAGACGGCCAAAAGATCGAGGTAGCAGTTTCGTCCGAGCAAGGCTGGGACGGATTTTGCCTGTCCCTGGATACGGACGCGGTGCGTTTGCCGTCGGGGTTCCTGAACTAAACC
The DNA here is from genome assembly GCA_049802395.1 of Candidatus Angelobacter sp. Classification (GTDB taxonomy): domain Bacteria; phylum Acidobacteriota; class Terriglobia; order Terriglobales; family Acidobacteriaceae; genus Angelobacter. The sequence goes on from JBARMK010000289.1 coordinate 3,694, forward strand.
GGCCATCCTCATACTCCGAATCACTTACTGCCCAATCGCTCAGATTAATTAAGGCGGTCGCGGCGATTCGCATCTATCTTGATTTCGATGAACTTAAGCAAAAAAAAATGGCGGCATTTCTGCCGCCTAACCTCTGGAGGGAGGAGAAGGAGATCACTTGCTAGGTGTTTGTTGCGTTTGTACAGACTTCTTTTGCAGGCGTTCCTGCCGGCGCTGCTCGTGCTGCTGCATAAGTTGCAGGGCCTTCTGACGCTGGTCAGGAGTGAGCACGGAATAAATTTGTGATTTGGTCCGCTGTTTCTCGACGATCAGGTTGCTCATGATCTGCGCCTGCTTGTCGGCGAAAGCACGGGCCTGGGCTTCGTCAAAGCTGCCGTTGCCATTGGCGTTTGCCGCCAGTTCGTTCTGGCGCAGCTGCTGCCTGAGCGGTTGGGTTTTCGTACGTGATTCGGCCAGGATGTTTTTGACCTGGGTCTGCTGGGCCTCAGTGAGGTTCAGTTGTTTGCTCATGTGTTTGAGCATCCAACCATTCTGGCGGCCAAATCCACGGTGACCGCCGTGCGCGAAGGCGGAGGTTGTCAGGCCGGCTGCCACGGCCAGTAAAATTGCCATAATGATGAAAAACTTCTTGTGCATTCCCGAACTCCTTTACAATCACGAGCGGCAGCATCGTCGGTCTTGGGTAGCGCCCGATAAGGCGCATCCCAAAGTCGTAAAGTGACTGCCACTAGTGTTAACCCAAACGGGTCGAACTTAAAGTTATGAGTTGTTAATTCACAGGTAAAAGGCTTCACATTTCTTAACCCGATACTGTTGCCCCGCGGGTTTATGGTGGAAAGCAAAGTTATGGTTTCAGTTCTGCTCATCGACGACGATACTGAGTTAAGCAAGCTGCTGGAGGAGTATCTCCAGAGCGAGCAGTTCGAACTGGACGCGGCGCATGACGGTCCCAGCGGACTGGAGAAGGCCCTGGCCAATCACTATGCCGCCGTCATCCTGGATGTGATGCTGCCGGGCATGAGCGGACTGGACGTGCTCAAACAGCTGCGCCAGAAAAGTTCCGTCCCGGTACTCATGCTCACAGCGCGCGGCAGTGAACTCGACCGCATCCTGGGCCTGGAGCTTGGCGCTGACGATTACCTGCCAAAGCCTTTCAACCCACGCGAACTGGTGGCGCGTCTGCGAGCGATTCTGCGCCGGGCAGCCGGCGCCACAGGCGCTACTTCTTCTCAGCCAATTCATCTGGCGGGCGTGGAGCTGCATCCCGAGTCGCGCAGCGTAACCTGCATTGGCAAGCCGGTAAATCTCACCGGCGCAGAATTCGATTTGCTCTATACTTTTTTGCGCAATCCGGGAAAAATCATTACCCGTGAGGACCTGACCCAGGCAGCGCTGGGCCGGCCCATGTCCCCAATGGACCGCAGTATTGATGTTCACGTCAGCAATCTCCGGCGCAAGCTGGGGTCCTATGAAGGCGACCAGGAGCGGATCAAGGCCATTCGCGGCAGCGGTTACGTCTACCTGCTTCCGGGAGAGCAGATGTGAAGTATCGCAGCCTGTTCTGGAAGATCTTCTTCTGCTTCTGGCTGGCGGCAGCGGCCATGATCGGAGCATTGAACGTGATGCTCTGGCTTTCCTTCGCGAACGATCCCAATCCAGAGCGCCGCCGCGGTGCGCTGGGGGAAGCGCTAAACCTCTATGCCGAGTCCGCTGTTCAGGTCTATGACAGCGAAGGTCCGCAGTCCTTTGAAGAGTACGTGCGTCGATCGTTGTCCGAAGCTGGGACCGAGATTGCGCTGTTTGACGGCAAGGGCAGCCCTCTGGTCGCCCACGTTTCACCGGAAGTAACAAGCATGGCGACTGAGGTCCAGCAGACCCAGCAGCATGTCTCCCATGTGGCGGCGCTGGGGAGGCTTACCTGGGGCCGGCCAGTGGTAGCGCCCAGCGGAAAGACTTACATCTTCGTGAGTCGTCTGCGCCAGCCTTATGTGCCGCGAGGCTTACCCCGACTGGGTATTGCTCTTAGTATTCTGGCTGCCGGCATCATCTCGTATCTTCTGGCGCTGTATCTGACCTCGCCGGTGAAGAAGCTGAAAGCTGTGGTCCAGTCCTTTGCTGAGGGCAATCTGGACGTGCGCGTTGCACCGCAGTTGGGCAACCGCAAAGACGAACTTGCCGACCTTGGTCGGGAGTTCGACCACATGGCAGAGCGCATTGCCGCACTCATCTCTGCGCAGAAGCGACTGCTGGCGGATATCTCACACGAACTGCGCTCACCCTTGGCGCGCCTGACGGTGGCCCTGGAGCTTGCGCGTAAGAACACCAACAGCAAAGGGATCCCGGCCCTGGATCGAATCGAGATGGAATCCGAGCGGGTCAACAAGCTGGTAGGCCAGTTGCTCGCTCTTACCCGGCTGGAAAGCGGCGCGGAGCGCGTTCCTCCGGAGACGGTGGTACTTGACGAGCTGGTGCAGCAGGTAATCGACGACGCCAGCTATGAGGCCAAGCCTCTGAACAAGGAAGTGAAAGCACTGCAGCTTGATCCGTGCCGCGTGCGCGGCTCATTGGAACTGCTGCGCAGCGGAATTGAAAACGTGGTGCGAAATGCGATCCGTTATACCGCGGAGGGTACCGCTGTCGAGGTTTCCTTATCGGCCAAGCTTGATACCGCGTGTCTTACGGTTCGCGACTACGGCCCGGGTGTCCCGGAGTCTGAGCTACAGCACATTTTTGAGCCTTTCTATCGCGTGAGCGAAGCACGGGAACGCACCAGCGGTGGCGTGGGGCTGGGCCTCTCCATCGCGGAACGGACGATAAAGCTGCATGGGGGCACGATTCGCGCCGCGAATGCGAAGGGCGGACTGTTGATCACTATGGAACTGCCACTCACGGCCACGCCGGTGGCAGTCCAGCCAGTGGCGGAGAAGATGCCGGTGTAACCGAAGTTGGCGGTTGGTTAACAAATGATCTGATGATCCGCTACGCCACCTTCTCCCCTGCCTCCTTGGCCTCAGGATGGCCGCGACGAGCAGCGGCGTTCTCGATCTCCGAGTTGATCTCTCCCCCTATCAAGAGAGCAAGTCCGGTAATATACAGCCATAGCAGCAAGACTATGACCGCACCCAGCGATCCATAGGTTTTGCTATAGCTGTTAAAGAAATGCAGATAAACCCGGAATAACAGCGAAGCGCCGATCCAAAGCAGAACGCCTACCAGCGAACCCGGTGTGATCCACTGCCATTGCTGCTTAGCGTCCGGCCCCCAGTAGTACAGAACGGCAAAAGCCATCACAACAAATAGCAGAGCTATTGGCCATTGCAAGATCCGCCAGGCCATTACCGCGGCGGCGCTTAATCCAATGTGAGCTCCCACGAACTTTGCGATGTCGCCTCCGTACAGAATGATCACCAGAGCAGCAATGGTCAGAAGCGAAAGAGAGATCGTCAGCCCAATCGCAATCAGTTTTTGCTTCCACAAAGAACGGGTGTCTTTAACGTGGTAGCAGCGGTTCAGGGCGTCCATGATGGAACTGACTCCGCCCGCGCCGGACCAGAGCGCGAGAGCCAACCCTAACACGAGCTTTGAACCAGTGCTGCTGTTGGTAATTTCTCGCAGAGTTTTTTGCAGCAGGTTGTAAGCATCAGGGGGCATGAAACGGGCGGCATAGCTCAGCAGTCCAGACTGCAGGTCGTGACTTTGGGCGAAAAGACCCAAAACCGCCGTCAGAAAGAAAATCATCGGAATAAGAGCAGAGACAAAGTAATACGCCAGCGCCGCCGCACGCGTGAGCACCTCGTCTTCAACAATCTCGTGGTACACGCGTTTTAGCAGTTCCCATAGTGCAAGCCCGCCCAGCTTCCAGGGAGATGCGTGCTCCTCGGCTGCTTTCGCGCGACTTTCGCTTTGCCGTTTGAATTTGTAGAGACGCATTCTCGCTCTCCAACGCTTGAAAAGTGTGGCCGGTCTGAGAAGTTGGATGAGATGCCGCAAGGAAGGGAAACTGCTGGCCGGAGCTGAAGGTCTTTCAGCACCCTGAGGAAGCGAGCGGAACAGCCGGGCCCAGTACTTTATTCGGCACTCTCTTCATCACTGAAAAAATGCGCTTCACAATGCTGCCGGTCCCTGCATTCCGTTTCGCTCCCATCAGGGTGAGAGAGAAAAAAATGAATACTTATAAGACGTCGAAAACCGCCTGAAGTCATCACAAAATAAAGTAAACGGAGTGTAAAAAAAGTTTTACACGAAGGAACCTATTTACGGGCCCAACGTATTACTAACCAGAAGCTGCGAATCGAGTCAAAACTAGTGCAGCAGACAAACAGAAAAATATTCTGGAGGCCATTATGGATGCGAAATGGAATAACGTTGTCGATAACACAGTCATACGAATCGCAATGCTGGTGGTGGGGTTTGGCGCGTGGGTTGCGATCGGCTACAGCTTGCTGGCAGCATAACGGGAATCCGGCGGAAGAGGCAGGCGCAGCCGGAAAGCCCGCTGGTAGGTCAGATGTGGGCGGCAACGCCCTCAGTAGTCTGATTTGATCCTGAGCCGTATCGTGTTTCAACGTACTCATTCAGGATGTCAAAAAAATCGGCGACAATGTGGTCGCCCTTCAGCGTAGTCATCAACCGTCCGTCCACAAAGACTGGTGCTTTGGGTTCTTCAAACGTGCCGGGCAGCGAAATGCCGATGTTGGCATGCTTGGATTCGCCGGGACCATTCACCACGCAACCCATTACAGCAACCTTCAACTCTTCAATGCCCGGATATTTGCCTTTCCACACCGGCATGTTGTTGCGGAGATAGGTTTGGATCTGCTCTGCCATCTCCTGGAAGAAGGTGCTGGTAGTTCGTCCACAACCGGGGCAGGCCGTCACCTGCGGCGTGAAACTGCGTATGCCAAGTGACTGCAGGATCTGCTGGCCGACAAAAACTTCTTCAGAACGGTTGCCGTTCGGGGCAGGCGTGAGCGAAACGCGAATGGTATCGCCAATGCCTTCCTGCAGCAACACCGCCAGGCCGGCCGTGCTGCCCACAATCCCCTTAGCTCCCATGCCCGCTTCGGTCAGGCCGAGGTGAAGTGGGTAATCGCACTTTGAGGCCAGGATGCGATAAACGTCGATCAGATCCTGCACGCCGCTGACTTTGGCGCTCAGGATGATGTAGTTGTGAGGCAGTCCGAACTCTTCCGCCAGCTCCGCCGAGCGGAGCGCGCTTTCAACCATGGCGTCCATGGTGACGTCGCGGGCGTCTTTGGGCTCAGCGCTGCGCGAATTTTCATCCATCATGCGGGTGAGTAGCTGCTGGTCCAGCGAACCCCAATTCACGCCAATGCGCACCGGCTTGTCGTTCTTGACGGCCACTTCAACCATGGCTCGGAAGTTGTCGTCATTCTTGCGGCCAACGCTGACGTTGCCGGGATTAATGCGGTACTTGGCCAGTGCCTGGGCGCATTCAGGGTACTTGGTCAAGAGCAGATGGCCGTTGTAGTGGAAGTCGCCGATGATCGGCACGCGTATATTCTGCTTTTCCAGCCCCTCGACGATGGCGGGGAGGGCTTTGGCGGCCGCGTCATTGTTCACCGTCACGCGAACCAGTTCCGAGCCGGCACCAGCCAGTTGCGCCACCTGCTGAACGGTTGACGCGACGTCAGCCGTGTCAGTATTCGTCATGGACTGCACTACGACCGGCATGTCCCCGCCCACGCGCACATTGCCGATCTTGGTGGTAACACTTTTTCTGCGCTGTATCTGAGCCATTCTCTTTAAGTTTACCTGATTTTTCGGGGACTCTCGTTGCAAAGTGGTTACCAGAGTGCCTTCTCCTTCAGCGTGAGAAACCGGTCATTCGCAATGGTTTGCGGCCATTGCAATTTCCCCGGTCAGCCTGCCGATTAAGCGGAGTTTTGGCGAGCTACAGGCGTTCGCTGGTGATAAACTCGCAATTCTCCAATGGGCCTCCGGAGGAGTACATGTGGCACGCAGTACGGATTTCGCTCCGGCTCGTAGTCTTGTTGGTGGGCCTGCTCTTTTGTTACTTAGGAGCATTCCTCTACGAAAAGGGCCGTGGCAGGATGCGCAACAGGCTCGAGGACTGGTGGATAGTGCTCAGAAGGGATTCACGGTTTGGCGCTTCTCCACACTCCAGCTTCATGCAGAGTTTGGCTTGGTCTGCGATGGGGCGTTTCCTACGGCGCGGCCTTACGCCGCTTTCGCTCGAGTCAATCACTCTTTGCGTGGGACTCTCTCTCGAATCATGCCTGTTGGTCTGGCTAATACTGACAGTACCGAGGCAGGTGGGCATGGGTTGGAGCAACCCTCTCATCTTGGTGGGGATCGTTGCCGACAAGAATTTGCGGTGGGAAATCCCCGTGGCAATTTCTCCCTGGTACATTGCTTTTGTGTTTGTGATGCTCGGGACTACGTTGTGGAATTACTTGTCCGCCGGTGTCCACAGAGTGCAGCAGATAGTGAAAGATCTCCAGACCGGAAAAGCTCTCTCACCGCTTTTGTCCTCACTTCGTAGTGCGGTCTCTGGATCCACCTCCAAGATCGGACTGAAGAGCCTCGTGACCATCTTCTATAAGCTAACGAGACTTTTCCTTACACTTCTTTTGCTGATCTTCTTCTTGTTGCTCCCCCTCGCCTTAACCCTTTGCTTGGTTGCGTTCATTGTCCTGGCA
>JBARMK010000290.1:0-4287 GCA_049802395.1 Candidatus Angelobacter sp.
GGTTATATGTACGCCTCAAAAAGCGTTTGTCTGAAACAGACAAGAAGATGAACACCGACGGCAATTATTTTTTCTACCTTGCCACCAGTACGGCATTTTTTGCCACCATCGTTGAGCAGTTGGGCGCTGCCGATCTGGCGCGGGAAAAGGATGGCCACTGGCGGCGCGTAGTGTTCGAAAAACCCTTCGGGAACGACCTCCAGTCCGCCAAAGAGCTCAATTGCCTGGTAAGCAAGGTGCTCAACGAACGCCAGATTTTCCGTATCGATCACTACCTGGGCAAAGAGACGGTCCAAAACATTCTGGTCTTCCGCTTCAGCAATGGAATTTTTGAACCCATCTGGAATCGGCGATACATTGACCACATTCAGATCACGGTGGCCGAAACCGTGGGAGTGGAAAAGCGCGGCGGCTACTTTGACATGGCCGGCACCCTGCGCGACATGGTGCCGAACCATCTCTTCCAGTTAGTTTCGCTCACCACCATGGAGCCGCCGATCTCTTTCAGTTCAGGATCGGTGCATGACGAGCAATCAAAGATCTTGCATGCGATCCAGCCGTTCGACGAAGAGGATGTCCTCCACTGCGCCGTCCGCGGACAGTACGGCCCCGGAGTGATCAAGGGGGAGCGCGGCCCAGGATATCGTGCGGAAGAAGGTGTTCCTCCGGACTCAAAAACCGAGACTTTTGTCGCCCTGAAGTTGTTGATCGATAACTGGCGATGGGCCGGCGTGCCGTTCTATCTGCGCACGGGCAAGCGGCTGGCGACCCGGCATACCGAAGTCGCGGTGCAATTCAAGCGTGCCCCGCTGGTTTTATTCCGGGATACGCCGGTCAACAGCCTTGACGCCAATCAGCTCATCATTCACATGACACCCGACGAAGGCATTTCCCTGCGCTTTGGCGCCAAGATTCCCGGCGCGCAGATGAAAGTTGGACAGGTGGAGATGAACTTTAACTACGCCGACTACTTTGGCACCACTGCAAATACTGGATATGAAGTGCTTCTCTATGACGGCATTATGGGCGACCAGACACTTTATCAACGCGCGGACATGGTTGAGGCGGGATGGGCCGTGGTGGACCCCATCCTGGACGTCTGGAAAGCGCTGCCCGCGCGAAATTTTCCCAACTACGCTGCCGGATCGTGGGGTCCCCCAGAGGCATTCGATTTAATCGGCCGCGATGGCCGCTCGTGGAGAAAAATCCCTGAATGATCCTGGCCGGCGATATCGGCGGAACCCATACCAGACTTGGACTATTCAATAAAGATGGCGATGGTCTGCGCCTCGAATCGGAAATGATTTATTCCAGTCGTGAGCACAGCGGCATCGCCGAGATCGTCAATAGTTTTCTCGCTTTTAAAAACGTCCAGGTTGGCAGAGCAAGTTTTGGGATTGCCGGGCCGGTCTTAAACGGACGTGTCTCCACTCCCAACCTGCCCTGGGTGATTGACGAGGAGTTGCTCTCGCAAGAATCCGGCATCGCGAGTGTTTCGTTGCTCAATGACCTTCAAGCCCATGCGTCGGGAATAGGCGATATGGCGCCCGAGGACTTCGTCGCCCTGAATTCCGTCCCGCTGGGCCCAGGTAATGCCGCGCTCATCGCTGCGGGAACGGGATTAGGTGAGGCTGGACTTTATTGGGACGGAACGCATCGCCATCCCTTTCCCTGCGAGGGCGGTCACTCTGACTTTGCGCCCCGTAACGATCTGGAAATCGCGCTTCTTCAATACCTTCAGAAAAAATTCGGGCGGGTAAGCTATGAACGGGTTTTGTCCGGCCCCGGGCTGAAAAATATCTATGATTTTCTGCGCGACTCCAGCGTGGAGCAGGAGCCGCCATGGTTGCGCGATGAACTTGCACAGACACCCGATCCCGCGGCAACTATTTCACAACATGGTCTGGCCGGAAAGGTCACGATTTGCGAACATGCGCTCGATATCTTCGTCAGCGTATACGGCGCTGAGGCGGGCAACCTTGCCTTGAAATTGATGGCTACCGGCGGAGTCTTCGTAAGTGGCGGCATCGCCACCCGAATACTACCCAGGCTGACCGCGCCAGCATTTATGCGGGCATTCGTCGCCAAAGGCCGCATGCAGCCCTTGCTTGCCACAATTCCAGTCAAGATCATTACAAATGACAGAGTTGGACTATTTGGCGCCGCGCGGTACGCGGTGAGCCAGCCGGACAAACCAAGTCCGCGAAAGTAAATCTTTAGAGAATGACGGAAGTCGACCAGATGGCAGTTGAAGTCAAGATCGTGCCTGACAACGCGGCCCTGAAGCGGGCAGCGGCGCAGGAATTTCAACGTCTGGCTGAGACTGCTATCTCCGAACGAGGAAGGTTTTCAGTCGCACTGTCTGGCGGCAACACGCCCCGAGGCGTTTACTCGCTGCTCGCCGAGGAATATCAAAATACGCTTCCCTGGGACAAGATCCACATGTTTTTCGGTGACGAGCGAAACGTTCCGCCTGATCATCCGGATAGCAATTATCGAATGGCGAATGAGGCCCTGCTCTCTCGTGTTCCGATCCCCGCCAAAAACGTCAATCGTATTCGAACGGAACTGGGGCCTGAAGCTGCGGCTGAGGAGTATCAAACTCGGTTGCGGGAGTTCTTCCATCTAACTGACAATGACTGGCCGCGCTTTGACCTGGTCCTTCTGGGATTGGGCGATGACGGCCACACCGCCTCTCTCTTTCCCGGAACCCAGGCACTCAATGACGTTTCGCATGCCGTCATAGCCAACTGGGTGGAAAAGCTCCAGAGTTTTCGCATCACCTTTACATTTCCTGTCTTGAATCACGCTGCAGAGGTGTTGTTTCTGGTTTCTGGTGCGGGCAAGGCACCGATCCTTAAAGATGTGATCCAGCCGCCAGGCGCAATGAAGTTCCCTTCCCAGCGGGTCCATCCGGAAAAAGGGCGTTTATTGTGGCTGGCAGACCAGGACGCTGCACGGCTCCTCCGGTTTGGCCCGCCGCCCAACGTATAACCAAAAATCTACTTATTTTGGACTTGCATTTTTCGATCAATGGAGTCTACACTTGTATAGCGAAATAAATACGAATAACTAATTCATCGCCATGTCAACGCTATTCTCTCAAAGCGAATCTTCGGCACCTCTGATCGGCATAGCCAAGCTGGCTGCTCACGGAGAGGCGCTGGCCGAAGGGCACAAGGTCGACTACTTCACCCTGGAGAATAGGAGCCTCCTCACTCGCTGTAATTCGCGGCGCGTGCCCTTTGCCTGGATGATCAATCCTTACCGCGGATGCGAGTTTGCCTGCAAATACTGTTATGCGCGCTACACGCATGAATTCATGGAACTCCGCGACGGCCTGGATTTCGAGCGCAAAATCTATGTCAAGCAGCATAGCGGGTGGTTGTTGCGTCAGGAACTCAAACAAGTCCGCGCCGGCCAGAGCATCTCCATTGGTAGCGCCACCGACCCCTATCAGCCGGCGGAAAGAAAATTCGGGGTTACTCGCGCAATTATGGAAGAGTTCGCACGGCATCAGGGGTTTTCACTCGGGCTGGTGACCAAATCAGACCTGATCCTGCGCGATCTCGATCTGCTCCGCTCCATCTCACGCAAAAACCGTCTGAGCATTCACATGACGATCACGACAACCAACACTGATCTGGCCCGTATTCTGGAGCCTCGCGCGCCACGACCGGACCTGCGTTTCAAAGCGGTGCGGAAGCTGGTAGAGGCCGGGATTTATACCAGCATCAATTGCGCACCCATTCTCCCGGACATCACTGACTCAACCGCCGATCTAGATAAGCTGGTACGTGCCGCAGCGGAAGCAAAAGCCGCATCCGTAGCGGCGATTCCACTCTTCCTCAAGCCATGTTCGGAAAAGGTTTTTATGCCATTTCTCCAAGAGAACTTCCCGCACTTGGTGCAGTCCTATCAAAAGCGGTTTGAAAATCGCGCCTTTCTTCCTGAGCAGTACCGCAATCGAGTTTCGGCCTTGGTCAAAAAGCTTTGCCAGAAATACAAGATTTCACAACGCTATAAAGGAGACAGCCGGTTTGCTGACAGGCAACCGGTTCTGCCTAAACAAATGGCTTTGTTTGCTTCGTGATCTTCGGTGACTGCAAACTCGTCAATCGAGGGGGGCGCACTGCTTCTTCTTAAGTTTTCCACAGGTTGCAATTACTTTTATGACTTTTTCAGCAAATCTAAGCTGCCCACATAATGGCTTAAGTTCCTGATAATAAATTATTTACGCGCATTAAGCCTGTTATTAAATTATTTTCATATTGGCCTGTAGTACAT
>JBARMK010000291.1:0-3469 GCA_049802395.1 Candidatus Angelobacter sp.
GCTTTCACCGCTGCAGCATGGACGCGCAGCCAACGATTTTCTCCACCATACTTCACCGCATTGGTGATCAGATTTTGCAGGCACTGCACCAGGCGTCCGGCATCAGCGCTCACCGCAGACAATCCCGGCTCTACGACCCGTTCAACGGTCGCTCCGGCTGCGGTGATGGTGGCGGCGGTTCCCTCCAGCGCGGCGTCTATCACATCAGTTAGATTGACCGCACCGGTTTCGTAGCGCTGCTTTGCCTGCTGCGTCGAGGCAAATAGCAACACCTGCTCCACCAGGTGCGTGAGCTGCCGGCTTTGCTTGACCAGGGAATTTCCATAGCGCATCAGTTGCTCCTTGTCTTCCACCACGCCGTCAGCAATATTCTCCGCAGCCGACGAGATCACCGCCAGCGGCGTGCGCAGCTCATGCGAGACACCGGCGACAAAGTCCATTTGCAATCTGGCCAAACGCCGCGCTCGCTGGCTCGCCATCAGAATCAATCCCATAGTCACGGCGAGCAATATCAACACACCGAAGCTGGCCATCAGGTTGCGCCGTCTCAGACCGCTGACTGCCGCTTCCACGGAGCCGCTCTTATGTTTGGCCACGATCTGCCAAACACTTTGCTCACCCGGATGAGGAAACACCTCAATGTGCGGCGTCCGGTCAGGGCCCTGCAGGCGCTTGTCATCGGGCGACGCGGGACGATCCTTGCCCGAGGGGGGAAGCACCGTGAAAAGGAGCTCCAGCGCCCGCGCCGCGCCCGCGCTGCCAAACGGAGGCCCAAAAAGATTTAAGGTGGCATCCATCTGGGTGTTATCGCCCGCGCCAAAGCCGGCATCAGAGGCATAGATCACCCGGTCTCCGCCTCGGCCGCTATCGCGCACCGCTACGTGGTAATCGAGGCCTGATTCACCGCGGAAATACTTTTGCGCCAACTCAGGGAAGACCTCTTTTTCCAGGACACTCTTGTTTAACTGGATCACCACCCACGTCATGGCCATGTTCCCCGGCTGGTCCGATGACAGGCGTTTTCGCACTGGATAAATCAGTGCCGGAATTGATTGGTCCACAGCCAGGAAGGGAAAGCCCATCGACGGCCCGGCGTAATGCGGCATATGCCCATCACGGGGAAAGCGTGCGTGGTCTTCAAAACGAGGCCGGTGCCGCCCCATGTGCTCAGCCGACCTGTCCGGCGGCCCTCCGGAATGCGAAGACATCATCAGGCTAGCCTGCTTCAAGTGCTGCTGCAAAGGGCCGAATTCAGCCGGCCATGCGGCACGCTCAAATTGGTCTCGCCCGGGATCAAACCGAAGCGGCTGCTGATGAGCGGGGTCTTCCCAGACGTAAACATGCTGCACCAGGTTCGGATGCGCGGCTGTCTGCTGCCAGTGGCTGAATTGCTCGTTGATTTGCGAAGGGTTGATCCCAGGCGAGGCATCCATCGCCGCTTTGATCTCCTGGCAAGCCGAGGTCAGTTCCCGCGCAACGTCTTGCCGGAATCCCAACAGAGAAGTTTCCAGGTTGGATTGGATCTGCGTCATGGTTGCAGTGCTCACCTGTTTGCTCCATTTGTATTGGAGCACTGCCAGGACAGCCAGCACGGCCGCCAGCGCAGGCACGGCAACCCACCGCAAAAGCCGTTCTTTAATCTCTGGTCTTCTCATCAACTCAAATAGGGATGTGAGGCAAGGCCGCAATCATCAACCCGCGATCTTAATTATAGTGCCCGCTTCAGCACACGAGTAGGGGTCTATGCTCCCACTCTACTGGCCGTGCGAGATTTCTCTCTCGACTGGGCCAGGTAGGCGCGAAGCTCCCGCAGAAATTTTGGCTTGTAAATCATCGCGTCTGCGCCGCACGCCGCACAGGCTGACTGGAACTGGTCGCTGGTATCCATCGACATCAATACGATCTCTGTCCCCGCGTGCATTTGTGAAATCAGCAGCGCTATCCGCAGCCCGCTCATGCCCGGCATATCCGCGTCCAGCAAGACCAGTTCCGGCTGTAGTTCAAGGACCGCATCAATCGTATCGCGCCCATTTTCAAGGCGTCCCACGATCTCCACCACTTCATGATGCTCCAGCAAGGCGCAGATGGCATGGAGAATTGTGGCGGAGTCATCCACCACCAGGGTCCGTTTCTTCCGTGCGGATAACGAAGCTATGGGACGCGCGTTGCGGTTCAAGGCAATGGCCGCAAGTGACATACAACACTCCTCTGGCTCAACCAATAAGCTTAAACACGATGTCCGCTGCTCTGGGTAAACACACGGACAGGAGACTGTAAAGTTTCTGTAAAGTCCAGTTCCGCTTTTATTTGCACCTGTTTAGAAAGGTGTTAGAGAGGATCAGGACGGTCCCGGAACGTAAAATGGGGAACTCCGAGGCCCGCCCTTTCCTCTAACGGCGGCGGGAGATCATCTGAAAGAAGCGCCTGGAGGGGGACCTCCCATTCCACCGTGTCCGTGCATGCGAGGCCCGTGCTCGCTGAACATCTGGGTGAACTTACCCTGTTGCTCAGGCGTAAGCGTCTGGTAGAACGTGGCCATCGCCTTGGCATGGGTGATAGTTTGCTGGGCGGTCAGATTGCCGATGCTGTTGGATATCTGCTCAATTGCAGCCGTGTCATTCTTTTGTATGGCCGCCTGCAGGCTCTCATGAGCGGTGCGCAACTGGTCCTGCAATGTCTTGAAGTTGTTCTGGACCTGAGTGAGAAGGCTGGTCGCCTGTTGCTGCTGCGCTGGTGTAAGCGACAAAGCCTTGGTTAGATGGTCTATGTGGTGTTGGACCATTTCCGCCGGGTCGGGTGGTGTTCTCTGTTGCGCCAAGACCATCACGCTGGTCAGGGCGAGGATTGCGCTTATTCTTAAAAGGGACGTTCTCATTTGTTTATTCTCCGTTCTTTCTACCTGGTATTGGACAAATGCATTTTTTATGAGGGCTGTATCTCTTGCGAATGAATGCCGGCCCGCAGCAATGCCGCGCTGAATTCCTGCCGGAAATTCTCTTTATGCACGAACTCAAGTGCCCCTGAGTTTTCGCAGGCTTCCCGCAGTTCCGGCGTGTTATCGGATGACATGAGTACCACGCGGGCTGACGGAAATCTGTTGGTAAAAAACCATGCCAGTGTCAGACCGTCGAGATAGGGCATGTGCACGTCCATCAGGACCAGGTCTGGTTTCAACTTCATAACGGTTTCGATTGCCTCTCCTCCCTTGCCTGCGCGGGCAACAAGATCGATCAACGGATCAAGTTCCAGCAGTCCGCATACTACTTGCAGGAACATCTCCGAATCATCCACTACCACTGTTCTGATTCTTCGTTCTCCGGATTGATCGCGCGTCTGCTGCGCCACGTCGCTTTCGAACATCACTTGTGTCGGTGCTGCCATTGATCTTGGGCCTCCATGACTTCTGTTCTTATAGAAACACGTTTACAGGAAGGGGTGGGTAAAATGGCTGGCAGAGTAGTGTAAAGAC
>JBARMK010000292.1:0-1872 GCA_049802395.1 Candidatus Angelobacter sp.
GGACAATACTCGACGAGACCGGCAAGGTCACGGTAAACAACCCGCACAGCATTCGTGCATGGGAGAGAGCGGCGCGTTGGGTAGGGTCCATTTCACCGCCCGGAGTCCTCGTGTTTAAAGAATGGGATGCGGGTAACATGTGGCAAGCGGGGAAAGCGGCGTTCCTGCGCAGCTGGGCAAGTGAGTATATCGCGGATCGCGGCCCAACCTGTCTAATAAGAGACCGGTTTGACATAGCTCCCCTTCCGGGTGGGGCCAGGACGGCCGCAACTTTCGGAGGATCTGGTTTCGGGGTTTCGCGGCATTCGCTTCATCCACGTGAGGCAGCAATGTTGGTTCGCTATCTGTCCGGCCGCGAGGAGCAGGTCACAAGATGCCGGAATACGACTGATGCGCCAACAATAGCTCAGCTCTATAACGACCCGGAGCTCTTGCCGACCAATCCACAGTTTCCGCGTGTTCTAGAAGTATTTCGTAAGGGCATAGTCTTGCGGCCGTCCAGAGCGGCGGGAAAGATGTATCCAGACGTGTCGCGCGCTTACTGGGAAGCAGTACACGCGGTGCTCACCCGAAAAAAATCCGCCATACAAGCAGCTCACGAATTGCAAGATGAACTAGAGCAAATGCTACCGGCACCCGCTGTTCGCGCTGATTCGGAATTCGATAAAACCGCTGCGCAAAGGTAGAGTAACCGGACGTCCCAGCTGATCGCGATAGGAACGTCAACATGGAAACGAATGCGACCAAGGTGCACCAAGCAACGCACGGCGGGATTCGAAGTCTGTTTCGCCCAAGCGCCCTGAGCATTCGCGTACGCCTGATCGCATGCTTCATATTGATCGTTTCTTTTATTATCGCTGCTGATGCAGTAGCTGTATGGCAATACTGGCAAATAGAGGCTCTAACCCAGCGCGTAAGTAAGACGGATCAGATATCTGACGCCGTTGTTCGCGTTCACCTCGACGTCTATAGCTTCAAGGATAGGATGGCTGCACTAGCCAGCAGTCATGACACTCGCCAATTTTCGAGCGAAGCGGCCGCGATCCGAAGCTCGTTTCTCGAGCGCGTCGATCATGCCGAGCAGATGCTCAGGGCCACCCCCGACATTGAGCAAGGCGCACCCATATCCGAGGCACTCGAAAGTCTTCGAGTGACACTGCTTTCGCAACTCGACTCAGCGGTCCGACTGGCGACCGCCGGTGAATGGAACGCCGTTCAGCTCCGGGCGGCAATCGAGATCCCAGCCCTGATCGAGTTCAGTTCATCCCTGGTGGAGAGAGTCGACGAAGAAGCACAGCAGCAGCGAACAAGAGCCATGGAAGATGCCCGGAAGGCGCGCCAGCGCTTTTTCATCATCGTCCCGATTGCCGCTTTGCTGACATTGCTCGCGGCCGCTGCGCTTGGCTGGTACGTCACTCGGACCGTTACTGGTCCGCTTTCCGTTCTCACTGCGTGCGCCGGGGCCCTGGCCCGAGGCGACTTTCAGCACAAGGTCCATTTACGCGGAAATAATGAGCTGGCTGTCTTGGGGAACACCTTCAATTATGCCGCCCAGCAGCTTCAGAAGCTCTATGAGGACCTCCGGCGGAGTGAGCGAGAGCTTCGGGACGTCATCGAAGCGATGCCGACGATGGTATGGATCGCGGGGACCGATGGGTCGAATGAGTTCGGGAATTGCCGCTGGCAGGAATATACGGGTTTGTCCCGCGAGAGGACGGTCGGCCCGGGTTGGCAAGACGCCGTTCACCCCACAGACCTAAAACGACACTGGGAGAAATGGCGCGCGTCTCTGGCGAGTGGCGAGCCTTTCGAAAATGAAGTGCGCTATCGGCGGGCAGCGGACGGTCAATACCGTTGGTTCCTGTCTCGTGC
>JBARMK010000293.1:0-2556 GCA_049802395.1 Candidatus Angelobacter sp.
CCATTTACGACTTCGATGGCGACTCCGTGCGCTACCTGGCGCCGAGCGTAGACAAAGATTCCATGCCGCACTGGTCGCCCGATGGCAAATCAATCGTCTTTGTGCGCACCGCAGGAAAGGAGGATAAGCTGCCGCTGATTCCGGTGCGTCCCGAGCCTTGGTGCCTGTGGATTGCCGATGCTGTCACGGGCACAGGTCGATTGTTGTGGCACAGCGGTGACAAGCCGGAAGAATCGCTGCCCGAACTTACGGAAGATGGCTCGCTTAACTTTGCTGCGGATGGACGAGTCGTGTTCGCTTCCGAACAAGACGGACGCAATCACCTGTATTCCATTGCCGCCAGCGGCGGCGCCGTCACGCTGCTCACGCCGGGTGACTTCGACGTAGAAGATGTCACGCTCAGCGCGGACAGGGCATGGGTGATTTATTCCTCCAATCAAGGCGACGTTGATCGTCGTCACCTGTGGCGGGTGGCGGCAGCTGGCGGCGCGCCGCCCCAGGCGCTGAGCACAGGCGACACCATCGAGTGGTCTCCCGTTCAAACCGGCGATGGCAAGAGCATCGTTTGCCTCGGCTCCACGGCTACCTCGCCCGCGATGCCATATGAAGTCACCGTAAAAGGCCGCGAAATGATCGCACAGCAGGCCTTCCCCAGGGACTTCCCTTCTGCCTCGTTGGTGACGCCAAAGCAAGTAATCTTCCAGAGCGACGATGGCATTACGCTCCACGGACAGCTGTTTCTACCAGGCAAAGCCGAGGGCAAAGTTCCAGGGCTGGTCTTCATGCACGGCGGACCCATTCGTCAGATGATGCTGGGCTTTCACTACATGGATTACTACCACAATGCGTACGCGGCGAATCAATACCTGGCCAGCCGCGGATACGCCGTGTTATCGGTAAATTACCGACTCGGAGTGATGTACGGACGCGCATTCCGTGAGGCTCCCAATACGGTCTGGCGCGGAGCCGCGGAGTACAAGGACGTGGTGGCCGCCGGGCACTATCTGCAAAATCTTCCCGAGGTTGACGCGCAGAAGATTGGATTGTGGGGCGGTTCCTATGGTGGTTTTCTCACCGCCATGGGTCTCGCGCGGAATTCAGATCTTTTCAAGGCGGGGGTAGACTTTCACGGGGTGCATGACTGGAGCGTCTTCCTTACAGAGCGGCCGTACTTCGGCAATCTGGCGCTGCGCCCGCCTGACGCGGATGCTGCCGTAAAACTGGCTTGGGAGTCTTCGCCTGATGCCTACGTGAGCACGTGGAAGTCGCCGGTGCTGCTCATCCACGGCGATGATGATCGCAATGTGCCCTTCAGCCAAACGGTGGACCTGGTGCAACGGCTGCGTTCGCAGCACGTCCCCTTCGAACAACTCATCCTGCCGGATGAAATCCACGGGTTCCTTAGGTGGAGGGACTGGGTACGGGCCTACTGGGCGACTGCGGACTTCTTTGACCGAACTCTGAAGCGCGGAGAGAAAATTGGGGTCGACGACTGAGCTGTGAACCAAACACCCCTTCTTTCCCTGATTAGCCAGGAGAGCTGTTACAGCTGCGTCATTGTAAAGTAATGTATTGCTTCTCGGCATAGTCGCCTGATTCTCTTATACTTAGGAATCCGCAGCGCCTTCAGCTTCATCCAATTTGTGTTGCTGATGGCTGCAAGTAGAGACCTTCTCTTACCCGGCGTGGAGACCAGTTCGACCCATGTGGATTGTTGCGTTAGCTCTTAGGCGCCCTTATACCTTCGTGGTGATGGCGATCGTGCTGATCTTGCTGACGCCGCTGGTTATTCTGCGCACGCCAGTGGATGTCCTGCCCGACATCAATATCCCAGTAATTAGCGTGGTCTGGAGCTACGCCGGTTTGGCCCCAGACGAAATGGCCGACCGCATTATCACTAACTCCGAGCGGGGCCTCACTATCACCGTCAACGACATTGAGCACATCGAGTCGCATTCGTACAACGGCTATGGAGTCATTAAGATTTTTTTCCAGCCGACGGTGAATATTCAGACCGCGTTGTCACAAGCCACGGCGATGGCACAGACCATCCTTCGCGGGCTGCCGCCCGGAACCACGCCACCTCTAATCATTACCTACTCGGCCTCGTCGACCCCGATTGTGCAACTGGGCTTGAGCAGTAAGACACTTCCCGAGCAACAGCTTTTCGACCTCGGCCAGAACTTTCTGCGCACGCAGTTGGCGACAGTGCCGGGCGCAGCCACGCCTTATCCGTATGGGGGCAAAATCCGCCAGATTCAGGTGGACCTCGACCTGCCGCGACTACAGGCCAACGGCCTCTCGCCGAACGACATCGTCACCGCTCTCAACGCGCAGAATCTGATTCTTCCTGCCGGCACTACGAAGATCGGTGCGTTGGAATACCAGGTCGAGATGAACGGCAATCCTCAAACCATCGCGGAATTGAACGAACTTCCGGTCAAAACCGTGAATGGCTCGACCATCTATATGCGCGATGTGGCCCATATTCGCGACGGCTTCGCACCGCAAACCAACATCGTGCGCATGGACGGAGCCCGCGGCGCGCTCATGTCC
>JBARMK010000294.1:0-24236 GCA_049802395.1 Candidatus Angelobacter sp.
GTGCAATGAAACTCGCCGACCAGTAACGCATTTTTTCGAGCCGGGCAATGGATGCGATGAATGGCAAAGGGCCCGGAGATGGGCCCTTCAATCAAGAGAGACGAGAAACGGTTCAAGGTGTTCTCGATGGAGCTATTACTTATTTTTACGTGAGTGGTCTTAACCAGAGATGAACAGCAGGTTAAATTTCGGTTACAAAAAAAGTTTGGGTTGCAAATAACGAGCTGGTCCGTGAAAAGTTTTTGTCTCAGCTTGAGTTCCGGAGCCGGTCACTATCCACCAAGGTCCTTGTGTTACACTAATCAAGTCTTCTCGTAAGCTCCACATTCCTTCCACATGCAAAGGGCGCGTAGCTCAACTGGCAGAGCAACTGACTCTTAATCAGTAGGTTGAAGGTTCGATTCCTTCCGCGCTCACCAAATTTGGCCCCGCCGACTCACGCGCTGAGAGCAGAATTCCTGCCGGGCAACCGAGCGGCAGCAGCATACATCTCTCTGGGCAAGCACATCCCGCCCACCGGATCCCCTGTACGGAATCAGTGATGTTGCATGAGGTAAACCATGCTCACGCCACTCCGCTCCGTTATTGCACTTTGCATTTTGCTCAACGCCGTTCTTAGTGTTGCCGCCGACCGTGCCAGCTCATCCGCTCCTGTAAATTTCTCTTTTGCCATAGAAGTCAACCGCGGACAGACCGCGCCAGAAGTGAAATATCTTGCCCGCAGCCGTGAAGGCGTCTTGTTCTTTGCGCAGCAGGGCGTGACCGTCGCGGTGCCACGCGTAGGCGCTTTCCGTATGCTGTTCGAGAACGCGGCTGTGCCCGCGATCGCCGCCGAGGAGAAGCTGATCAGCCGTAGCAACTATCTGAGCAATCAGGCCAAGCCAATTGCCAATGTGGAAAATTTCGGGGCGCTGCTTTATGCCGCTTTATATCGGGGGATCGACGTTCGCTTTTATGGCCAGGGCCGCCACTTGGAACACGATTTCATTCTTGCGCCCGGGGCCGATCCCAATCAGATCGCTCTGCGTTTTGAGGGTCTCGATTATGTCGCGCTTACTTCAGCAGGAGACCTGGAACTTACCTTGGGCGGCCATCATCTCCGCGAGACCGCGCCGGTCGCATGGCAGACCATAAATGGAAAAACCAAGCCGGTTGCGGCTTACTGGAAGATTATTGGCGATGCGCGGCTTGGCATTACGCTGGGCGCCTATGACCACAGCCTGCCCATCACCATCGATCCGGTTCTCGCGTACTCAACCCACCTGGGCGGCACTACCGGCAACGATCTAGATACCGGGACAACTTTTCCCGCAGACACTGCCGTTTCCAACATCGGCATGGATGCCCAACACAACGTGTATGTCAGCGGCACCACCAGTGCAGCCGACTATCCGACGACAGCTGGGGCTTTTGACCGCAACCCCAGCATCCAATCCGTGTTTCACGAGGACGCAACGACGCAAAGCGGGTTTGTATCAAAATTCGATCCTACCGGACGCATCCTAATCTACTCCACCTTCTTGCGTGTTTCCGTCGAAGCCATGGCCGTGGATCCGGCGGGGCACGTTTACAGCGCGGAAGAACAGTTCATTGAAGACCCCGGCCCAAATTTCAGCTTTGACGAAGGCATTCATCTGGACAAGCTGAGCGTGGACGGTTCGAAGCTGCTATTCACCACCATGTTTGCCCAGACCTTCGACAATTCAACCGCATGTCAGGCATTTTCCAGCTCTTTTCCTACTGATCTGGCGGCGGACAATTCAGGCCACATCTGGATGGCAGGTGACACCGTAAATCCATGCATGCCTGCGACTCCAGGCGCTTTCCAGACAACTATGCCCAATGCAAACGGTAACGGCTTTGTGGCGAAATTCGATACCAACAAGCCTCCGGCAACAGCGTTGGTTTATGCCACGTATATAAGCGCCAGTACTAATTCCAGTGGGATGAGCAGCGTCGGCATCGATTCAACCGGCAATGTCTACCTTGCAGGAACCACATCAGCCACAAATTTTCCGCATGGCGCCAGTTTCGGCAGCGGCGCGGCGATGATGTTTGCGGCCAAACTCAATCCCGCTGGGTCAGGGCTGGTATTTTCCACTCTGATACATGGAGCCACGTCAGTGGCGCTGGCTTTGGATTCAGCCCACAACATCTATCTTGCGGGGCAGGCGCTCAGCGGCTTTCCTACCACAACCGGAGCATTCCGCCGCGTCGTTACGGGAACCAATTGCCACGACTTTGTTGGTAATGCAATTCAGTGCGCAGATGGCTTCGTTACTAAGCTCAGCCCAGGCGGAGGGACGCTGCTCTATTCCACCTTCCTCGGCGGCAGCAACGACGACACCATCTCAGACATCAGCTTGAACAGCGCCGGAATGGCGTTTGTTACAGGATTCACGAATTCCACCGACTTTCCCACGACTGCCAGCGCGTTTAAGAAATCGATTCCGGCAGGCGTGGTCAACTCGTTTGTCACCGCTCTGCAGCCGGACGGAAAATCGCTTTATTACTCCACGCTGCTGGGCGGAAGCCATTCCACCAAGGCAGGATCCGTTGTCGTAGATCCGGCATGGAACGCCTGGGTCGGCGGCAATACCTCTGACACGGATTATCCCGTCACGCCCGATGCCTTCCAGCCAGGGATGAAAGGCGAATCTGACGGCTTCTTCGCCAAGATCGTGATTGCCGGCGATTTGCGCGCCACTCTTGTTCCCGCAACTGCAACCGTGCTCCACAACAGCGTTGTCACATTCACAGCAAACGTAACCAACCTAGGCCCCGATGGCAGCGACGCAGTGGTCTTAAGCGACGTGATCCCCAGCGGATTCAGCTTCTCTGGAATCAGCGGCAGCACAGCAACTTCATGCTCCATCCCGGCGATTGGCGCCACTGCAGGCAGCATTGTCTGTCATAAGACGCGCCTGGAAAAAGGGCAGAGCTTTGGGGTGAAGATCAACCTGCGCGCTATTGCTGCTTCGGGATCGCATCTGACGAACCGTGTGACAGCGTCCGCTCGAACGCAAGACCTGAACCAGGCAAACAATGCAGCCCAGGCCAGCGTGTTGGTCAAGTAATGAAAACAGGACGCTACTTAGGAATTGATATTTGCCGATCAGAAGGGCGTAGCCTCTGCTACGCGGCTCCGAGAGGAGCCGCTTTTTCTGCATGACAAATGCCTGTTCCGGTTGTTAAACCAGTTCTCTTACTTTGTCAGCAATCTGCGTGGCGATGATCTTCTTTCGATTGGGCTCGCCGCGCAGCAGCGACTCGGCAAACTTGGTGGCTTGATCGAAGGTGACCTTTGCCGGCATCGGGGCTTCAAAGGGATCGACCACTGCTTCAATCACTACCGGCCCTGCGCTGGCAGAGGCAAGAGCCTGGTCCAGGATCGCACCGCAGGTGTTTGGATCGTCGACGCGAAAACCTATTGCGCCACAGGCTTCGGCAAACTTAACGAAGTCGATCGGCTGAAGTTCAACTCCGAACTCCGGATTACCCAGGAAGACCATCTGTTCCCACTTGATCTGTCCCAGAACATTGTTTTTGATCACTACCATGATGATGGGCAGCTTGTACTTTACTGCCGTCGCAAGCTCGCCCATGAGCATGCTGAAGCCGCCGTCGCCGACGAACCCAACGCATTGGCGGCCCGGATGGGCGATCTGCGCGGCGATGGTGTAAGGCAGCCCGCAAGCCATGCTGGCGAGCGTTCCCGAGCATGAGTACATCTGCCCCTTTCTGGCGGGAATATAACGCGCCCACCAACTGGTGATAGTTCCGCTGTCACAGCTCACGATTGCATCGTTCCGCAGACGCTGGCCCAATTCGTGTGCGACGACTTGAGGCTTCATCGGCTTCTGCATATTGGAAGCGCGTTTGTGCAGGAGCTCGCGCCACTCTGTCATTCCTTGCTGCGCTTTCTCCAGGAAGCTGCGATCCTGTTTGCGTTCCAGGAAAGGCAGCAGAGCTTCCAGCGTGCGGCGCGAATCGCCGATCAATCCAACTTCAACGTCGTAACGCAACCCAATTCTTAAAGGATCAAGATCAATTTGCACTCCTTTGGCCTGGCCAGGTTTCGGAAGAAACTCGATGTATGGAAATGACGACCCGACGACCAGCAGCGTGTCACAGTCTTCCATCACTTCCTGGGAAGGCTTGGTGCCGAGCAATCCGATTCCGCCAGTGGTAAAGGGACTGTCATCGGGAACGGCAGCCTTGCCCAGAAGCGCTTTCACGATCGGTGCAGCGAGCAGGTCGGCAACCTGCTCCAGGGGCTCCCCGGCATTGAGCGCGCCCTGCCCGGCGAGAATTGCGACCTTCTTGCCCTGGTTCAGAATCTCCGCCGCGCGGCGCAGGTCAGCTTCGTCGGGGAGACGGGCGCTACGAGCGCGCACGTCCGATGTATGCCCCGGAACATTGCGTTTGGAAGCGTGCTTGCGGTCTGCCTTCATGTCCTGGAAATCGACAGGGAAGGCGATGTGAGCAACTTTTCTATAGGAAAGCGCGGCACGGCAAGCCAGTTCCAAAACATTTTCCACATGGGATGGGCCCATGATCCGCGTGTTATAAACGCACGCGTCCATGAACAGGCGATCCATTGCCACGTCTTGCTGGGTAAAAGTGTCATTCAAATCATGAAAAGGCAGGCCGGTAATCGCCAGCACAGGCTGGCTGTCCATCTTCGCGTCATAAAGCCCGTTCAAAAGATGCACGCCACCGGGGCCGGTGGTGGCGAGGCAGACCCCAAGTCGTCCGGTGTATTTGGCATAGGCGCAGGCCATAAACGCAGCCGCCTCTTCGTGTCTAACCTGTATGAACCGGATCTGTTCCTGGTGCGTGCGCAGGGATTCCATCACGCCGTTGATGCCGTCTCCGGGAATACCAAAAATGGTGTCCACGCCCCAGTCAATCAGCCCTTCAATCAGTACGTCAGCAGCAGTTTTAGACATAAGCGCCTATCTCCTTCTATAAGGCTAGGATGCGAGCGCGGCAGCCTCTGTTTTCGTCCGGCAAGGATGAATCGAGAGCTGCTGGTCACCGACGAAAAAAAGCTGCGCGGTCAATTTCACGGCGTATCATTGGCGCTGCGGAAATGGCATCTAAGCAGAAGGAGCGCAAGTGATCCGGATCATCACCATTGAACGGGAATACGGATGCGGGGCGGCGCAGATCGCGGAAAAACTTGCCGGCCGGCTGCAATGGAAGCTGTGGGACCAGCTTCTCACACAGGAAATTGCCCGGCTGGCAAACTGCAAACATTCTGAGGTGGTGCAGCGCGAAGAGCGGCGCGACCCGCTCTACCGCCGTTTGCTCAAATCATTTGCTCTGGGCAGCTATGAAGGCAATCTTGGCGTGTATCCGCTGGAGATGCTGGATGCCGACAGCATCGTAAAGTTTTCTGAGCGCGTTGTGGCACAGGCTGCCGCAGAGGGCAACTGCGTGATCGTGGGCCGCGGTTCGCAGCACTTCTTGCAGGACCGCAGAGACACTTTGCGGCTATTTCTTTATGCGCCCCGTGATGAGAAGATCCGGCGCGTGGTCGCCGAAGGCTATAAGCAAGACGAAGCTGAAGTGCTGGTGGACACGGTGGACCGCGAGCGCGCTGCATTCATCAAGAATTATTTCCATGTGGAATGGCCGAACCGTCCGGTGTATCACGCGATGATCAACACCCTTGCCGGCGACGATACTGTGATTGAGGTGATCCTGGCGTTTCTGGAGCAGAGCCGCCCAAGAAACGCCGCAGCGGATTGAAGGCCACGCCGCCAAAAAGCACGTTCCTATTTGCTGCCGGCGTGACAAAAATGGGCCGTGCCCCACCCTTCGCGTTTTGCGAAGGGCGGGATTTTGTTTCTGCATCTTACTCGTGCGAATGCACAACCCATATTTCTTAAGCTGCTTTCTTTCTTGCCGCCCACTTCTTTTTCATGGCATCGCTAATGCGCTTGCGGGCCGCCGGAGACAAGTGCCGTCTTCTGCCATTGGTGGACTTGCTTGGACGGCCTGGGCCTCGTTTGCTTCCACGCAAAGCCGCTATCGCAGAGTCTAGTCTGTCTCGTTCGGCTTCTAATTCCTCAATGATCGCTGCTGTGTCCATAGTTCTCCTTGGTGGTGTTTGTTGAATGCTCAGGATTGTATATGAGTGGGGCACCGGCAGGTTGTTCCACGGTACACAAATAGTTGCCGGGACATTAAGCTTTCTAACTCGCTTCCAAGAGAATTTTAAGTGTCATTCGGTAACTTTGACGCTGTTGGAGGGTGGCATGGTTTCTCTTGTTTATCTGGCCAAGTGCGCGTCCGACGCGTTCTGTGGCGAACTGCGCCGCGCAGGGTACCATGTGGCCGAAGCGTTTAGCGTGCCGGAGACATTTTGGCTTTGCTCACAGCATTATGCGGAGACCGTCATTGTCAGCGCAGACTTTGATGATCCCGCATTGGAGCACCTGCAGCAGCGCTATAACACGCTGAGGATGAAGGCCCACGCCAGCCCCGGAGACGTGTTCGCAGAACTTTCTGCCGCGAACTGACGGCGCCGCGCCAGCCTGAAAAGCACAGTTTGCGATAAGATAAGTGATTCACCGCTATCGCCAACTGCGCACATGAATACCATAAAACCCAATCCGGAAGCTGCCGCCGCAGCGCCCGCTCCTTCGAACTTCATTCGCGACATCATTATCGAAGACCTGAAGACCGGCAAGCACCAGGGGCGGGTTTGGACCAGATTTCCCCCGGAGCCGAATGGCTATCTACATATCGGACACGCGAAGGCTATCTGCCTGGACTTTGGTTTGGCGGATGAGTTTGGCGGCGGCACCAACTTGCGCTTTGACGATACCAATCCTGAAAAAGAAGAGACCGAGTACGTTGAGTCCATTCAGGAAGACGTGCGCTGGCTGGGCTTCCAGTGGGAAGGGCTTTACTACGCTTCGGATTATTTCCAGCAGCTCTATGATTGGGCCGTCGAGTTGATACGCAAAGGCAAAGCCTATGTCGATGACCTGACGGCGGATGAGATTCGAAAGCATCGCGGCACGCTGACCGAGCCGGGAAAAGACAGCCCGTATCGCAATCGGTCGGTCGAAGAAAACTTTGATCTCTTCGCCCGCATGAAGGCAGGCGAATTTCCTGACGGCTCGCGTGTGCTGCGGGCAAAGATAGATATGGCGTCACCCAACCTCAACATGCGCGACCCGGTGATGTATCGCATTCTGCACACGGAGCACCACCGCACTGGCGATAAATGGTGCATTTACCCGATGTACGACTATGCGCATGGGCAAAGCGACTCGCTGGAAAAGATTACGCACTCCATGTGCACCCTCGAGTTTGAGGACCATCGCACGCTCTATAACTGGTTTATCCAGTCACTGGGAATTTTTCCTTCGCAGCAGATTGAATTTGACCGGCTCAACCTGACTTATACGCTGCTGAGCAAACGCAGGCTCCTGCAACTGGTCCAGGAAGGACGCGTGCGCGGATGGGACGATCCCCGCATGCCCACGCTTTCCGGCATTCGCCGCCGCGGCTATACGCCGGAGGCGCTGCGGAATTTTGTGGGCAACATTGGCGTCACCAAGACGAATGGCACCATCGAGCTGGCGATGCTCGAGCATTTTGTACGTGAAGACCTGAACAAGCGCGCCCAACGCGTGATGGGGGTGCTCCGTCCGTTGAAAGTCGTGATCGACAATTATCCTGAAGGCCAGACCGACGAGATGGATGCGGTCAACAACCCGGAAGACGCGAGCGCCGGGATGCGTAAGGTCCCTTTCAGCCGCGTGCTTTACATCGAGCAGGATGATTTCCGCGAAGAGCCGCCTAAAGGCTACTTCCGCCTCTCGCCGGGAAAAGAAGTGCGCCTGCGCTACGGCTACTTCATCACCGCCCAAAGCGTGGTCAAGAATGATGGTGGCGAAGTGGTGGAGGTCCACGCGACCTATGATCCCGCAACGCGAGGCGGCAATGCTCCTGATGGGCGGAAGGTAAAATCGACGATTCATTGGGTTTCCGCTGCGCATGCCCTCAAGGCCGAAGTCCGTTTGTATGACAACCTGTTCAGCAATCCTGATCCCAACGACGTCCCCGAGGGCAAGGATTTCACCGTCAACCTGAACCCCAACTCGCTTGAGACATTAATCGATGCGAGACTTGAGCCTTCTCTCAAGACCGCAGAAGCGGGTACGCGATATCAATTTGAGCGTCTGGGATACTTCTGCGTTGATCCTGACTCCAGGCCGGGAGCGCCGGTGTTCAATCGTACAGTGGCCCTGAAAGATACCTGGGCGAAAGTGGAAAAGAAGCAGGGAAGTGGCGGTCAGCAGCAGCCCAAGGCCAAGGCGTGATCCCGTCCTGCGACTGCATAACTTAACTCTAGGGGCGACTAAATCTCGCATTCACAGCCAGTGGGGAAACTATCCCCAGCTTGTTTCCGGGCGAAGCACAGTCATGCCGGGACCTTGCAGTGTAGATTTCTTTCTGCTCGCCGCATGGCGGTACGCTTCCTCGTACTTCTCACCCACCGCGCCGTTATTGCGAGTTTCAAATATGTACATGCGGCCGGCAGCGCCCAGCGCGGTCCGGAATTCAGGTTTGCGGCCGAGGTAAGCCATTCGGTAACCCAGGTCGCGAGCGTTACCAGCTTCAAACCAGAGGCAGCCTCGGCCTTCCGGAGTAACGTCGCGATTGCGGGGCACATCGGCCGCCAGCAGGCTTTTACCCAGCCAAAGGCTCTTGACGCAGACCTCACTGGGCAGCCGCGCCACCACCGGATCGATGGGGCGCTCTCCCAATGCAATGATCACGTGCGCGCTCTGCATGGTTTGGGGCGCGTCCAACTGGTGAACCAGCGCCACGTGGGCGGAAATCCCCAGCCTGCCGGCGTGCTCGTTGATGGCTTTGCGTGCGCTCTCCGGGGCTTCCAGCAACAGCTTGAACTGCGGCAATTCATTCGAGGCAAGTGCAAATCCCTCCATTGCGGACATTGCCTCTGGGGACAGTTGCTCGGCGCCCTCAGGGAGGAACTGCGGTACGTAGAATGCGACGGCATCGGGCGGCAGGTCAAATCTGTGAACAAGAAAATCAGTATCAGGAAAGGCCGGAGACTCTTCTTCATTATCGATGGGATCAGGAATCAGGAAGGTGCTTTCCGGCGGCGCACCCCGCTCCAGAGCCGCCTCCTTCATTCCCTGGGAATGGACCACTACGGCTGCGGCGCGTGAAAGCACAAACTGTTCGGCGACGCGGAACGATCTTCCCATCCAACTGCCGGGTTCGCATAATTGGGCGGAGATAGCCATCTCTTCGATACAGGCGCTCAGGTCGTATACCACGCAGGAGCAACTACGAACCGCGGCCATTCCTGCGGCAAAACAGTGGGCGTGCACAATGTCAGAAGTAGTTTCAGGAGCGCAATCCAGCAGCGATTTGCGCCAGTTGCGCACGTCCTGCCAGGAGCGCAGCAGAGAGAGCGAGCGCGGCTGCTCCTGACAATCGCCGGAAAGATACAGCTCGGCTGTTCCCGCACCTTGCGGCGTAACGATGAATGGTTGCATGCCAGCCGCAACCTGGCCTTCCAGCAGCGGCAACACGTCACGCGCGTATTCGCAGGCATGAATCACGCGCCATCGGGTAATTCGATTGCGCCTGCTTGGAGACTCAGTCCGCTCGTGGGCAGCGTTGAAGCCGGAACTCATACGGTTTTATGAAACTTCTTTCCTCTCTTCTTTGTTCGCCAGCTCGGAGTAGCAGACTACCCGGTTCCGTCCTTCGTGTTTCGCGGCGTATAGGGCCGCATCAGCAAACTCGATCAGGTCGCGCTTGAATTGAGCATCCGTATCATACAGCGCAACTCCCACGCTGATAGTTAGATGGTGCACCGAGTGTGGCGAGCCAGCAAAAAACTTGGCCTGCTCCACGGCGCGGCGCAGGCGCTGCGCTACATACACCGCTCCCGTCTGCGTAGTTTCCGGCAATATGATGACAAATTCTTCCCCCCCGTAACGGGCTACGGTATCCACCTCGCGCATGTCCTTCATCAGGATTGATGTCACATCGCGCAGAAGCTGGTCGCCTATATGATGGCCAAAAGTGTCGTTGACTGCCTTGAAATGGTCGATATCGATCATCAGGAGGGCAAATTTCTGCTGTTTACGCTCGGCCCGCTTGAATTCCAAATCAAGCTGCTGTTCAAAATAGCCCCTGGTGCGCAGTCCGGTCAGGTAGTCGGTAAACGCAAAACGCAGCAGGCCTTCGTTGGCGTATTCGCGAGTAAGAAGGTTTTCTGCCACGAGTGAGAGGATCCACAGCAGCTGGGCATCTTCTTTGTTGAAGCCATCATGGCGCGAGCTGAAAAACTGCAGCGATCCCATCACACGATTGCTTACAAACAGCGGCACTGCAAGCGCCGAGGCAGCGGCGACAACCTGCAGCAGCGCATCAGCCTGCGGGTTGGGCCCTTGAGACACCAGAAGCGGGCGGCCATACTTGATGGCCCAGAAATTCAGGATGTTCCCGCTGGAGATTTCCTGTACGGCATTCTTTTCCAGATTGCGGTTGAACCTCAACTGCATGATCTCCTGGCTTTCGTCCCAAAAATAGACCATGGCGCTTTCAAAGGGCACGACTTCAGCGGCCATGTCACAAAGCAGGTTGAGCGTGGCATCCAGTTGCATTTGCAGGCCAGTGAGCATGCTCATGCGCAGGATTACATTCACGTCTCCCCATCTTTTTTGGATGGTTTCGGCCCGCAGTTCCGAAAACACCTCTACCACGAAGCGTTCAGGCGGAGACGAGGCCCGATCTGGCGAATCGTGGGAGAGCATTGGAAGCGTTTTCCTGGGAGAGCTCAAAGCAAGCGACTCCTTCTGGACATTGGTGAGATGCCGTTGGCCGTTTCCAGGAAACTTACGGAAGTCTGTATGTTCTTTTTACCGGCGTTTGGCCAAATGTACAGGGTTTTATTGGGTCAATTGCGTCAGTCGGGCAGGAGATTGGCGCGTCTGGGTTCAACAAGTGAGCACACAGATTCCAATTTGCGATCATTGGCTTGCCAGCTTTTCAGTAATTCTAAGAATTTATTATTGCTGGCATCTTGGCCGGTCACGTGCATACCTTAACCTCCAGGAGGCGCAGATGCCGCTTACCAGAAAAGATCTGATTGGCGAACTGAAACATCAGATCAACTCCCCGCTGGCGGCCATCCGTAATGCGCTTTATCTGGCCACGGTTCAGTCTGGCAATCCTGAAATCGAACGCTATTTGAAATTGGCGGATGAAGAGGTTTCGCGAATCGCAACGGTACTAAACCAAGCAAGCCAGATATATGAAAATACAAGGCCTTATATCTGCTGGCCTGCAACTGATACCGCCGAATCCGCAGCCTGACTTTCTGCGTTGGAACCAGCTACTTACGATTTATTACTATTCGTGTACACTCTCTGTTGCATTTATCCGTGTCTCAGCTTAGGATACGTTTAGCGCTGGAAAACCCGCTAGCGTCTGATGGACAGCTCTTCGCTATAAACTACGCCCGTTTTTAAAAATTCACGCCCGGCCCAAACGTTTTTCCGACAGGAGAAGCTCCCCAATGGCATGGTACGCGTACTGCATCGTTGAGCAGCAGGCAGTCCAAGGTGGTATTCGCGCTCGCCGCCCCGTTCCCGTAGAAGGTCTTAAAGGCATCGCTGACGCCCAGATTTTTGCCTATCCCAGCGGTGATTTTTCCGTTCTGGTAAGTGAATACATTCCCACGGGCGATCTCGGCCAAAAAGCGCTGCTGCAGCATGCGCACGTGGTCAGCGAGTGCTTCAAGCGCACCACGGTGCTGCCATTCCGCTTTGGCACCGTCTTCGATACTGACGATGCTTTGCGCCGGGCCGTTCGCCTGAATCGCAAGACTTTCCTGGAGAGCGTGACAAAGCTCAAGGGCAAAGCGGAGATGCACCTGAAATTACTGATCAAGGACGGCTCCCTCCGCCAGGCGCTGGAAGAAATTGAGCTCCCCGCGACGGTTGGCAGCGAGTATCTCAGCAAGCTGCGGGAAAAGGCGGTTCGACAACGGGAGCGACAAACCAAGGCGCGCGCCCTTTCCGTCCAGGTCCACAAGATTTTCTCCCCGCTTGATCAAGACGTCTGTTGCCGCAAGATTGACTCCGGTGGAATGCTGATAGACATCGCTCACCTCATCGACCACAAAAAAGTACAGAAATACCAGAACCGCTACCAAATGGCGACCCGCCATCTCCCTGGGATAGAAGTAGTTATGAGCGGCCCCTGGCCGCCGTATCACTTCATTTCAGGTAAGCGATCATCTTAGTAGCGTACGCCGCCTTCAATTACTCAGCCTTGGGGTTTTCCCCTTACGGGGAAAACCCCTACTTTCGATCCGTATTTCCCCAATTTGAACATTTTTTGCTATCTATTGGGCATCCTCATGCCTGAAAATGGAATCGGAGTACGATATCCGGGGCTGGTTTAGCCCTGGTTGGTATTTTCGTTCCAATCGTACCTTCTTATTCAACTTTTCTCTTGGCCAGCAGCCGTCCGGCTGTACGGAGAAGGAATGAACCAAAAGACCCGCGTATTGATCGTGGATGATGATGTGGCGATGGCCAAATACCTTGCCGGCCATCTGTCACGCCGTAATTTCGAGGTTACCGTTGCTTCCAGTGGTCAGGAAGCCTTGCGGGTATTTCGCACCTTTGACCCGGTTCTGGTGCTGGTGGAACCGTCTATAGCCGGTGAGTCCGATACCGAGACGCTCGAACGACTGAAGCAGATCAAACCGACTGTTTCCATTATGGTGCTCTCGGCCAACAAAGATCCGGAGATGATATTTAGAGCGTCCAAGCTGGGCGCCGACGATTTCCTCAGCAAACCGGTTGATCCCAAAGAGCTCGATATGCGCATCGGCAAAGTGCTGGACAATCAGCGCCTCAATAGCGAGGTCACGCAGTTGCGCGAACATGTACGCCGCCAGAACGATTTCACCATGCTTTTCGGCACCAGTCCGAAAATGATAGAGGTGAAGCAGACGATTGAGCAGGTGGCGGACACTACTGCCACAGTTTTGGTGCGCGGAGAAAGTGGCACGGGCAAGGAAGTGGTGGCGCGCATGGTGTACTCCGAATCGTCGCGATGTGACAAGCCTTTTGTGAAGGTCAACTGCGCGGCCATCCCCCATGAATTGCTTGAGAGCGAGCTGTTTGGATATGAAGCCGGCGCCTTCACTGGCGCAAATCGGCAGAAACTGGGTAAATTCGAGCAAGCTAACGGGGGCACCATTTTTCTGGATGAAATCAGTGAGATGCATCCGGCATTGCAGGCAAAACTTCTGCATGTGCTGCAGGACCACGAATTCTCGCGGCTTGGCGGAAAGCGTGATGTCCAGGTGGATGTGCGGGTGCTTGCCGCCACCAACAAGCCGCTGGAACGCGCAGTGGAAGAAGGCGTTTTCCGCGAGGACCTTTTCTACCGGCTCAACGTGGTTACCATCCACATTCCGCCGCTGCGCGAACGCCGGGAAGAGATTCCCGTATTCCTGAAATATTTCCTGGAGAAATACAGCGAGCATTACGGCAAAAAGCCTTCCATGTTCAGCGAGTATGCGGTCACGCGCATGATGGAATATGCCTGGCCGGGTAACATCCGCGAACTAGAAAATATGGTGAAACGCTACGTGATCGTGGGCAATGAGGCCCAGATTATCCGCGAGCTTTCCACGCACAAGCCGATCGTGAGTTCATTTGGCGGATCTGTGTCGAATCTCCCGACCGCTCCTGCAGTCAGCGTTCCTGTTCCGCCGGTCCAATCCGGCAGCAATGGCAATGAGTTAGAAATGCCTTCGTTACTGGAGATCGGGCGTCGCGCCGCCATGCAGGCCGAGCGCGAGGCAATTGAGAGAGTTTTGGCCCAGACCCGCTGGAATCGCCGTCAAGCGGCCAAAATCCTGAAGGTTAGCTATAAAGCCCTGCTGAACAAACTCAAGGCGATGGAAGAGCAGATAAAAGCACAGCCTAAGAATGATGAGTTATAGAAGTGGTATGTCGATACCACATGTTAATGATCATTTCTATGCCATCCTCGCTACCATAATCAACCAATTTCTCCCGTGATATAGCTGCAACGTGCTGATAAAAAACCATTTAAATTAATGACTTGCTTTCCACATGGCCTTTGCCCGGATTTGGTTTGTGAGTTGCTTAATTATGGGCATAACTAAGAGGCCGTAAATTCAAATGATTTCAATCCTCTTCCAAGCTTTGAGACTTCTTCAATTCGTGTGTTTTGGCGTAAGCCAGGACGTCATCTTGCATCGCCTTCCCTGAGAGATTCCCTTCCAATTTCGCCTCTTTGATCAAAGCGGCCCCATGGGCCGCTTTTTTATTTGCGTAAGAATCTTTACTTTTCTTCGGTGACGAACCTCGCTTCTGCGGCATCTAACCCTCGTTCCCACGATTTGACGGTACAAAACATGACGACTAAGATCGATAACTCATCGAAGCACATGGACAAGAAAAAGCTGGAGAGTTTCAAGAAACGGCTGGAGGAGCGCCAACAAAGCCTCCGCAAAACCGTAAGCCGCACGGAAGAGGATGGCCGCATCGCCGACCAGGACTCCGCGCAAGACATCGCCGACCGCGCCGCCAGCTCCTATACCAAGGAGTTTCTGTTCTCGCAAAGCAATAACGATCGCCAACTTTTAGGAATGGTGGAAACCGCGCTGGCGCGCATCCGCGAAGGCGCTTTTGGCGAATGCGTGAGCTGTGGCAATGAAATCAATGCCAAGAGGCTTGAGGCCGTGCCCTGGACACGTTACTGCATTGAGTGCCAGGAGAAATTGGAGCGAGGCCAGTTGGAACAAGCGCACGACTGAACCCAACAACTGATGGATTTAAAATGAAAAAAGGAGATGCCGGATGCATCTCCTTTTCGTTTCGAAAAATAGTTCCTTTTAATAGAGGTTGAACGCAACTTCGATATTCATCTCCACGGCAACCGGACGGCCGTCTTTTTTAGAAGGATCGAATTTCCAGGTCTTCACGCCTTCTACTGCCTTTTCATCCAGGCCCATCCCAAGAGAACGCACAACTCTGGGGCTGTGAACGCGACCGTCAACGCCAACAATAATGTTCAATACCACTACGCCCTGATACTTGGCTTTGCGGGCTTCTTCAGAGAATTCCGGTTCTGGTGTATAGATTGCGCGCGGAGCGCTTACGCCGCTGCCCACGTGATAGATTCCCGGACCAACGCCTGGCCCGCCATGTCCTGAGCCAACGCCGCCGCCATCTCCGCTGCCAATGCCGCCACTCACGCCGACTCCATTGGAAGGCGTCATCAGTTTGGAAAGCGGATCGCCGATCTGGCTTGTCTGGGGTGGTTTCAGGTCCGCAACCACCGTCGGTTCGATCATCAGTTTGCTTTTCTGCGGCTGCAGAACTGTGGGCGGAGTGAACTGCTGTTTTGCCGATTTGGGCGGCGCCCCCGCTGAGGCTTTCAATTTGCTTGCATCGCCGCCACCACCACCGCCGCTGGGACCGTTTTTACCCACTTTCATGGGAATATACGGCGCCAGATCCACTGAATTGGCTGTAGTGGGTGGAATGATCTTGGCGGGCACCGCTATGTGAAACACCCATAGCAGTAAAGCGAGGGCGGCAGTATGCGTTACAAACGACAGTAGAAAATTTTCCGGGCGAACTTCGTAGGTACCATATCCCAAGCCCAGCATAGTGGGCATAATTGTAGGATTGGCAGTTGGATCCTTCGCGAACTTAACCACCGATTGCTCAGTTGGCGGCTGGTTACCGGCGGCTGGAATCTCCGGCGGGGTCTGATTTTTCGGATCGAGCGAAGACATAAAGATTACCTAGTATAGACGCCTTGCCGTCAGAAAAGTTTCACCATGGGACATGGGCTAAAGTTAGTTTATCTAATTCCCAAGTGCACAACAACTTAACGGTGGAACATTGAGCCAAAAAACCCCTTAACCCGGCCAAAAAATCCCTTCTTTTCCTTCTTCGGCTTCTCTGTGGGCAGTGCCGGCTCGGGCCCTGCTCTTTGAGACACTTCCGGCATCTTTTCCGTTAGAACGATGGGATCGACCTCTTCTTGCACAAAATACACATTGGGTAAGCTAGAAACTTGCAGCTTCGCCACGGAATAAGGCTGGTTCGCTGAGGGCTTTGCGCTGAAAACAAAGGGTGCGTCCACCTGCACATGGACCTGTCCGGAATGGTCGGCAGGAGCAGCCGACGATGGCTGCGGAGCGGCCACCAGAACCCGCTCACCTGGCTTGACGGTGTTTGCATCTTTAGTTGCCGCAGGGGGTGGGGTCTCAGCGCGAATCACAGGAAGAGCCGGCGGACAGCCACATTCTGTTGTGAGTGTCTGGCGCCCGTCAGTTTTTCCGCCGGGGAAAAATGCTGTCTCGTCGGGCGCACTCTTGTACGTCCCTGTCCCCAGCAACTCAGAGAAAGCGATTTCTGAAGCATTGCCGGGAAGCGGCTTCACACATGTATCGCCCTTCTTGTTTACACCCAGGGCGAAGTGAAACGTGCCCGGTCCCACAAGCGTGACGTTGAAGTCCGGCGTGATCAAAACGTCAACAGCTTGCGCGCCCAGCTCATAGTCGACTTCAATCGCGCCTGCGCCCGTAGCCAACATGAGTCCATGGCCGCTGGCGCTCACGCTGAGCCCACTGCGCGGGCAGATACGCACCTGGCCACCACGAAAAAGTTTTAAGGTTGCCGGGGCAATCCCGGCCGATAACTCCGAACCGGAAACTACATCCATCCCGGTCCCAGCCAGTTGAACCGATTTTTGTCCGCTGGCATCAGAGGCAAACAGTTCTCCCAGCGGCACCGGACCCTGGGCGAATGCAGGGACCCAGAGCAGCGCCAGCCAACCCGCGAGGATCGCACGCTGCCAGAAGATCGATGGGCCTTGATTGAACAGACCTACTCCTCGCTCACAAAATCGTATTTATCAATGGCTACGGCCAAACCCTGCTCCGGCGCCGTTTTGTCCACGCGCAGCACCTTTCCGGTACAACGTACGCGGATAGGATCACCCAGCGTAATCTCGGCGGGTAAAGTCATTACGAATTCAATGGGTGCATCGGTTTTTATCTCCGCGTCCAGATACATGAAGACGCCGCGCGAACTCACGTCGCGGGTATGGCCGCCCAGTTCACGTTTGCCGTTATCGAGGAATTTGACGGAGATGGGCAAGTCGAGCGAGAACCGCCGGGTTGACCGTTTCTCCGGTTGCGGTTGCGCCATGGCCAGCCTCCAATGCGTGTAGCTGTAGGCCCTGATTCTAGCTCACATGAGCCAAATTTCCATGCGATATTCCGGCAACTAAAACGACAAATTTACAGTGGATTTACATGGACTGGCATGTTCCCAAAGTTCACATTGCCAAAAAATTCTTCAGCAGCAGCCTGCCCGATTCCGTGAGCACACTTTCCGGGTGGAACTGTACACCTTCGACTGGGAACTGACGGTGGCGCAGCCCCATGATGACCCGCGTGCCATCGGCTTCGCGGGTCTCCGCACTGATCTCTAACTCTTTCGGCAGGCGCTCTTCGGCCACGATCAGCGAGTGATAGCGTGTGGCGGTCATAGGGTGGGGCGCATTGGCAAAGACTGTTTTTCCGTCGTGCTCGATCTGGCTGACTTTGCCATGCATCACCTGGCGGGCACGCACTACGTTGCCGCCGAATGCCGCTCCGATGGCCTGGTGTCCCAGGCATACCCCAAGGATCGGCCGCTTGCCGGCAAAATGTCGGATTAAATCAATGCTGATGCCGGCCTTCTGCGGCGTGCAGGGTCCCGGCGAGATCACGATGTGATCGGGCTGCATGCCCTCGACTTCCTGCGGGGTGACCTGGTCATTACGGCGCACTTCCACTTTTTCCCCTAGTTCGCCCAGATACTGGACCAGGTTGTAAGTGAAGGAATCGTAGTTGTCGAGTACGAAGACCATTGGACTGTGCGGCAAGCACCAGTTTAGCCGAGAAATCGAACGGTCGCGACGGCAATTGAGTTCGAATTTTGCACGATACGCTGTGTTAGCCTTTTCCGATGCTGCACATCACCAACGGAGATTCGGTCGTTGGTACGTTCCGGCACGTCAAACTTCCGGGCGCCTACCTGTCCTGGAGCGACGTTCTGCATGATGGTCCAGTGCCGCAAACCGCAACTCTAAGTGAACTGTCTAACGTCCGCGCCCAAGCCTTGGCCGGATTTGGCTGGGGCGGGCAGGAAAAAATCCGCGGTGAATTTGCCGCGCGCGATCGCGCGCTGGAAGATTTTCGCAAGCATGAAGAAGTTATCTTGTGGTTTGAACACGATCTGTATGACCAACTCCAGCTCATCCAGTTGCTCGATTGGTTCTCACAACAGGACTTGGGCAGCACGAATCTTAGCCTGATTCAAATTGATTCTTATCCCGGCGTGAAGCCGTTCTACGGCCTGGGCCAGTTGACCGGTCTGCAATTGGTGCGGCTTTTCCCCACGCGCTCCAGGGTCACGGAAGCGCAGTTGGCCCTGGCACGCGCAGCATGGCACGCATTTCGCTCGCCCGAACCTGCAGCCTTGCTGGAACTTGCGCAACAGCCGTGGGTTGAACTCCCGTTTCTTTCGGCGGCTCTGCTCCGCTTTTTTCAGGAGTATCCCTGGACCACAGACGGGCTTTCCCGCACTGAGCGCCAGGTGTTGCATGCTGCAGCCAGCGGACGGCGCAAGATGAAGGACATTTATTTTATGGCGAGCAAACAGGAAGAATGCCCGTGGAGCGATCTCTCAGTCTTCTTGCGGATAGCGCGTCTGGCCACCGGGCCCGCGCCTGCGTTCGAAGAGGTGAAGCGAGACGCAGCACGCAGAGCGGGAACGCTGCAAGAAAAAGCGCAAGAGGAGAAAACGCAGCAAGATGAATACGTCATCACCGACCACGGCCGTGAATTGCTTGCCGGTAAAGCTGATTGGATCAGACTGCGTGGTGGCATCGATACATGGCTTGGCGGTGTACACCTTGAAGGCGAGCAACCGCGTTGGCGCTGGGACAAGGAAAAAAAGACTTTAGTGGGCCATGAGCCAAAGGCTAATGGTTAAAGTGCTTTTCTCACTGCTTGAAATGTGACAAGCCTGGGAGAGTCTTGGCCACGTCATTAAAGATGACCACTGCGGCAAAAAGCACGAGGAACACAAAAGCTGCCTGATACACCCGCTCTTTCACTTCCTGCTTGATATCGCGCCGCATTACCGATTCTACCAGCAACATCAGCATCAGGCCGCCATCCAGGATCGGAATTGGAAGCATGTTGAAGATAGCGAGGTTCAGGCTGATCAACGCCATGAACTGCAGAAGGACAACAAATCCCGCCTTGGCTGCCTTGCCGGATTCCGCCGCGATTCCCACCGGCCCGCTAAATTGCTTCAACGTGCCCTTGACTGTGAATAATTGGCCCAACAAGCGGAAGATCAACGTCGAATTCTTTTTGCAATCGACGGTAGCAACTTTTAGAGCGGAACTAAAGGAGAGCTGTTCCGTGCGGAAATCCTGCTTTACCCCTATTCCGATGCGGTAAGCTTCCTTGCTTTGCGGACCGCCAGACAACAAACGAGGAGCAACGGTTAGTTCAAGCGGCTGCCCAGCTCTCAAAATCGAAACTTGTACTGGCTTATCTTTGGTTTGCTGGAGTACCGCAGCCAGCCCTATGGCGCTGCCTGTCTGGACCGGGGTTCCACCTACGGAAACAATCTCGTCACCCAGCCGCATTCCTGCTTTTTCAGCCGGCAGGCCGGCCTCCACGGTATCTACAACGGCCGGTCCTTCAGGGACCAAGCCGAGATCCTGAAGAATATCGGTTTCTTCTTTCTCGGGGACCCGGGCTGTCATGGCCAAGGGAAGCGTTTGCGTTCCGCGCTGAACACCGATTTCAAGATTCTGGTTAATATTGCCGAAAATCTGGTATCGGACGTCGTCCCAAGTGGGGTTGCTCTTGCCCTGTATCTCTACGATCTTGTCCCCCCTCTGGAAGCCGGCTTTTTGTGCAGGCGAGCCGTCTATCACCCAACCCAAGACAGCCGGCTTTTCAAAGTACGCCGGATACTCATGGCGGAACATGTATACCCCGGTGAGCACAGCCAGGGCCAGAATGATGTTCATGGCGGGGCCGGCAATAGCGATCAGAAATCGCTGCCAACGCGGATGGCTCATAAACTCGCCAGGATCGCCCGTGCGGGCCTCCATGGGATTCTCGCCGGCCATTTTTACATAGCCGCCCAGGGGCAAGAGGCTGATGCGATAGTCTGTGTCGCCGCGGCGGAAACCGAGCAGGCGTTTACCAAAACCGAGACTGAAAACGTCAACTCGAACCTTGAAGAGCTTGGCTACCGCATAGTGGCCGAACTCATGGACAAAAACAAGTATCCCTAAAACGAAGATAAATGCGGCGATATCAAGAGGAAGAGACTGCATATAACTTAAATATTGTAACTGCAAAGCGCCGGGGAGGGTTAGCGAGTTAACTGGCTGGACAACTTGTGCCGGGCCAAATCGCGCGCTCCGGCGTCGATGGCAAGTACCTCTTCTATAGATTCAGGATGGCGGTCTTTTGTTTCACTAATTGTTTGTTCCACTACTTTAGAAATATCGGTAAAACCGATTTCTCGCTTTAGGAAAGCCGCCACAGCTACCTCATCGGCGGCGTTGAGCGCTATGGACTTGGCCCCGCCCGCCTCGGCAGCTTCATAGGCCAGCCGCAGGCAAGGAAACTTTCCCAGATCGGGAGGACAGAAATCCAGCCGCTTCAGGTCCAGCACGTTGAAACGCAGGTCGGAAGAAATGCGTTCAGGATAAGTCAAAGCGTAGAGGATAGGCAGGCGCATGTCGGTGACTGAGAGCTGCGCCAGAATGCTGCCGTCGTTGAACTCGACCAGGGAGTGAATGGTCGATTGCGGATGTACCACCACGCTCACGCGGGAAGGCGGCATATCAAAAAGCCGGCAGGCCTCAATCACCTCAAAGCCTTTGTTCATCAGCGTGGCCGAATCAATGGTGATGCGCGGACCCATCTTCCACGTGGGATGGTTCAGCGCCTGCTCCACCGTGATCTTTTCGAACTCGGATTTCGGGGTGTTAAGAAACGGCCCGCCGCTGGCGGTGAGCCATACGCGTTCGACTTCGTGGATGCGTCCGCCGCGCATGCACTGATGCACCGCATTGTGCTCGCTGTCGATGGGAAGCAGCGGCTTTCCCTGCTTGCGCGCCTCAGCTGTAATCAGTTCGCCGGCGGCAACCATGCATTCCTTGTTGGCCAGGCCAATTGCTTTTCCCGCGCGCACCGCTTCGTATGTGGCTTTCAGTCCGGCTACGCCGACGATGGCACTGACCACAAAATCAACTTCTTCATGCGTAGCCACGCGGACCGTGCCGGCCTGACCGTAGACAACTTCAATTTCGCCCAGACCTTCGGCTTTAAGCTGCTGGCGGGCTTTTTCCGCGTCCTGCTCTGAAGCGAGCGAGAGGATTTTGGGCTTCCAGCGGCGTGCGTCCTGGAGCGCGGCTTCAATGTTGGAGCCGGCCGCCATAGTCACCAGCTTGAATCGCTCCGGATTATTCTCAATCACGTTGAGTGTGCTGCGGCCAATGGAACCAGTGGAGCCGAGGATGGCGATGCGCTTCATCTTCTGAGGAAGTATTCGATGTTCACTTGCA
Source organism: Candidatus Angelobacter sp. (assembly GCA_049802395.1). Classification (GTDB taxonomy): domain Bacteria; phylum Acidobacteriota; class Terriglobia; order Terriglobales; family Acidobacteriaceae; genus Angelobacter. The sequence goes on from JBARMK010000294.1 coordinate 21,727, forward strand.
GTTGAAATTGGCCAGTTAGTTGGGCATAGTACCACACCACCGGGATGGCAAAGAGCAGCGCGTCAATGCGATCAAGCATCCCCCCGTGGCCGGGAAGAAGAGTCCCGGAATCTTTCACACCGGCCCCACGCTTGAGAGCTGATTCAAATAGATCCCCGAATTGGGCGGCAACATTGGTGAGCAGGCCAAGGACAATGATGTGTGGCAGGCCGAAGCCCATTGGCTCATAAATATCCGGCTTAGACTCAGGGGTAAACCATCCGTTGATCGCTACGCGCCAGTGAAAAACCAAAATGGCGATTGCAACACTGGCGAGAGCTGACGCAACCGCTCCTTCCCAGCTTTTATTCGGGCTCACCGCCGGCGCCAATTTGTGTCGTCCGAAATTCTTCCCAACATAATAGGCTGCGGTATCGCCGCCCCAGACAGAAAACAGAATAAAGATGATGAGGTATTCATTCTGCGGCAAATGACGTAAACGAACCAGCAGTCCCAATGAAATCGCGATGTAAAGCACGCCGAAGCCAGACATCGCCGCTGCGGGCACCGCCATGCGCATGTCTTTGCGGAAAACGACGGGGAGTCCAAAAATTATGGGGAAGAGGTAGCCGAGCGCAACCATGGAAAAAGCTGCCGGCGGGGCCCACCAGACGAACCAATGAAAATTGGTAAAGGTGAACATCAGGACGGCAAGCACTGCAACGACGTACGCCAGCAATCGAAACGGTTTGAACCCGTATGCTTCCGTTACATCAAGATATTCGCGTAACGTGAGGATAATAATGGCTGCCACGATGAAATCGAACAACGGCCACGGCGCCTTGAAGAGAATCAGCAGCACCACCGGGATGAGCGCCGCCGCGGTGAGGATGCGTTTCATTTTTAGTTGGAGCTGCCGGGAGCAGGTTCGTTCAGGCCACCGTAACGGCGCTCGCGCGTCTGGAATTCCTTGATCGCCTCCAGCAGATGCAGGCCGTTGAAGTCGGGCCAGAGCATTTTGGTGACGTAGATCTCGGCATAGGCCGCCTGCCAGAGGAGGAAATTGCTGAGGCGCATCTCGCCGCTGGTGCGGATCAGAAAATCGAGCTCCGGGAGATGGCTGGTGTACATGTGGCGATTCACAGTCTCTTCATCGATCTGCAAATGCTCAATGCCGCCGTTGTTCGCCGCGGCGTGGACCATCGACTTAAAGGCGTCAACAATCTCAGAGCGCGAACCGTAGTTCAGCGCCAGCGTCATAATCATGCCGGTGTTGTGCGAGGTTTGCTCCTTGGCCCAGGCCATGCGCTCCTGGACTTCCTGGGGCAGCATCTGGCTACGCCCGATGAACTGGAGACGAATGTTGTTGCGCTGCATGAGCGGCAGCTCGTTCTTCAGATAGCGGTGCAGCAGCTTCATCAGAAAGTGAATTTCGGTGGCCGGACGGCGGACAAAATTTTCCGCCGAAAACGCGTAAAGCGTAAGCGCGGGCAAGCCGATGCGGGCGCCCGTCTCAACCACCAGGCGGACGGCTTCCACGCCCTTGCGATGCCCAGCAACACGTGGCAGGTGGCGGCGTTTGGCCCAGCGGCCGTTGCCATCCATGATGATCGCGACATGCTTGGGGAGCTGGTTCGGGTCAAGCTGGCTGTAGAGTTCAGCCTCCTTGCGGTCCAGTCCCGCGGGAATCGTACGCAAAAAGCCTCGCAGTCCTGTTTTACGCTAGCACAGCAGCTCTGGGCTTGCAATTTACCTGCGCTAAGGTTTGTAAAGCCGGTTTCCCTGAAGGCCGTTTCCTTGAGACGGGACCCACAGGGTCGAACACTTTCGTGAGTACCTAAAACAACACACTCTGCCGCAACACCAATCAGACGTTGGCAAAGGCTGTGGAATTGCTGTAAGCTGAACCCTGTTGGCACGCGGTGTGGTTGTGCCGCAATAGTCCATGCAAGCCGGAACCTGTCAATTCGAAAGCCGGAAGCCGATGCGCCTGATCGCGATGATCTGCATTGTGCTTGCTTTGTTCGTGGCCGGCCTGGAAGCGACCCACAGCCATTCTGACGATGCGGTTGCGCGCAGTTCATCGCCTTGTGTTATCTGCCTGTCCGTTCACGCGAATGCGCCCACGGTAACGGTTTACCTGTTGCTTGTCTTCCATTCCGTTGAAGCTTTTACCGTCCCGTATGAAACGCAGGGCAAGAGCGCCATTTCCGAACTGAGTCTCTTCATTCGTCCGCCTCCCGCTGCCTGATCCAGGGCCATTCATCCAGATTAGCTCCATAAAATCCCAGATTTTTTTGGAGGGGAACAATGTTTCAGGTGTCCCTCTTTCTCTTATGTTTTATGCTGCCTCCGCTTTTGCCGGGGCAGACGACAATTCCGCTTAGCTCTTCCGTTGCAGGCTCCAGCCAATCGGCGCCGCAAGGCGGGCAGCCTGCCTCTCAAGCGACGCGCGACCGTCCAGCGGCTACGCAAATCACCATAGAGCAGGCAATCGCGCTGGCGCTGGCCAACAGCCCCAGCATCAAGGC
>JBARMK010000295.1:0-14525 GCA_049802395.1 Candidatus Angelobacter sp.
GTAGTGGGCCAGTATGACTGGCCCACTACCGTGTATCAGCGTCTAGCGGTTCGCTCGCGAATCGCGGGCCTTTAGGCAGACGTTCATCGCGGCAGCGCTGAACCCTCATCCGGAACTCGTAGTGAGACCTCCCGACCATTCGATTGCTCCGATCCCCCGATCTTTTGATTTCTTGTTGACTTTCTTGGTACTGCTCCTACAATTGTTTAAACATTTAGGGAATGGAATGTTTTAAACATTCTCTATACAACATGGATCAGAGGTTTACATCGGCGCAGGTGGTGAAACTTACCGGGATTACTCCGCGCCAGCTCCAATGGTGGGACGAACGCGGCATTGTGGTGCCGCAACGCGAAGGCCGTTGCCGTTTGTACTCGGTGGACGACCTGACCGAGATCGCCGTCATCTGCGCGCTGCGGCGCAAGGGTTTCCCGCTGCAACGCGTCCGCCGCATCATGAAGTTCCTGCAAAAGGAATTCGGACGACGGCTGGCGGAGGCGGTAAGCAACGGCTCGGAGTACCACCTCTTGACCGATGGCAAACGTATTTACCTGGAGAACTCGCAGCGTCAGGTGATTGACGTGCTCAAGAACTCGCGCCAGCCGCTGCTGGGCATATGCCTGAGCGACGCGGTGCGCGAAGTCCATGCGGAAATTTTCAACCGGCGTCCAGCGCAGAGACAGGCAGAGCGCGGCGCGGGCAAACGCCGGAGCTCTTAAGCTCTGGTGGCGCACGCCGGCTGAGACAGGGAGAAATTGACGGAGGTGACCATGGTGGCGGAACTGAATATCGTGACCGAATGGCTTCCCGAGCAGATGGAGCCAGGGACCATTTTTGTTCTGGAGAACGCAGGCGAGGTAGGCGACCAGGAAGATCCTTATTGGGCCGTTCTTTCCTGCCCGGAGTGCGGGACGCTGGGATTAATCACCCGGCGGCAGATGCGCGGAGTGGTTCCCGTCATCTGCGGGTCGAATACGTGTTCGGCGCAGTTTGTGATTATTGATGAACAGGTAGTGCCGCGCCGTCCCAACTGACTCTGCCGGCAAACCTTGTCCATCCAAGCGCAAGAAAACGCGCCTAAGCGATGCTTGCGTATTCCACGTCCTCCGTGGCAGCGTCTCTGCCTTCCCAGTACAATCAAAGCAGATGATCAAGACACTAGAATGGACCAGCCAGGGCGTCCGTTTCATTGACCAGACCCGGCTGCCGATCGAAGAAGTTTATGTCACCTGCGGCACCTGCCAGGAAGTGGCCACGGCCATCCGCGACATGGTTGTCCGCGGCGCGCCTGCCATCGGCGTAGCTGCGGCCATGGGAATTGCCCTGGGCGTCAAGCAGTCCACGGCTCCTGACGTGGCGAGCTTACGCACTGAATTCGGACAGATTTGCCGGACCATGGGCGAGACGCGGCCTACGGCCGTAAACCTTTTCTGGGCCATTCGTCGCATGCAGCAGAAGTTTGAGTCAGTGGCGCCACAAGGCGTACACCAGATCAGGATCACCCTGGTGGAAGAAGCGCAAAAAATGCTGACCGAGGATATCGCTGCCAATCGGGCTATGGGTCGCCACGGTGCCACGCTTATGCCCACTTCCGGCGGCGTGCTCACGCATTGCAATGCCGGCGCGCTGGCTACCTGCGGCTATGGCACCGCGCTTGGCGTGATTCGTTCCGCCATCGATTCCGGCAAAAACCTTCATGTCTTCGCCAACGAAACCCGCCCTTTCCTGCAAGGCTCACGTCTAACCGCATGGGAACTCATGAAAGATGGAATCCAGACCACCCTGATCGCCGACAACATGGCCGGGGCAATAATGCGTCAGGGGAAGATTAAGGCAGTCGTTGTTGGTGCGGACCGCATTGCCGCCAACGGTGACGTGGCCAACAAAATCGGCACATACACCGTCGCCGTGCTGGCCAAAGAGCACTCGATTCCCTTTTACGTCGCTGCGCCCTGGTCCACCGTGGACATGAACACTCCCACCGGAGAACAGATACCCATCGAGCAGCGCTCGCAGAAGGAAGTTACGCACCACGCGGGCAAACAGGTAGCGCCCGATGGTGTGCTGGTGGAGAATCCGGCATTCGATGTCACACCAAGCAGATTTGTAACCGCGATTATCACGGAGCGCGGGATCGCCAGGACGCCGTTCGCCGATTCCTTAACCGAGTTGGCAACTGCGGCAACTGCGCTGGTCTAAAAAAATAGGGTGGCGGGCTGCATGCAATCTGAAACCGCGCGTATTGAAGCGTTCTCTGATGGCGTCTTCGCTATCGCCATCACCCTCCTGATTCTTGAAATCAAGATTCCGCGGCAGGACCAGGGCCACCTCATTGCGGCGCTCTTGCGCCAATGGCCATCCTATCTGGCATTTTTTCTGAGCTTTGCTTATATCGGCGTGATGTGGATCAACCATCACCGCATGTTTACATCGATCAAGCGGTCGAATGACGCGCTTCTGGTCCTGAATCTCATCTTATTGTTCGGGGTAACCGTGGTCCCCTTCCCCACGGCTGTCTTGGCGGAAAATTTGGGCGGCCCCAATCAGAGAACAGCGGCGCTGGTCTACAATGCCACCTTCATTGGAATTGCACTGGCGTTCAACCTTCTGTGGAGATACGCTGTCGCGCGCCACATGCTTCACGAACACGCGCTATCGACCGCCGCGAGCATATCAATCCACTATGCGGCGGGGCCTTTCATGTACCTGGCGTGTCTGGTCACCGCGCTGTACAACGTTCGCGCCAGCATTGTGGCCAATACTGCGCTCGCCCTTTTCTTTGCCTTGCCGCCCAGCCTGATCAGGAGAAGAACGTCGCATCCATAAGCCGAATGCGACATTCGCTCGTCCCGGGAACTCACGCCGCTTGTGACTGTTGGATGGTGATTTCCGTGCCTTCAATTTCATATCCTTCGTCACGCAGCGTCTTTTGCGCCGCGCTGCGAAGGTCTTGCTGGTCCACGTTCTGGGGAAGATCGCAATATCGCCGAATTACCTCTTCTCCAATTCCAATTCTGACCAGCCACTTTGATTTGTTGGCATCCCAGGAAACTTCAGCACGATCAGCTCGCATACTTCCTCCCATCCACAACCTACTCACCCTTTCCGATTGCTCAAAGAGGATTTGGGTTGTGCTAAAAATCCATGCTTTTCAAATTCGGGCTCACAATCAACTTCGCATCTGTAGCCTTCTGCACCTCTTCCGAGGTCAACCCGGGCGCTACTTCTTCCAGCACCAACCCTTTGGGCGTTACGTTGATGTACGCCATTTCCGTCACGATGGTATTCACCACTTTCATTCCGGTCAGGGGCAGGGTGCACTTCTTCAGAATCTTTGAGGCGCCGTCTTTTGTGGTGTGCTCCATGGCGATGATCACGCGCCGCGCGCCCGCCACCAGGTCCATGGCTCCGCCCATGCCCTTTACCATCTTGCCGGGAATCATCCAGTTGGCGAGGTTGCCTTCTTCATCCACTTCCATGGCGCCCAGCACGCTCAGGTCAATGTGACCGCCGCGGATCATCGCGAATGAATCGGCACTGGAGAAATACGCTGTGCCTGGGACCTCGGTCACGGTCTCTTTGCTGGCATTGATAAGGTCAGGATCTTCTTCGCCCTCAAAAGGAAATGGGCCTACTCCCAGCATGCCGTTCTCGCTTTGCAGGATCACCTCTACCCCGGGCGTAATGTAATTCGCCACCAGCGTCGGCATGCCGATGCCCAGGTTCACGTAGAACCCGTCCTGCATCTCGCGTGCAATGCGCTTCACGATGCGCTCGCGCTTCTCCACGTCTTTCTGCTTGTCCGCTTTAACTGGGGTTGTGGCCATTGAAACTACGCCCTCTTCCTTACCGTACGCTTCTCAATCCGCTTAGGCTGCCCGTTGCTCAGTACGATTCTCTTCACATAAACGCTGGCCAGATGCACGCTGTCCGGATCAAGCTGGCCCGGCTCCACAATCTCTTCTACCTCAACGATCGTCACTCGCGCCGCAGTCGCCATCACGGGATTGAAGTTCCGCGTGGTTTTACGGAAGATCAAATTGCCCCAGCGGTCCGCCTTCCACGCCTTGATCAGCGCGAAGTCCGCTTTCAGCGCGCGCTCCATCACATAAGGGCGGCCATCAAACTCGCGTATCTCCTTGCCTTCTGAGACCACGGTGCCTGCGCCGGTCGGCGTAAAAAATGCGGGAATGCCCGCGCCGCCCGCGCGGATCCGCTCGGCCAGAGTTCCCTGGGGATTGAGTTCCAGCATCAGCTTGCCGCTGAGCACCAACTGTTCAAAAAGCTTGTTCTCACCCACGTAAGAACCGATGTGCTTTTTGATCTGGCCGGTGTACAAGAGCTTTCCCAGGCCAAACTCATCCACTCCCGCATTGTTGGAAACGGTGGTTAGGTTTTTTACGCCCTTGCGGACCAGGGCATCAATTAGATCCGCCGGAATGCCGCACAACCCGAATCCGCCGACCATAATCATGCAGCCGTCTGTGACATCGCGAACGGCCTCATCAGCGCTGGCAACGACTTTATTCATAAACAGATGATTCTAACTCACTCGCCCTCAATCAAATGCCGGAGAAGCCGCTTCCCTTCCGGCCAGTCGCCCAACCCGGACTCTCCGTTCACGTGCCCGGCTGCGCCGATATCGACAAACCGGCTTCCCCAGGCTCGCGCCAGCTCTCGCGCGCGTTCCGGCTTGAGATAAGGATCGTTGCTGCTGGCCACGAAAACTGAGGGAAAGGGCAGCAAATCGCGTGGCATGGGCGAAAAATCCTTGAGCTGCTTGGGTGCATCTTTGCTATCGACATCCGCGGGCGCCACCAATAATGCGCCCTTTATTTTTGCCACTTCACCCGGCTGCGCCTTGCACCAGTGCGCCAGGGCAACGCAGCCCAGGCTGTGTGCGGCAAAATCAATTGGCGCCGGCGCCTGCCTGACTTCGGCAGTGATGCGCTCCAGCCACCATTCCCGATGAGGGAACTCCCAGTCTCTTTGCTGCACGCGCAGGAAGATCGGGTTCTGCTGTTCCCACAAGGTCTGCCAGTGCCTGGGTCCCGAATTCTGCCATCCGGGGAGCACCAGCACAGTGGCGGCCACCTCTTTTGTGCCGAGCTCAAAGCGGTTGGCGTGGTCAAACTCTTCCCGCAGCGCCGGCGTGCGCAGATTTTCGCGGATGTGCACCAGCCGTTGCTCCAGCCGGATCAGCACGCGCTCAATATTCGCCGTGTTGGTGTGTGCGATATCTCGCCACATCGAATATGGGCTGGAGGCTATGCGCGTCATCTCCCGCAGCGCGCGTCCGCCAATGGCGTGCAGATCAGGATTATCGCCCAGTTCTTCCACCAGCGTCGCCGCCAGGGCTGTCGCCATCATCTGCGGGAGATGGCTCACCCAGGCGCACATCTGATCGTGGCGCTCGGCTTCCATCTTCAACACACGAACGCCGATCTTTTCCAGAAGGTCGCAGTAGTCCCGAATCTTGCCGCGATCCATCTCCTGGCGTGCCTGCGGGACCAGCAACCACACGGCGTTGAGGAATAATTTTGCTTCCGCGTTTTCCAGGCCGCCGTGCTCCTTGCCCGCCATGGGATGTCCGGCCAGGAAGCGCTGCGGGGTCTTGTCTCCAAACACCGCTCGCGCACGCTCGATAATTTCTTTCTTGGTGCTGCCCACGTCCGTGATCAGCGCTTCTGGCGACACGATGGGCCCAATACGCTCGATCAGATCGATGATCCCGCCCACCGGCGTAGCCAGCACAATCAAGTCACTGCCGGCCGACGCCTCAATGGGATCCTCAGTGCCGAGATCGATGGCACGCATGCCGCGGGCGCGGTCCAGAACCACTGCGCGATCGCAGCCAACAATCTTCCCTGCGAAGCCGGCCGCCTTCAATGCCAGCGCCAGCGATCCCCCTATCAGGCCGGTTCCAATGATCGTAATTTGGTTGATAGCCATGCAGAGACAGCGAATCTCCCAAAGACCAGATTCAGTTAATTGGGCCGCAAAAATGTTTACTGCAAATGATTCTAACTAAGCCTGCGTCCGACAGCCGGGGCAATCACACGAAGCTCGCCTACGAGTTGGGCAAACTGGTCAGGATACAGGGACTGTGCGCCGTCTGAAAGCGCTTTGTCGGGGCAATTGTGGACTTCAATCAGCAGGCCATCCGCTCCGGCGGCTATGGCAGCACGACCCATGGGAGCGACCTTATCGCGGCGGCCCGTGCCGTGCGACGGATCGGCCACAATGGGAAGATGGGAAAGTTTCTTGACGATGGGAATGGCCGAAATATCCAGCGTATTGCGCGTATAAGTTTCAAAAGTGCGAATGCCGCGCTCGCACACGATCACATCATAATTGCCGCCGGCCATCAGGTATTCGGCGGAGAGCAGCAGCTCTTCAATGGTTGCGGCAATGCCGCGCTTGAGCAGCACCGGCTTGCGGACCTTGCCCAACTCGCGCAGCAGGTTGAAGTTCTGCATGTTGCGCGCCCCCACCTGCAGCAGATCAACGTACTGCTGCAGCAGCGGAATCTGGGAGATTTCCATGACCTCGCTTACCACCAGCATGCCGAATTTGTCCGCGGCTTCGCGCATCAGCTTAAGCCCGTCTTCGCCCATTCCCTGGAAGGTATAGGGCGAGCTGCGCGGCTTGAATGCGCCTCCGCGAAGGAACTTCGCCCCGGCGCGCGATACCGATTCCGCCACGGCAAAAATCTGTTCGCGCGACTCCACTGAGCATGGCCCCGCCATCAGGACCACTTGGTCGCTGCCAATGCTCACGCCCCGCTTGAACTTCACCACGGTCCCCTCCGGGCGGAAGCTACGGGCCACCAGCTTGTACGGTGAGCTGATCCGGTGCGCCTCGCCCACGCCCGGCAGCACCTCAATATCGCGAATATCGAATTCATGGCGAGCGCCCACCGCACCCAGCACCGTCTGTCGCGCACCGGTCGAGCGATGGACCTCAAAGCCCATGTTGATCAGGCGCTCAATCACCTGCTGGATCTGCTCTTCCGTGGCTTGTTCCTGCATGGCTACAATCATTGTTTTCTGTCGCTCCGCTCCAAAACCGCTCGAGAGTTCGGTGCTGCGCCATCATTCTCGTGCGCCTGAGGCAAGCAGCTCGCCGCGCGCGAGCCGCGATCGCGGCGATGTTCCTCAGTCGTTCACTTCCACGTCAAATTCGGTATGTCTGTTTCCGGCTTCAATCTTCGGCGCAATCTCATTCTTTTGTATGTTGCGCATCACGTCGATGATCCGCTCGTACACCTGCCGTAATTCGCTATCTGGTAGCGGCCCGTGGTTCGCCCGGCAAACGTTCTCAAAAATCGTCTTTTCCCGCTCTGGCTCATAAATCGGCATGCTGGTGTTGCGTTTGAGCTTGCCAATTTCATGCGCGGCTTGCGCCCGCTCGTTCAGCAACTCCACCAGGCGTCGGTCCAACTCATCGATTTTCTTACGCCACTCAGCAATGTCCATGTCGAGTTCCTGATAAAGAGAATATCAGGAACATCAAAACCTTACAAAAGAAGTAATTTTGGCGTGCAGCTTAATGATCTAAAAAAGATAGGCTTATCGCTTCGAGCGCTGCTCCACTAGCGTCCCACGGATTGGCGTGCACCATCCTTCATCTTACTGATTAGCTCCGCCACCGTCTGCGCTTCCCGGCCCGGATTCTGTTCGATTGTTTGTACTATCGCGCTGCCTACTACCGCCGCATCGGCAAATTTGCCCACCTGCACGAACTGTTCTGCATTGGAGATGCCGAATCCCACAGCGATTGGCAGCTTGGTAAATTTGCGGATCCTCTTCACCAGATCACCGGCCTCGCTCGCCAGTTGCTTTTGCGCTCCGGTGATGCCCGTGCGTGAAACGGCATAGACAAAGCCCTGGCACGCTTCCGCGATTGCTTTTAGCCGCGGGTTCGGGCTGGTCGGCGCTGCCAGAAAAATTGTGTCGAGATTGTGGGCCGCCATCAACCGTCGATATTCGCCCGCCTCTTCCACCGTCAAGTCCGTGATGAGCGCGCCGTCAACGCCGGCCTTCGCGGCTTCCATGCAAAAACGTTCCAACCCAAAGTGCAGTACCGGGTTGAGATAAGAAAAGACGATCAAACCAGCATCGGACTCCTTGCGAATCTCCTGCGCCAGTCTCAACACGTCTTGAAGTGACGTGCCATGTTGCAGCGCTCGCTCGCTGGCGCGCTGGATCACCGGCCCGTCAGCGACGGGGTCACTGAAGGGCACGCCAAGTTCGATCACGTCCGCACCGGCGCGAATCGCGGCTAAGACGATCTCGCGGGTGGCATTCATATTCGGATCGCCACATGTGACGTAAACTACGAGCGCGGGTCTGCTTGTAAGAGATCGGGCGATCCGGTGAGGGGCGGAGCTGGTGATCGGAACATCGGGAGGCCGAAACATCGGAACATCGGAAGCAGATGCATGCTGCGCGGACGAAAAATTGGATTTCTTTTTCATGATCTTGCCGTCTTTCGCGAGGCGAGAGAGATTGCAACCAGTTGGTTTCCTTCCGCCAGCAGCTCACGGAGCTTTGTTGTCTGGACAATTCCGCTGTCACCTAGGAGTTCAAGCCAGAACACTGTTTCATCCGCCTCTTCAATGACGATGCCAAGTTTCGATATGAATTCGGCTTTCGAACGTGCCAATCCAACGGCTCTGTAGTTGGCGGCCATTCCAGTTGCAGATCGAAGAATCTGATTGTTAATAATATTCGTTTCCCGAGTACTTGGAATTGTTCGACACATCCTGATAATTCGCAAAGCAAAATCCTTGGTCCTTCCTTCGCAATTCCTGATGCTTGTCTAAGCTCATGCTCCTTCACCAGTTCAAGATTTTCCACTTGTTTAGATTTCCCGATGTTCGATGTCCCGATTCCCCGATCTTCACCCAATCTTCAAACTCTCGCGCAGAATCCCAATGTCTTTATCGCCGCGTCCCGAAACATTCACAATCACGATGTCTGACTTCTTCATTTTCGGCGCGCGCTTAATGCACTCAGCAACCGCGTGCGAAGACTCAAGGGCAGGAATGATTCCTTCTGTCCGCGCCAGCCGCGTACATGCCTCAAGCGCCTCCGCGTCGGAAGCGGCAAGATACTCTGCACGACCGGAATCGGCCAGAGCCGCGTGCTCCGGCCCGATGGAGGGGTAGTCCAAGCCCGCCGAAATCGAGTGCGTCAAGGCAATTTGGCCGTGCGAGTCCTGCAGCACGTAAGAATATGTTCCCTGAAGCACGCCCGGCAGGCCGCCGCGGAAGCGCGCCGCGTGCTCGCCCAGTCCATTCCCACGACCACCCGCCTCCACGCCAATCAACCTCACGCGTTTATCTTTGAGAAACTCGTGAAAGATGCCAATGGCATTCGATCCACCGCCGACGCAGGCAATGATCGCCGTGGGCAGTTTGCCTTCAGCTTTAAGAATTTGTGCGCGGGCTTCGCGGCCGATTACCGAATGAAAATCGCGCACCATCGTCGGGTAGGGATGCGCGCCCAGCACGCTGCCCAGCAGGTAATGCGTATCGCGAACATTGGTTACCCAGTCCCGCATGGCTTCATTAATTGCATCTTTAAGCGTGCGCGAACCCGACTCCACGCCGCGGACCTCGGCGCCCAGCAAACGCATGCGAAAGACATTCAGCTCCTGGCGGCGCATGTCCTCCGTGCCCATGTAAACCACGCATTGGAGGCCAAAGAGCGCGCATACCGTGGCCGTGGCGACGCCATGCTGGCCGGCGCCGGTCTCAGCAATAATCCGCTTCTTGCCCATGCGCACCGCCAGCAGCGCTTGTCCCAGGCAGTTATTGATCTTGTGCGCCCCTGTGTGCAGCAGGTCTTCTCGCTTAAGATAGATCTTTGCTCCGCCCAATTCTTTTGTGAGGCGGGCCGCGTGAAACAGCGCCGTTGGGCGCCCTGCATATTCTTTCAGCAGCCGCACGAACTCCGCTAGAAACTTCTTATCCCGGCGGGCCTTTTCATACTCGCGTTCAAGTTCTTCCAGCGCCGCCATCAGCGTCTCTGGGACATACCGGCCACCGTAAGGGCCAAAGCGCCCTGCCACATCCTTTGTTTTTTTCAACGCGCTTTCGCTCATGTTTATTCTGACCTCCGCACTGCCGCCACAAATGCCTTCAGCTTCTCCGGGTCTTTCCGTCCCGGCTCACGCTCAACACCCGTCACCACGTCCACGCCCCACGGCTTGAAAATGCGTATGGCGTCGCCTACATTTTCCGGCGTAAGCCCACCAGCGATGATAAAGCGCCCCTGCCGGTCGCCTAATTTTGCCCGCGCTGTTGGCCAGTCAAAAGTCTTGCCGCTCCCAGCGCCGGAATCAAAGAGCCATGCATCGACCACGCCAGGTACGGCAGCATAGCTATCAAACATGAGTTCAAAACCTTCCCAGACAATGACGGTCTTGATTTTTCGCAACCCATCTCGCCGGTCTTCCGGCAGATAGCTATAGACCTCAGGAGGGAATTCTCCCTCGCCGTGCATCTGTATTCCAGTCAGCTCAACTTCGCGAACTACCTGGCGAATACCCATGGCGCCGGCATCCATGAACACGCCGACCTTCTCAATCTCCGGCGGCAACTCCCGAATAATTTTCTGCGCATTTTCCGGCAGGACCCTGCGCTTGCTGGGAGCAAAGACAAAGCCCAGCGCATCCGCGCCCGCCTCAACTGAATTGAGCGCGTCTTCCACGCAGGTGGTCCCGCAGATTTTGATCCAGGTATGCATACATTTTTGGAGATTTACTTTGGCCTCTTACTGGACTGTGCCACGCCAATGAGGAGAAGCCGAGGTAGAAGGTGAATACCATCCTGCTTCCTGCAGGAGCTGCTGCAATTTCTGCCCAGGATCTTCGGCGCGCATGAGCGCCTCGCCAATGAGGAATGCCTGGTAGCCCGCGGCATGAAGTTCGCGAATCTCCGCCCCGCTGTCGATTCCGCTTTCGGCCACGCGCAGCACATGGTTTGGAATGCTGGCGGCCAGATCCACCACAGTGTCCATGCTGACTTGAAATGTCTTCAGATTGCGGCTGTTCACGCCGATGATGTCGGCTCCGCCTTCCAGCGCCCGCCGCAGCTCTTCCTCGTCGTGGACTTCACAAAGGGCGTCGAGATCCAGCGCACGAGCATAATCCAGGAGGCGGCGGTAGGTGGCATCATCAAGGGCAGCCAGAATCAGCAGCACGGCGTCCGCGTGATGGGCGCGGGCTTCCAGTATCTGGAATTCATCAATGATGAAATCCTTGCGCAGGCAGGGTAACTCTGTTGCCGCTGAAGCTTCGAGTAGATTGGCCAGCGAGCCCTGAAAAAACTCTTCATCCGTCAGCACGGAGAGCGCAGATGCTCCGGCGTGGGCAAGCTGGTTTGCCAGCACTCCCACCGGGAATGTTCCGCGAATGGTGCCCTTCGATGGCGACGCCTTCTTCAACTCGCCGATCACGGCTGGCCCAAGCTGCGCCATGGCCGCCAAGCGCTTACGAAAACCTCGCGGCGTATGTCCCGCGGCGGCGTTCTCCAGAGGACGCACGGACGCCCGTTCTTTGGCGCGGGCAACGCGTTCGCGCGTGACAGCGAGAATCTGGTCCAGCGTGGTCATGGCTATCGGTAGACTTCAAGTATATGGGTTGGGCGGGGAAAACCGAAATGGAAAAAGCCGCAAATAAGCACGAAATCCATGAATGCGGCCTTAATAAGAGGCCATCCATCCACGTCTTCGTGCTCACTCGCGGTACCAGGAAGAGCCGCCTGAGGGGAATCTACATTTCGCCGTGCGCCTGACCGCGCTCTTTAATCACGATGCCGCCGTTCTCCATGGTTGCCCGAACCTGTGGATTGGACCCGCCCATGCGAAACAGTTTGTGACCGCCGTCCCATGTTTGCTCGCCGGCATTGCAGGCATTGTCTTTGCAGATGAGCGAGGTGTGTTCTGAAGATTCAATTTCCAGGCCGCCAGCAAAGTTCTTGGGCACTGAGACCACCAACCCTCCGTTTTGCGAATGAGCTTCCAGGCCCTTGCCTTCCCAGCGCTCCGGCAAAGTGATGGAAAGACCGCCGTTCTCCACTTTCGCGCTCACGTCGCCGCCGCAATCCTTAATAGAGATCCCGCCGTTCTCCGCCTGCGCCGTAAGCTTGCCGCTGCTTCGCGCAAAGGAAATCCCTCCGTTTTGCGCATGCGCCTCAGCGGTGCCCGTGAAACCGTTCAGGGAAACGCCGCCGTTGCGAACGCTCAGATTCAGATTGGCATTCTTCGGCGCTTTCACCAGCAAAACAGTTCCCAATGAGTGAGGGCCTTGATCCGGCGTGTGAACAGAAATATTGGAGCCGTTGATCTCAAAGTGGGTTTCCGCCAGCAGCCGCTGTCCTTCGGCCTCGTTATCGGCCGCGACCTGTTTGCAGAGCTTGAGGCCAAAGTCCGGTTTGTCCCATGTGGTCACCTGAATGCCGCCATTATGCTCGGCCTTGATCGTCAGCGGCTGATTGACGACGGTCTTTGCTTCTTCACCATGCACAATGGACTTAAAATCGCCGTCGCCCATGCGCAAATGGTCACGGCAGTCGTCGCTCGATGCGTCGTCATTAATGGTGACGCCCGTGTTATGCCAATTGCGCTGCTGCTGGGCCCTCGCCGACAGGGCGCACATCGGCAAAACCAGTCCCAGAACCAGAAGTTTTCTCATAGTCCACCTCGCAATCGGATGGTTAGACCTAAGGGGCTCGGAGCGGTTAGCAGATTTTTTGCGTTGACTGGGACGAAGAGGTCAGGTTGTAATCACGCCGCGGGGCTTAATATTCTTGCGGATAAACTCGGCAATCTCATCCATTGGAGTGCCCGGATTAAAGATGCCGCTCACGCCGGACTTTTTCATGAAATCGAAGTCTTGTTCCGGAATGATACCGCCAATCAAAAAAAGCACGTCTTCCATCTTGTTCTGCCGAAGTAATTCAGAGACGCGGGGTACGATTGCGTTGTGCGCTCCAGACAGAATCGAGAGCCCGATTACATCCACGTCTTCCTGCAAGGCAGAGCTAACGATCATTTCCGGCGTTTGCCGGAGTCCTGTGTAGATGACCTCCATACCGGCGTCGCGCAGAGCGCGGGCAATCACCTTGGCGCCGCGATCATGCCCGTCCAGGCCTGGCTTGGCGACAAGCACGCGGATTTTGCGGTCATTGGCCATTGAACTTACGATTCTACCAAAAGGGGTTAATCACAAAGAATACGAAGGCGCGCAAAAGAGGTTACGTGATCACTTTGATTTCGGTTCTCTTCGTGTTCCTTTGCGCCCTTTGTGGTTTGTGCTTTCTGTTTTCGGCAGCTCCAGGCTTCGCCACAGATACCACGCTGCAAAACTGCAATAGGGATGCCAGCTTTTGGCGATCTGCTCGATCTGCTTTGGCGGGGGCAGCTTGCGTTTGCGATACGCGCGCTGAATTGCCATGCGTACCCCCAGATCTCCTGTCGGAAGCACATTGGGGCGACGCAATGAGAAGAGTAGAAACATGTGCGCGGTCCAAACGCCAACGCCTTTGATGTCCGTGAGTGCTGCAATCACCTCTTCGTCAGTCATATCCGGCAACTTGGCGAAATCAACTTTGCCGCTTAGGGCATGCTCGGCCAGGTCGCGTATATAGCCCAGCTTTTGCCGCGACAGTCCGGCCCACCGCATCTCGCCCACGCTGAGATTCTGGATAGCTTCAGGCGTCAGACGGCCACCGGCGGCCTCTTCCAGACGGCCGTAAATCGTTGTGGCCGCCTTAGTGCTGAGCTGCTGGAAAACAATGGCCCGCGCCAGCATTTCAAAAGTGGGGTCGCGATAGTTCACCTTGCAGTCGCCCACGCGGTCAATAATAGAAGCAAGAATAGCGTCCGATTTCCGAAGATGATCGATGGCCTTTTTCATGGGTGATGCTGATTCTAAACCAAGCACCTCAATACCTGCTGGAGATGTGGCTTCCTTCAGCTTCCTCCGTACTTTCGTCCGGCACTGGCGCGAGAGCATGCATTACTTCGGCCTGCGGCGATCTCTGTCAGGCCTGGCGGCAGCACTGTGGAGCGTATTGGTTGAGCTCATGCCGTCGCGACGCAAGGCCCGCTACGGCGACCTGGATTATGACCTGGACCACTCCGTGGACACAACTCGCGTAAACGTAAGCTTCCGCACGCAGGTGGTCGCAACGCTTACGGGCAATCAATACTTCCCCACAGAGCCATGGATCTTTGAGCAGATCATGCAAGCTTTGCCCATCAATTTCCCGGATTTTACCTTTATCGATCTGGGCTCCGGCAAGGGTCGCTGTTTGCTGATGGCGGCTGAGCGCGGGTTTAAGCGGATCGTCGGCTTGGAGTTGCTGCCTAAGCTGCACCAAGCGGCGGAAGAGAACATTCGCAATTCACCGCCAGACATCAGCTCGCGACCCCGATTGCAAGCCTGTGCACAGATGTTCGAGACTTTCATTATCCCGCCGAACCGCTAGTGCTCTATCTGTTCAACCCGTTTCC
>JBARMK010000296.1:0-2743 GCA_049802395.1 Candidatus Angelobacter sp.
CCGTAAACCACAAGGCAAGATCCGGCCCCACGGTGATTTTTATTGGGCGGGCGTTAGGCGTAGGTAAAGGATGCTCTGTGATGATTCCATCTGTAGTGATTCGACCAATGCTGTTTCCAGATGTTTCGGTAAACCATAAGGCACCATCAGGGCCTGTTATTATGTCGCGAGGTTCACTCCCAAATATTAAATTCAAGCCCGCCGGGATAATGTATTGGGTGAAATTTCCATCTGTGGTTACACGACCAATTGCGTTGGCTTCCTGGATGGTAAACCAAAGTGCCTTGTCTGGTCCGGTCGTGATACCTGCGGGAACAGAAAACTCTGGTACATTCGGTATGATGTATTCAATCAGGTCTCCGGAAGTTGTAATACGGTCGATTTTGCCAAGGATATCGGGGTTGGTAAACCAAAGAGCCCCATCTGGCCCTTGGGTAATTCCGGAGGGAAAGGCCCGAGTCGGTAAGGGAAACTCACTAATGATCCCTGTGGTAGTGATCCGGCCAACGGCGTTGCTCTCAGTAAACCACAGTGCTCCATCGGGACCGAGGGTAATTTGCTGAGGGCTGGCGACATTACTTGAAAGCGAGAACTCGGTAATTGAGTTAGCCTGCCCCAGCAATACCGAACTTGTTGTCAACATTAAAAGCAAAGAAGCCCATGACACGAACTTCCGGATTTCGATGAAGGTCATAGCATCTCTTTTCCTGAAAAGATGTAGAATTTCTGGCGTCAGCCAGATCGATGCCGCTTTCGTGCTCCACAATACGCACTCCTTAGGTTGGCCTGGAAGGCAACATACGGTAAAAATTTGGTAAATACGCCAAACGTATGCAAGGAAAGCTCATATACGAATTCGGGCCATTTCGTTTAGAGCCCGCGGAACGTCGTCTCTTACGCAAAGGACAGCCGGTCAACCTGAGTCCTCAGCTTTTTAGTTTGCTGTTAGTGTTCGTCGAGAACTCCGGCACGCTTATTTCCAAGGAAGAGCTGCGAAATAAGGTTTGGGGAAAAGCTTTTATCTCTGAAGACGCGCTAAAGGTTATCGTCGGCAATCTTCGGAAGGCCATAGGTGAGAACGGCGAACGCTATATAGAAACGGTGCGCGGCGAAGGTTATCGCTTTATCGCCTCCGTGACCAGAATCGAAACCCCAGTTCCAGCCCAGGCCCCGCCAGACCACGAAGCCGTTGAGCCGTCGTCAGCCACTCGTAGTGCGCCGCAACAGGAATCGCAGGTTCCAGTGCCTCAACGACGTGCACCGCGTCGCCCTTGGTTCATAGCAGTGTTCGCCGTTGCTCTCCTGGCAGTGGTGGCCAGTGTGGGTTTCTTCGTTGTGTCCTCGCCGCCGCCGATCGTTACTGGCTATACGCCGCTCACTGATGCTGGTCACCCAATCGGAGATTTTCTGCTCACCGATGGTGTTCGCGTCTATTTTCAAGAACAAATTGCAGATAAGAAGTCTATTGCCATAGTCTCCGCAAGCGGCAGCGCGGCGCCGGTTTACGTCAATACGCCATTCAAAACTCCTGTGCTCGAAGGTATGTTCCCTGGCGGAGAAAGCTTGCTGGTGAGCGATGGCTGGCCTCAAGGCACCCTTTGGAAGCTGCCTTTGCCCAGCGGTTCCCCTCAGCCCCTGGGAAAAATGGATGGCAGTATTGCGCTGGCGCCTGACGGGCGCCGCTATGCGCAGATTAAAGGCGGTCGCGACTTGGCTGTCGTAAACATAGATGACGGCGTCGTTCGTCACATCTATTCCTCCGCTCGCTCCATCATTTTCTTGCCGAGTTGGTCTCCGGACAGCAGAAGGCTCTGCTTTACCCAGCTTGATCCTGAAGCCGGCAATGGCGCTGATCTCTTCTCCATTTGGTCCATTGATGCTGACGGCATAAACCTCCGCAACCTGGTTTCACCGGCTGTCGAAGGCATCTCTTTCTGCAATTGGACGCCCGACGCCAGGTACTTGCTCTATTCCGCGGGCACTAACGGCAAGGCCGATCTCTGGGCGATACGCGACCAACCCGCGTGGCTGCGGTTTGCTCATCCCAAGCGGGTTCGTCTTACCAATAACCCGGTGGAGTTCTATGCTCCCGCGTCCAGTCTCGACGGCAAAAAGATCTTTGCTCTGGGCAAGCTGCAGCGCGGTGAGTTGGTGCGCTACGATCAGCAGACTCGCGCCTTGCTGCCCTTTATGAATGGGATGTCTGTCGCCACCCTGGATTTTTCTCGCGATGGCCAGTGGGTAACGTACGAGAAGCTTCCTGAATATACTCTTTGGCGGAGCAGGATCGACGGAAGCGATACCCTGCAGCTTACTTTTTCACCTTTGCTGGCAGATTCACCTCATTGGTCTCCTGATGGTGCGCGTATCGCGTACAGGCAATACCTCGCCGGGAAACCGGCGGAGATCTTCGTTATATCCCGCGATGGTGGCGTTCCACAGCAACTGATTCCTGGGGACCAGCAGGAAGAGGGCGTCCCCACGTGGTCACCCGATGGAAAGTACCTCACGTTTGGCAGGCTGAGATATCAACCGGACAAAATAGACATCAGCATTATGGACTTGCAGACTGGCCAGATTAAGACCGTCCCCGGATCGAAAGGATTGTGGAGTCCACGCTGGTCGCCCCATGGGCGGTATCTCATGGCTTTGTCCGCCAATGCTGTGTCTTTTAATTCAAAAAGCCTGTTGGTTTTCGATTTCCAAGCGAATCGATGGAAGAAGTTGCTGGATAGCTCCATCG